>DAOPKE010000122.1:0-4871 GCA_035390965.1 Bacteroidales bacterium | reverse complement strand
ATACTTCGCATAGCGAAACCAATACTTCGCATAGCGATGAAGGGCTTTAAATTCAAGATTTCTGATCAGACGAAGCCGTATTTTTTGACAATGACTTTGGTTGGCTGGGTGAATTTGTTTGGTGCTGAAAAGTACAGGAATATTGTGCTCGATGCTTTGAAGTTTTGTCAAGCTTGCAAGGGGTTGCGGATTTATGCATGGGTAATTATGCCCAGTCATATTCATATGATTGCTGATAGTAAGAATGGGACACTGAGTAAAACCATCGGTGAGTTCAAGCGACATACAAGCAAGCATATTTTCAAGACACTACAGGAAGAGGATGAATTTGATTCAAGTGAGTTTATCAGCTTTTTCAGTGATATCTCAACACTACATTCCCGCAACAATGATTATCAGGTATGGAAACAGGATAATCATCCGGTTGAATTGTTTTCAAAAGAATTCATTTATAATAAAATAGATTACATACATAATAATCCCGTGAAAAGCGGCCTGACAAGCCGTGTCGAAGATTATCCTTTTTCAAGTGCAAGAAATTATGCGGGTTTAACCGGGATTTTGGATGTAGAAATAGCATAGTTGCAGGTGCTTATTCATTTTTGTGAACTTTCGCGACTGGTGCATCCTATACCCATTAAACCCGAAAAAATATGAAAACTATACTCATCATTGTTTCATGCTTACTGCTGTCGGCAAGCGTGATTGCCCAAACTCCCATGCTGCAGGGGAAAGTTATTGATAAAGAAACCCGTGAGCCCATCCCCTTTGCCCATGTATATTGGTGCGATGGTAAAACAGGTGCTTTGACTGATCTTGAAGGAGATTTTCTGATTGCTGATTCTGCGGGATGCGATTCGTTGATAGTATCATATCCGGGCTATTTCAAACATATAATATATGTGAAATCAGATATTGAAAATGTAGTAATTGAGTTATCGGCTGATGAAATTTACTTGTCGGATGTCATTGTGCATTCTTATGATGAAATATCAGTAACATGTGATTACGAAAGTGTGGCTAAAATGTCTGATTATAAATCTGTGAGTCATAGGAAGCCAAAGCTTGCAAGAGGCGATAAGGCCGAAGGTTCTGCTGATATGCCGGTTTCATGGACAGAGGTTGCAGGTGGGGCTGTACCATCATCAGGGATTTCTGCGGGGCAGCTTACTGCGGGTGAAGTGAATGATTTTACGAAATGGAAATTGTGGGAAGATATCAATACAACAGATTTGGCAAGTTATAATAAGAAATGGACATTATATCCCGAAAACCGTTTTGTGGTGCAGGTAACCAATAAGAAAAAACTTCCTGTGCATAATGCAACTGCGGTCTTGATGGATGAAACTGGCAATGTTGTGTGGTCTGCCAGGACTGATAATACCGGAAAAGCCGAGCTATGGGCAGGTATGTTTGATGGGAAAGCAGATAAAAAATATTCAATCAACGTCATTTATGAGAATAAAACATATCCTTTAAAGAAAGTGGATTCGTTTCAAAACGGGATTAATTTTATTGAACTTCCGGTGAATTGTTCCGAAGAAAAAAATGTGGACATTGCTTTCATGATTGATGCCACAGGTTCGATGGGGGATGAAATTGCTTATCTGCAGTCGGAGCTCAGCGATGTGGTGGAGCGGGTGAAGGACTCACTGCCCGGGAACAGTATTCGTCTCGCCATTGTATTTTACCGCGACATGGGCGATGCATATGTTGTCATTCAGAAAGATTTTACAAGCAACATTCCGGAGGCCATAAAGTATTTGCGATCCAACGGAGCCGGTGGTGGTGGTGATTATCCCGAGGCCGTTGATTCGGCATTACATATCAGTGTAAATAATCTTGCCTGGAGTGACAATGCTGTAACACGTATTCTTTTTCCTGTGCTTGATGCACCACCACACGAAACGCAGGCAATCATCACAAGCATTCAGAATTCTGTTTCGCGTGCTGCAGCCAAAGGAATACGAATCACGCCGCTTGCATGCAGCGGAGTGAATAAAAGTACCGAATATCTGCTTCGTTCTATGGCGCTTGCTACTAATGGTACATATGTTTTTCTGACCGATCACAGTGGTATTGGGAACCCGCATATAGCGCCAACTACCGATGAATACAAAGTTGAAAAACTCAACGATGCATTGGTGCGTATCATTGTTTCATTCAGCGAATCGCCTGATTGTGATAAACCAATAACGGAAAACATGAATGTACCCGATACCGCGGTAATGAACATGCCAGCTGAGAAGGACAGCACTCAAATCAATGATTCAATTGTATCAATGGGTGATGATTCGTTGAAAATCGACACCGTTCTTCCATTGCAGCCGGAAATCAGTTGGCGATATTATCCCAATCCCACAGCGGGTCCTGTAACGGTGGAAATTGTCAATCTGCCTGAAGCCAAGGAAGGGTTTTTGTATCTGACCGATCTCTCGGGTAAGCTGTTGGCGCGATACGAAGTGAAGGAAAGTAATGTTATTGAGATTGATATCAGCATGTATCCAACCGGGACCTATTATCTTACCTTTTTCTATGGCGATGAAAGCAAGCTGTGTGCGCCGGTGGTGCTGATGCATTAAGAGGAAGCTTAAACCCTCGTATGTTTGCAAAATAGAATAACTTGCTATTTGGAAACCAAATCCGATGTTAGCGAAGTGAGAGTGGAATAAACCCTATGCAAGCCAAGAGCTATGCTGTCTTCGAGGGTTTATTTATTCGCAGTTTCTACAAATGTCTTTTCTTTTTCCTTTAAGGAAATCGCTGCGGAACTGCATGAATGCTGTGCTACTCCATATTCCGACGACTGGTTTTTCTATTGCATTGCCCATTTTGTAGGAAGAAAATTTATCGTAACAACATGCAACCACATCACCGTCGGAATTAATGACAATGGTGTTCCAAAGCCGTTTGCAGAATTTTTTGTATTTTGTTTTCAGTTGAATTTTTCCTTCCGGATTTTTTTTGTAGCGTTGGTATTTTTTTTCGGAAGGAAGATTTTTTGATGCATTTTCAGTATTGTAGAATTGAGGAGATTTAAAAACGACTTTGTCGGCGCCAAGATTCAGAGCCATTTCCAGAAGGGTTTCTTTTTGATTTTCGTTGTAGGAAAAAACAAGCATTTGCACTTCAATCAGCGGAGATTTATTTTTTTTTCTTGCATCGTGTAAATAGGAAATGGCATCGAGTACTTTTTGAAAGTCGCCTCCGGAGCGGTATTTCAGATATGTTTTTTCATCGGCGCCATCAAGTGAAATGATGATTTTTGATAAACCGGCATTACATAATTGCATGGCCATGTTTTTGTCAAGTGCCAGAGCATTTGTGCTCAAAACAACAAACATCTTGCGCGATCTGGCCATTTTTATTTTTTCAGCAATGTTTTTATTGAGCAAAGGTTCTCCCTGAAAATAGAGATTGAGCCAGAATGTTTTTTTGCTGATACCGTTTAAGATGACAGCGAAATGATCGTTTGAAAGGAAATTGTTTTTTCTGGAAATTTCTTTCATACCAACCGGACATTCAGGGCATGAAAGCTGGCATACGGCCGATGGTTCAATTGATGCAGCCCATGGTTGATTGAGCAATACCGGTTTTCGGAAAAGGCGGCTGAGCGTTTCTGAAATGATGGTCAGAAAAAGATTGAACAATCTGCCAAGCGACAGGGATTTTAATATTGTCAAAGATTCATTCATTTGCCGGCGGTTCTTCACCTCTGGATTTTTGCAGTTCTTTATTGAGATTTCCGGTGATGTTCTGGACAAAATCCCAATGGCTGAAAAATTCGATGGCAATAATGCGCAGCAGTGTATAGGAAGGGATGGCAATGATCATCCCGACTGGCCCTGCTATGGTTCCTGCCATCAGGATGATTATAAAAATTTCGATGGGGTGTGCCTTTACGCTTCGCGAGAAAATGAGTGGCTGCAGAACAAATTCATCAATCAGGTTGGTAGAAATGAATACGACGAGCATTTCAATAAGGAGCATGCCTGATTGGTCGGCAAAGAGTTCGGGCGAAAGTGTTGTGAGACCGACCAGGCAGCCGATGGCGCCCCCGATGATAGGACCAAGGTAAGGGATGATATTGAATACTCCAGCAACAACACCTATGAAAATGGCATTTTCGAGTCCAATGATGTACATGCCGATGGAAATAAGAGTTATCACACAGAAAAGTTCGGTGAACAGACCAATGAAATAACGCGAAAGCATTTTCTTGCTGTAGAAAAGTATGCGGGCTATTTCATCATGCGAATCGCGTGGAGTGAAGGCTTTAAGTCCTTTATAAAAAAGCTGGTCATCGCGCATGAAAAAGAATGACAGGAAAATGACAGAAAACACGCCGATGCTTAGTGAGCCAACCATTCCAAGCAGTGAACCGGCGAAATCCTGTACATTGACAGACTTCAGAAATTCGTTCATATATGAATTCAGCGATGATTCAATGCTGCCATCTGCTGCAAGGAATCCGTATTTACGAAGGCTTTCCTCCAGGTCGTTGATGGGTTCCTGCATGCTTGTGAGAATTCCGTTGATATCAACTTGCGACAAATACTCCGCCTGATTGATAATTACAGGAATAATCAGAAGTACAAGAGATACCAGAACAAACAGAATTGTAACCAGAGAAATCAAAGCGCTGATTGAGTGGGGAATTCTGAGTTTGCGAAACCTGAGACTATCGAGAAACCGGACCAGGGGATTTCCCATCAGAGAAATGATAAAAGCCAGAAGGATATAAATCAGAATATCTGAAAAGAAATAGACCAGTGCAAAAATCAGAATCAAAAAGGGAAGCCAGACATACCATTTCTTAAGCCATGCCATAAATTTTTTTTGTAAAGGTAGCGATTATCTATGAAATCGTA
>DAOPKE010000121.1:0-7580 GCA_035390965.1 Bacteroidales bacterium | reverse complement strand
TTTTTACAGCCACTTCACCAGATTAAAATCCTGCAGATGTGGCAACAGTGGATTCGATGGACGCAGACGGATAGCATAATCAAATACGCCTGAACGCGGATTTGGAATAACAACTTCGTACGTTGCCTGTCCATTGCCAAAACTCTTTACTTTCATTTCGGTTTTGAAAATTATATTTTGAACATGGTCTTTTTCTTTCTGTCCAAAAATCACATCCAAAGCCAGGTCTTCGGCCCGCAATTCACCAAGATTCAAGGTCACCGAAGCAACAAAATCCTGTCCCAGCAACAGCGGACTCACAGTACTGTCGTGCACCATAATTTCAGTAGCAATAATCTGATCCCAGTTTCGCATCACGCGTCGTTTCCATGAAGACAAGGCACGGGCCGCTGCATAATTATCTTTTCTCAAATCCCTGCTTCGTTGCAATTGCGGAACATAGAATTTCGAATAATATTCATCCAGCATACGCTTCATGGTGAAATTCGGGGCAATGGCTGTGAAATTTTTGCGGATAAAAGCAAGCCATTCGGCCGGAATATCGTTTTGTTCGCGTTTGAAATATAAAGGAAGTATTTCTTCTTCAAGCAGATTATATAATGTTTCTGAATCAAGTTCATCCTGCAGAGACTGATCGACGTATGTGCGGACTTCCTTGAGAGCCCATCCGCCTTTCGGAACATAACCCTCGGCCCACCAGCCATCAAGTACACTCAGATTCAACACTCCGTTCAGACAGGCCTTGATACCGCTGGTACCACTGGCTTCGAGCGGCCGGGTCGGAGTATTGAGCCATACATCGACACCGGCAACCAGAAGTCGTGCAATTTCCATATCGTAGTTTTCGACGAAAATAATTTTTCCGGCAAACTCCGGCATGCGCGAAATTTCGATAATGTATTTAATATAATCCTGCCCCGCTTTATCGGCTGGATGCGCCTTTCCGGCATAAACAAAACGAATCGGCCGTGTTTTATTGTTGACAAGTTGTCGCAATTGATCAAGATTTTTAAACAGCAAATGAGCACGTTTGTATGTCGCAAAACGGCGCGCAAAGCCAATATACAAAGCATTATCATCGAAATGTTCCAGCACATTGATAATATGTCGCGGCGATTCCTGCCGATGCGTCATATCGCGGGCCAGTTTATTGCGCAGCATATCGAGCAATTTGCCTTTCAGCGATTTCCGCATATTCCACAATTCATCATCCGGAATCTGATGAACGAATTCCCAGTTGGCCGGATCGGCCTGATCCGATTTAAGCGGATCGAATCCATATTTCTTTGCAAGATTCTGCATTTCCTGACTGCACCAAGTTGGAAGATGAACTCCATTTGTTACATAATTGACATACAACTCTTCGGAGAAAAATCCCTGATACAGATTAGTAAACATTTCACGAGTAACACGGCCATGAATACGACTTACACCATTCACTTCCTGCGACCCGCTCATGGCAAGAATACTCATGCTGTATTTTTCATCAGCATTATCAGGATTTTGTTTTCCAAGTGCGATGAATTCTTTCCATGATAAATTCAGCTTTTCGGGAAAGTGGGCAAAATACATTCGCATCATATCTTCGCTGAAAGCATCATGACCAGCCGGAACAGGAGTATGAGTCGTAAACAATGTCTGAGCGCGGACAATTTCAAGTGCCTGCTGAAACGACATAACATTGTTCTGTACATAATCCTTCAGCCGCTCCAATATTGAAAAAGCCGCATGTCCTTCATTGCAATGATAAATATCAAAAGTCAGTCCCAGATATTCCAGCATTTTCACACCACCAATGCCCAGCAGAATTTCCTGCTTCAAACGATTTTCCCAATCTCCACCATAAAGTTTATGGGTTATCTGACGATCCTGTTCATTGTTGTCATCAATGTCGGTATCAAGTAAAAACAGCCGAACCCGCCCCACATGGACTTCCCAAACTTTTGCGACCACCAATCGACCCGGAAAGCTCACCGAAATTTTCACCCAATCACCTTTTACATCACGTACCGGAAGCATCGGCAGATTGCTGAATTTTTGCGGAATATACTCCGATATCTGTTCCCCTCCCGCC
Source organism: Bacteroidales bacterium (assembly GCA_035390965.1). Classification (GTDB taxonomy): domain Bacteria; phylum Bacteroidota; class Bacteroidia; order Bacteroidales; family DTU049; genus GWF2-43-63. Next base: position 5,506 of record DAOPKE010000121.1, on the reverse strand, counting down.
GAAAATGTCTGATTGAAATAACCCTGACGGAAAAGAAGACCCACCGCCAACATTCGTATTCCGCTGTCTGATGCTTGCTTCAGATAATCACCCGCAAGTACTCCCAAGCCACCGGAGTATAATTTCAGCGATGCATGAAAACCATATTCCATACAAAAATACGCCACAGAAGGACGTTCCTCGTCGAGTGGCAGATCCATATATTCCTCAAATTCACGGAAAACCATGTCAAGCCGCAGCAAAAATTCGGGATTGGTGGCCAATTCATTGATTTCTTTCAACGACATGAGTTCAAGCATGGCCAGTGGATTATAGCCACTGCGTTCCCACAACTGCGGATTGATGGATTCGAAAAGCCGGATAGCAGAATGGCTCCAGGTCCACCAAATATTTTTGCTCAAACGCATAAGCTTACTCAACCGCTCAGGCAATTCCGGTTTCACATATATTTTTCGCCAGTTTGGTTCAGCTACACCTGTTTTTTCCAACACATGTTCCTGAGGCAGGGTCTTTTTGCTGAAATGTTCGCGTCGATTAACCGAATGCTGAATAGCCCGGTGATAAGCATCGAAATAATGCTTCGACAGATTTTCCCATAAAGCTTCCTGCGATGCATGCAAAGCACTCTCGCGATGAAGCTGAAATTCCTCGCGCGAACATAAAGCCCATTCCTGAATATAACGCGAAATCTCACTAACCACAAAATCGGCATTAAAATCATCGCGTTCAATCACTTTCACACCTCCGTTTACTTTGCCTGCATTCTGCATCCAGACGCCAAAACCGGCCAGTGTTGTTGTAACTGTCGGAATATGGAAAGCCACAGCTTCCAACGGAGTATAACCCCATGGCTCGTAATACGAAGGGAATACTGAAAGATCGCAACCAATCAAAAAATCGTAATAGTTGAAATTTAGCAAACCGTCATTTCCATCAAGATAACTAGGAATGAAAACCACATTTACATTGCTCTCAACATCGCTCTGTAAGCCATTATTGTGAATGGCCTGCATAATAGCATCGTTGTCTTCGTTGAATAAATAATGAGTGAGATTTCCGGGTGCCTGAGTGATTTCATCTTCCATCATGCATTGCTTCACATCCTGACGCACACCTGCATTATTGGCCGGTACCGCAATAATGGCAACCACATCACGATCAGTTTTATGATGGATTTTCAGATCTGCCAGCGCTTCAATAAACAAATCAATTCCTTTATTGAGAAATTCATAGCGACCAGAATTGATGACATATAAAGTGTTGTCGGCCACATCTTTTCCGATCACACTCCTGACAAGACTTTTCAACAATTTTCGTGAAGCCGCACGGCGATTGTTGAATTCTTCTTCATGCGGAACCATGGTGTCTTCGAAGCCATTGGGGGTAATCAAATCTGGTTTCTTCGACAAAAAATGCGTGCATTCTTTTCCGGTTATTTCCGAAACAGTCGTAAAAACATCGGCATGTTGAGCACTGAGTTTTTCGAGACTGAATTTCGATAACACATTCAGTTCACGTGCCATTCCCTCCGGATTGAATTCTTCCATTTTACTATAAAGTGGAAGATTCATACCTGCAACGGAGCGACCCATCACAGTAGCATGAGTTGTAAAAACACGTCCTGCCTGCGGAACACGATCCTTGAGATAAAGAATCCCGGCACCCGTCATCCATTCATGAAAATGAGCTGCAATGCGGTCTTCGGATGTTACATTGTAATTGTAGAAATGCTCAATCAATCGTCCGGCTTCGTAACCGAACAATGTTGGCTCAACATAATCCCAGCCACCATATAACGAATCAAGTGTATATTTTTCCCACAGTTCTTTAAAGACAATATCTTTTTTTGAATACAATCCGGAAAAGTCGAGCAGAATTGCAATGGGATTTCCGGGCACATGCCAGCGGCCAATACGAAAATGGAATCCTTCCATGCGCGCTTTGCTTACCCATTGCGGGTGTATGCTGTTGTCTTCGGTGAAAACCTCGGCAGGAAGCTGACCCGAATGAATGTCAGGGCCTATCATGATGTAGCCGGTTTCAATACGCTCGCTGATACGAAGCGCTTTTGTAGCTATCACTGTGTTGATGCCACCAACTTTGTTACATACTTCCCAGCTTACTTCAAAAAGAAAGTCCGGTTTTTCCATCTGTTGCATGTTCATATGCCGCTGTTTTATTACGAAAAATTCAAATCATGTGAAACAATTTTGCCCCACCCAGACAAAAATAATACACTGTCATAAAACAACGCGTTAAATGTGGATAACTATTCGTGTTGGTTGAAAAGTATTGATAAACGAAATGGGAATTGCCCGCGCCTTAATGAATGATTTAGACAGACGGGTTCATATCAACGAGCATAGCTTCTATTGGTATTTCAAAATGAAATAAAATGATTCATATCAGGTTTTGAATAAAAATTTTCAGATTTGTGCGCATCAAAAATGTATAATTTTGACAAACTCAATCATCATTTTTTTGCTATGATAATAGGAATTTTAAAAGAAAGACAGGCCGGCGAAATGCGCGTTGCTATTACGCCCAAAACCGTACAGCGACTTGTGAAAAAAGGATTCATCATTCAGGTTGAATCCGAAGCCGGCATTCTGGCAGGTTTCAATGACAATGATTATACACAGGCCGGTGCCCAGATTATTGCAGGAGCCGATCAATTACTTTCAGTGGCCGATATCATCATGAAAGTTCAGCCTCCGGTTGAAGCTGAAATTGAAAAAATGAAAGCCGGTGCAGTAACACTAAGTTATCTAAAACCCGCTCAGAATGAAGATTTGATGAAAGTATTGGCCAGTCACAACATCAACGCCATTGCCATGGATGCCATTCCGCGCATTTCGCGTGCTCAGAAAATGGACGTACTTTCGTCGATGGCGAATATTGCCGGTTATCGCGCTGTGATTGAAGCAGCCGGATATTATGGTCGCTTTTTGAACGGACAGATTACCGCTGCCGGCAAAGTGGAACCAGCTAAAGTGCTGGTGATTGGTGCCGGTGTGGCTGGCCTTGCGGCACTTGGAGCAGCCAATTCAATGGGTGCCATTGTGCGCGCTTTCGATACCCGCAAAGAAGTTGCCGAACAGATTCAATCGATGGGAGCTCAGTTTCTAACCGTCAATATTGATGAAGACGGTGCCACATCGACAGGTTACAGCAAGCAAATGAGTCAGGCCTTTATTGATGCTGAAATGGAACTCTTTCGTCAACAGGCGTCCGAAGTCGATATTATTATCACTACTGCACAGATTCCCGGCAAACCGGCTCCCAAACTGATTCTTAAAGAACATGTGGCTCTGATGAAACCCGGATCGGTCATTGTTGATCTGGCAGCATCGACCGGCGGAAACTGTGAGTTGACAAAAGATGGCGAAGTGTACACAACCGAAAACGGTGTCATCATTGCCGGCAAGACCGATCCCCTGCCCGGTCAGGCAAGTCAGCTCTACAGCAGCAATTTGTGCAATCTGCTCGATGATATGGGCGATGCCGCCAGTTTTAAAATCGATATGAAAGACGATATCATCAAGCGGGCTATGGTAACATATAATGGTTCTGTAAACTGGCCGCCAGAGCCACTTCCAGTTTCAGCAACGCCTGCTCAAAAAATAACAGCAGCAGCAAAACCGCCAACAGAGCCACAAAGCAGTGCCCGCCGCAAAACCATTTCATCAGCCATTTGGCTGGCAGTGATCGGTGGACTGCTGTATCTGCTCGGACAATATGCACCGCCAGTGTTTATGGGACATTTCACTGTGTTTGTACTGGCCGTTTTTGTCGGCTGGCAGGTAATATGGAATGTAACTCACGCCCTGCATACCCCGTTGATGTCGGTTACCAATGCCATCAGCGGCATCATCATTATTGGCGGATTACTGCAGATGAGCAATGAAATAAACAGCACTGTTTCAATCATCGCTTTTGTAGCAATTCTCATTGCAAGCATCAATATTGTTGGCGGATTTCTGGTTACTCACCGGATGTTGAACATGTTTAAAAAATAAAATCATGATTACTTTCGAAATACAAACAGCAGCTTATTTATTTGCGTCAATTCTGTTTATTCTCAGTCTGGGCGGATTGTCTTCGCAGGAATCGGCCAAACGCGGTGTGTTCTTTGGCATTGCAGGTATGTTTATCGCTGTATTGGCGACCGTTTTCGGACAACAGTCCGAAGGACATATCTACATTCTTGGAGCCATTCTGATTGCTTCGGTTATCGGAATTCTGGTAGCCCGAAAAGTCGAAATGACGGCCATGCCCCAACTGGTTGCCATTTTACACAGTTTTGTAGGAATGGCTGCCGTACTGGTTGGCTTCGGATCTTTTCTTGATCCGGATACGGCAAAGCTGCAAGGATCGGAATTCACCATTCATCTGGTTGAAATTTTTATTGGCGTTTTCATTGGAGCCATCACATTTTCAGGATCGGTTGTCGCCTGGGGAAAACTGCAGGGAACCATACGTAGCAAAGCGCTGGTTTTTAAAGGACGTCATCTGTTGAATGCCACGATGGTAGCAGCTTCGGTTGCACTCGGTGTTTTATTTGTCATGCAGCACGAAACCAATGGAATGATGTGGTTGCTGGTTATGACTGGCATTGCCCTCATAATCGGATTCATGCTGGTTATGGGAATTGGTGGCGCCGACATGCCGGTGGTGGTATCAATGCTCAACTCCTATTCGGGCTGGGCTGCAGCAGCAGCGGGCTTCATGCTGGGTAACGATTTGCTGATTGTCACCGGTGCGTTGGTGGGCAGTTCGGGTGCCATTCTTTCAATAATTATGTGCCGCGCCATGAACCGTTCATTTATATCGGTGATTCTGGGCGGATTTGGGCAAACCTCGCATTCCGCAGCCGCCATGGAAGGAGAAGTGACCTCGGTGAATCATAACGAAGCTGCACGCATTCTGAGCGAAGCATCTTCAGTTGTGATTGTTCCTGGCTATGGCATGGCAGTAGCCAAAGCACAGTATCCAGTGCATGAATTATCGGATTTGCTCACTGAGCGCGGTGCAAAGGTGCGTTTCGGTATTCACCCGGTGGCAGGCCGGCTGCCGGGACATATGAATGTGTTGCTGGCCGAAGCCAGAGTACCTTATGACATTGTGCTCGAAATGGATGAAATCAATCCCGATCTGCCATCGACTGATGTAGTGATGATTATCGGCGCCAACGACATTGTAAATCCGGGCGCACAGGACGATGCAGGAAGTCCGATTTACGGAATGCCCGTTATAGAAGCATGGAAAGCCAAACGCGTAATTGTTCTCAAACGATCAATGGCCACCGGCTATTCGGGAGTCGAAAACGCGCTTTTTTACAAGGAAAATACCGATATGCTCTACGGTGATGCACGGGAGAGTGTGGAAAAACTGAATACAGCGATCCGCGAGCTGCATTGAACTTGAGTTGATCCGTTATCACATTCAATAATATTTCAATACTTTCGAAGGGCTTGATTGATGAATCAGGCCCTTCGGTTTTTTT
>DAOPKE010000120.1:0-7723 GCA_035390965.1 Bacteroidales bacterium | reverse complement strand
ATTAAAGAAAAAATGAATATGAGGCTTACTTTGAAAATGTTCTGAACTAATTTTAACCCTTTATTTGTCATGACTCTAATTTTTCGATTGATAAAACCAATTACTTTGTTTTCGCCTGAATGCTGGTCTGATAATCCACCGCAATTTCATATCCCAACAGGTTTTTTGTATCGAGCAACGCATCCTTGATTTTATAGGTCAGCTCTTGGTCTGCCGTAATCCATGCATTTTCCTTTTCAATATTGAAGCTTGTTTTTATTACCAGACCAAGCGTTTTCAGGTGCTTATCAAGTAGGATAGCATCATCCTCCGATTTTAGCCCTCTGACAGAATAAATCAGAATAGCAATAGAACCATTATCCAGCACCGGCTCCACCTGAGGATTACCCGGGCACGCAAACACTGCCTTCCATCCCGGACCACTTCCAGCAGCATCCGAATGAAAAACAAAAACGAAGCTTCCTTTCATTGTTGTCAGCTTTGTTTTCATCAAATTATTCTTATCGTATGTTTCAATCAGCGATGATTCATCTACCTGACCTTCATACACCGAAAGCCAATCACCATCGCCTAAGGCAAACTCAATAAACTCAACAGAGAGCTCGCCCTGCCCTTGAGGATTTTTTACCGTATAAATCAAATCCGAATTGGAGTAATACTCCCCGGCACTACCGCCACTGTCATAAAAATATCCATTACAGGTAGTGACCGAACCATTATTCATCGTGAACGACTGCGCATTCACCCCTATAATGCATAACAAAGCTCCCAACGTAAAAAGTGTAATTTTCATATGTATTTTTTATTTGTTCCCCTGTTAAAACGCGGAAAACCACACCGATAATCCCCCCCGAGACTATTCAGATATGGCTTTCCATTTTTCCCGCAACCAAACTCTTTACCTGTACAAAAGACAAAAAGACAATAAAAACCTTGTATCAAATCCTTCTTTCTCACTTTCGCCAGGTAAATAAATCATTCAGTTTTGGAAAATTTACCCCTTAGACAATTAAAATTGTAAAAAGTTTAATGTTGTCCTGAAAATATTTAGCCGAATTATCAACATTGGTTGATAACCTGACGGTTTTCGCCCATAGAAAAGATTGTTTTAACCGATATAACAATGTTAATCAACCACTTAAATATTTTCCAACTGGCTGTTTAAACTTTCCCACTCCGCCATGGTTTGCTCCAACTGCTTCTTAAGATTGGTGTATTGGGTAGCTAAATGACTGTAATCCTGGCTGTTAGAAATCTGCCCAGGGCTATTTAACTGATTTTCAATGATTAACATAGCTGACTCGATTTCGCTGATGCTCGTTTCGGCTTCGGAAATTTGTCTTTCTATTTTTCGCTTTTGACGATCTTTTTCCTTGCTATCCAGATACTGCTGCTTCGATGCACTGATTTCCTTTTCTCCGGATGAATTTCGTTGAATCTTTAGCGCCGCAGCCTGCTCCTGATCACGGATTTCCATCAACTCATGAATGTCATAATCCAGCTGCCGGATCTGATGGTCGCGGAATTCAAAAATACGCGTGGTCAATCCCGACAAAAAATCACGGTCGTGCGAAACCACAATCAACGTCCCATTGAAATGCAGCAGAGCATTCTTCAAAACGTCTTTGGCAGCCATATCCAAATGATTGGTCGGCTCATCCAACACAAGGAAATTGATGGGCAACAACAACATTTTTGCAAGCGCCAACCGCGTTTTTTCGCCGCCCGACAACACCATCACTTTTTTATCCACATCTTCACCGCTGAACAAAAAGCTACCGAGAATATTCCGCAGTTTAGGGCGGGTCTCATTATCGGCAACATCTTCGAGTGTCTCGAATATTGTCTTGTTGCGGTCAAGCATCTCGGTCTGGTTCTGCGCAAAATATCCTATCTGCACATTGTGTCCCAGTTTCAGCTCGCCACCGAAATCAATCGTACTCATGATCATTTTCACCAGCGTCGATTTCCCCTGCCCGTTCTGTCCAACAAACGCAATACGCTCGTTACGTGCAATGATGAAATCGGTGGGTTTGATGACTAGTTTTTCGCCATAAGACTTAGTTACCTGCTGTGCTTCGACCACAATTTTGCCGCTCTCCTTAGCAGGTGCAAAGCGGAAAGCCATGCGCGAATGATCGGTATCATCGATGGTGATATCTTCAAATTTCTCCAGACGTTTTATTCTCGATTGGACCTGCTTTGCTTTGGTGGCCTTATATCTGAAACGTTCAATAAAATCTTCAATCTGCGCAATTTCGCGCTGCTGATTTTTCAGCTCATTGCTCTGCTGTTCAATCCGCTCCTGGCGCAGTTCTACATAATCAGAATAATTCGCCGGATAATCATACAATTTTCCCTGTTGTATCTCAATGGTGCGCGTAGTCACATTGTCGAGCAATACGCGGTCGTGCGATACCAGCATAATTGCACCCGGATAATTCTGAAGAAATCCTTCAAGCCATCGTATGCTCTCAATATCCAGATGGTTGGTGGGCTCATCAAGCAACAATAGATCGGGGCGCTTCAACAGTAGCTTTGCCAATTCAACACGCATCTGCCAGCCGCCGCTGAATTCGGCCATTGGCCTGAACATCTCTTCACGTGCGAATCCCAGGCCCTTTAATACTTTCTCAATGTCTTCCTGATAATTGCTGCCGCCGTTCAGATGCAGTCTTTCAGTGATTTCATGCAGTTTTTCCGATAAAGCCAGATACGAGTCCGATTCATAATCAGTGCGCTCGATAAGTTCTTTTGTCAATCGCTCCGATTCTGCCATCAGCTTATGAACGGCTTCGAAAGCGGTTTCAGCTTCTTCCATTACGGTCTTTGCCGATGTGAAACTGCGTTCCTGAACCAGATAGCCAACTGTCTTATCTTTCGGAAATCCAAGATGCCCGCTGTAACCTGAATCAAGGCCAGCCAGAATTTTCAGCAACGTTGACTTCCCTGCTCCATTGCGCCCTACAAGCCCTATGCGGTCGCGCGCATTCACCACAAACCCGATGCGATCGAACAAAACGCGCCCCGGAAACTCTACCAGCAATTCATTAATTGAAAACATGACGCAAAATTATAAATAAACAATGAACCGGAAAGACTCACAACGAGGTCGGGGACAAAAAGCCTTCAGCTATCAGTTGTCAGCCGTCAGCTCTGAGACGAGGCTGAGAAAGTCGATGTTAAGGTCAAGAACTCTGAACAAGGAACAAGGAAGTAAGAATATCGAACGATACATCATTGTATTTTACTTCACACTTCACTTCTTAATTCAAAAATCCTTGTTCGTTATTCATGATTCAAGAAGGTTGAGGTCAAGGACAAGGACAAGATCGAGGTTAAGGACAAGATCGAGAACTCTGAACATGGAACAAGGAAGTAATAATATCGAACGGTACTTTATTATACTTACTTCAAACTTCACTTCTTCCTTCGTAATTCCTTGTTCGTTGGGAACTTGTCCCGCTTCGGCGGGATGATTCAAGAAGGTTGAGGACAAGGACAAGAACAAGATCGAGGTTAAGGACAAGATCGAGAACTCTGAACATGGAACAAGGAAGTAATAATATCGAACGGTACTTTATTATACTTACTTCAAACTTCACTTCTTCCTTCGTAATTCCTTGTTCGTTGGGAACTTGTCCCGCTTCGGCGGGATGATTCAAGGAGGTTGAGGGTTAAGCACCTGCGGTGAGGCAGAAGGTGTTAGGCGTAAGGCGGAAGACATTAGTTGTTGTGCGTTGTGCATCAGGCGTTGCGTGTTGTGCACCGCATGCCGCATGCCACGTCCTAAGCTCCTTCTCAGAGCCGACAGCTGAAATGCAACTTTTGTTACCCTGTCACCTTGTTACCCTGTCACCTGTGTAACGTTTGTAACGTGTAACGAAAGACAAAACTGACCACTGAATACTGAATACTAAAATTACTATCTTTGCTGCAACATCAAAAAATAATAGTCGTGAAAAATACATTTCTCTCTGAGCGTATAACCAAAATGAGCGAATCGGCTACGCTGGCCATGACCAAAAAAAGCCGCGAAATGAAAGCAACCGGAATCGATGTAATTAATCTTTCCATCGGTGAACCAGACTTTTTTGTTCCTGATTTTATCAAAGCTGCTGCCAAAAAAGCAGTCGATGACAATTTCTCATTCTACCCGCCCGTAGCCGGTTATCCGCAGCTGCGTCAGGCCATTTCAAACAAACTGAAACGCGATAACGGACTTGAATACACCCCTGAACAAATTGTTGTGTCTACCGGTGCAAAACAAGCCATCTGTAATGTATTTCTTGCCTGCCTCGACCCGGGCGACGAAGTAATCGTTCCCGCTCCGTACTGGGTGAGCTATACCGAACTTATCAAACTCGCCGGTGGCGTGCCTGTCTATATTCCGACAAGCATCGAAGATGATTTTAAAGTCACTCCGGAGCAGGTCGAAAAAATGATTACGCCAAAAACAAAAGCGTTCATTTTCTGCGCCCCCAACAATCCTTCGGGCATGCTCTACACCCTTGATGAACTCAAGGCGCTGGCTGCCATGTTCGGTAAACATCCCGACATTCTCATCATCTCTGATGAAATATATGAACTCATCAATTTCGATGGAAAAACATACAGCATCGGCATTTTCCCAGAAGTGAAAGACCGCACGGTGACTATTAACGGACTTTCAAAAGCATTTGCCATGCCGGGCTGGCGTATTGGTTACAGCGCTGCACCACTCGATATCTCAAAAGCCATCGAAAAAGTACAGGGGCAGGTAACTTCCGCAGCAAATGCCATCGCACAGATTGCCGGAGTTACGGCACTTCAGGTCGATCCCGCTCAGTGCGAGGATCTGCAAAAAATGAAAAAAGCTTTCCTCTCTCGTCGCGATTACGTGGTAAAACGTCTGGGCGATATTCCGGGATTCAAACCCAATGTTCCCATGGGCGCTTTCTATGTATTCCCCGACGTACAACAACTCTATGGAAAATCGGATGGAACCTCAGTCATCAACAACGACAGCGATCTTTGCATCTACATTCTCAACAAAGCTCATGTCGCACTGGTTCCGGGCTCCGCTTTCGGTGATCCAAACTGCATCCGCTTCAGCTACGCCACCAGCATGGAAAACCTGACCAAAGCGCTTGACTGGATTGAAAAAGCCATCAAAGAATTGAAATAGAATCAATGCTGCACAAATAATGCTGCTGTCATTCTGAGCGGAGTCGAAGAATTGACAGCAGCATTTTCAAAATTCTTTCTCTCATTCTCGCTCTCACACTCGCACTGTTATTTCCGGGGGGATTGACTTATAAAAATGGTGTCCTATGGCCAAAAGTAAAGTTGAATCCTGGTTTCTGAATGCTGTTCAGGATAACAAGAAAATTCAGGTGCATTGTCGCCTGAAACCTGTCATTACCGACAATTATGTTTCACTCGGACAACTCACTGCGCTGCGATTTCTTGAGTGGGTATGCGAACATCCGGGCGGTGTAATTGCTTTGCCTACCGGAAAGACTCCGGAATTTTTTATCAAGTGGACTCAGTTTTATCTTGCCAATTGGAGTCGTGAACTTGATAAAGGCATTCTTTCCGAAATCGGCTTCAAATCAGGGGTTAACCCAGACATGAAATCGCTGGAATTTTTTCAGCTCGATGAATTTTTTCCCATCGACCCGACGCATGAACGCTCTTTCTCGCATTTCATCAATACTTTTTATATCAAAGGCTTTGGCCTCGACCGCCGCAAAGCGCATCTGATCAACACCTCCGACATGCCTGACCGTGGCAACATGAATCTGTGCGAACTTTTTTCAGATGGAGAGATTGATCTGAGTCTGCGTACCAGACAAGTGAAATCGGAAAAAGAACTGCATAAAAAAAGAGCCATTCAATACATCGATCAGATGTGTGCCGAATACGAAGAATCTATCCGCAACGCAGGCGGCATCGGTTTTTTTCTGGGTGGCATTGGTCCTGACGGACATATTGCATTCAATATCCGCGGCAGCCGCCACGATTCAGTGACACGCCTCGATCACATCAACTACGAAACGCAGGCTGCCGCTGCTTCCGATCTGGGTGGAATCGAAAACGTGCGTCGCAAAGCAGTTGTTACCATGGGTTTGCAAACAATAACGGCCAATCCCGATTGCACGGCTGTGATTATTGCCGCAGGTGCTTCAAAATCAAAAGTCGTTGCCGACGCCATTCTCAATGAACCCTCGCCGGATTTTCCTGCAACATGTCTGCATAAACTTCCCAATGCACGCATGTTCATCACACGCAGCGCCGCATCGGGACTGATTGAAGAAAAATTCCCTGCATCCGCAATTTCGGTAAGCGCCATCAAAGACAAAATCCAGCGCGGGCTTGACCTTCCAAAAGGAAAAGTGATCATGCACACCGCACCGCATCACGATGACATTGAACTGGCCTATTTCCCGGCCATTCATCATCTCGTGCGCAGCGACAAAAACGAAAATCATTTCGTGTATTGCACCAGTGGCTTCACCGCCGTAACCAATATTTATCTGGCATCGGTTCTCGAAGCAACGGCTGCATTCCTCAGTAGTAGCGACATTCAGGACAAAGCATCAGAAATTAAATTATTCGATGCCTCATCCAAAAACTACGATATCACTGGCTATCTGAATGGTATTGCGCAACAACAGAAAGAAATCCAGCTACTGCATATTGCCTGTCGCATGGTTCGCAACGTGGCTTCGCACCTGAATTCGCGCAGTTGGGAGAAAATCAAAAAATTCATCAGTTCGCTCGCCGGAATCATTCAATCGCTCGAACCCGGCAGCCGTGAACCGGAAGAAATACATCTCGCCAAAGGCTGGGTGCGCGAATTCGAGGCCGAACTTGCCTGGGCGCATTTCGGCCTGCCCGATTCCTACACGCATCACATGCGATTGAAATTTTACTCAGCCGATATTTTTCCGGAGTATCCTAACTACAACGAAGATGTGCTGCCGATTTTCAATCTGATGAAAAAAATAAAACCGGATGTGATTACACTCGCCATCGACCCCGAAGGCAGCGGCCCCGACACACATTACAAATCGCTGATGGCCATTTCTGCTGCCATTGACGAGTATGTAAAACAAACCGGACGCAGCGATATCCGCATCTGGGGCTACCGCAACGTGTGGTCGCATTTCAAGCTGGGCGAAGTGAACACCATCATTCCGGTTTCGCTCAACTCACTGGCGGTACTGCACAACATGTTCAACACATGCTTCCTCAGCCAGCGCTCCGCCTCGTTTCCCAGCTATGCATTCGATGGATCTTTCAGCGAACTTGCACAAAATATCTGGGTGCACCAATTCAATGAACTGCGCACCATTCTCGGCGATAAATTCTTTTACGAAAGTCCGAGCCGCATGCTCAACCGCGCTTATGGAGCCATTTACATGAGTGACATGAGTTATCAGGAATTCACTGAATATCTTGTTCCGCTTCGCAGATTGCTTGAATCGAAATCGTTGCTGGAAAAAAAACGAAACGAAATACGAGATAGGCATAAGGCGTAAGGCATTAGGCGTAAGGCATTGTGCAAAGCGGAGCAAGCGCACATGTCGCATGCTTTGAACCCAGTCTCGTCTCCGAGCTGACAGAAAACTGCTGCAAGCCGCTTAATCTCAACCTTGGCCTTGCTGTTTCTGCTGAAAGCAGCTCAACCTCAACCTCAACCTTAACCTTAACCTTAACCTTAACCTTAACCTTAACC
>DAOPKE010000119.1:0-7924 GCA_035390965.1 Bacteroidales bacterium | reverse complement strand
GTTTGATTAGATATATAACAGGAAGCTTATAGTATAATACTTATAATAAAAAGACTGAAGAGAGTACTGTCACGGATTGAAGGATTGCAAAAAAACAGGTGATAGCACTGTCACGATTACAAATCCGCGCCAGTGAATATTAGTCATAAAGTAGAAAGTTTTCAAGTAGAAAGGTGCCTTTAAATGATTACTTAATGCGCCTTTAGGAACATTCCACTTTATATACTTTTTACTTACAGAGAGAGATTCAAAATTAAAACTCAAGCACAACACCAGCTGTCAGACAGCGTCCATGGCCGTACAGAACATAGGATGAATTCTTGTCGTGGTTGGCTCCATCGATACCTTCGGCAATAAAATGATTGTCGAACACATTGTGAATAGTAGCCGAAAGGCGCATATCGACTTTGTTTCGAAGCTTGGTTTTGTATGCGATGCCCAGATCAAAAATTACATAATCCGGAATCTGCCAGCTTTGTTTTACTTCGTTGCTTCCAGTATAATTTAGAACATTGAACCAGCTGTAATTGAGACCGTTATAAAGTGCTTCTGCAAAAATCTGGTAATGCGATCTGATGGTGTACAGTCCCGAAATATTGGCAGCTAATTGAGGTTGATTACCATCGAAAATTCCTTTCGCGTTCAGCACAATGGTATCGATTGGAGCGCCGGAGAGGTCAGTTACGGTGCTTTGAATATTGTTAAGCCACATCACATTATTGTATGATACAGCTACGGAACCCATGAATTTTTCGGACCACCTGGCTTCGAATTCAATTTCGGCGCCCATGTAGCGGCTGTTGAGTCCTTCAACTGAGAAAGTAAACATTTCACCACTGAGGCCGTCGGTGTAATAATTTACAAAATTCTGATTGCGGCGCGCCGTATAATACACACTGCCATGAATCTGGCCCTGGAACGGGCTTTCGAAATATCGGCGCATGCCCGCTTCGACAGTAGTGAAGTTTTCAGGAATTACATTATCAATAACGGTTTTCCCGATAAACAAGACCGGAGGCCGGCGATGCTGAAACCCTGCGGTAGTATAAACTGCCAGATTTTTTGTCAGATAATGCTGCACCGATCCCTTTAGATTGTAGCTGTTGAACCACTTCATATCAGTCCGCTCGATGGCAGAATCGGGCACATTGAATAATTCGGTATAGCTGCCTGTAGAGCGGATAAATGAGCCCGAAAGCATGAAATCTGTATTGTCTGCTGATTTTACCCACGTAGCAAAAACGCCGGCTCCATGTCGGCTGGCCTTATTTTTATACCAGATGTCATCGCCTTCATGGCGCACAGAGGTTTCGCCCGGATAGACCTGAAAATCGGCGCCAAGCAAATCGTTGATGCGCCCGTTATCTTTAATAAAAAGCGATGAATAGGCGAGAATGCCTGCATCGATGCGGGCTGAATCGGAAAAGTGATGATTCAATTCGGAATACAACGAAAAGCTTGCTTCCTTATGAACATAATCGCCCAGAAAATACAGTGCATTATTGCCTCCGAATGTTGAATCGTAATTATTCTGATTGGCAGAATAGGCGGCATCGAAATCAATCTGTTCAATTCCTGGCAACCAATTTCCAAAGTTTACAGTGGCGCCGCCCGAGCCATTTGAGAAATTGAGAATCGATTTCAGATGATTTTTTTTGCTGAATTCGGCCAGATGTTTCAGTTGCACCAATGTGCGGTGATAAAAATTAATATTGCTTTGTTTCGGATCACCATTCAGATAGCCCCACGAAGGGTTGTAGGAAAGTTCTTTATCCTGTAAAACAGAATCCGGTAAATAATTGGAGGCCTGACCATGTTGCTGTGGTGCACCAAAAACAGTCAGCTGTAATGTATGTTTGGTATTCAGTTTTTTTGAAGCATTGAAGAAATAATTTCCTCCACGGAACCAGGTTTCGTCTTTATAGGAAGAACCAAAACGATAGGTGCCACCAACAGCCCATGCAAAGCCATTTTTGAGCAATCCGCTGCTGTGAGTGAAATTGATTTTATTGCCCGATAACTGGCTGTAGCTTGAAGAAAAGCGCGTAAATCTGGCAGCTGATGCTTCGAGCAGATGAATAGAAATTGTTCCGCCCGCTTTGCTGAATGGATGCGTGTTACTGACCCCTTTGGTGACAAAAACGCTCTGTGTAAAATCTTCGATTCCGGTAAAATTGGACCAGTATGTCCAGCCTTCATCGACATACGATTCGGGAATATCATTGATCAGCAATTGAATATTACTGACATCAAATCCGCGAATCCGCAATTCCGTATCACCGATGCCTCTACCTGGAACATAGTGAATTCCTGGCAATTGCGACAGTATGGCCGGTATTTCTTTAGACATGGTCTGCAACTGAATTTCTTCCAGATTAATGAGCTCATAATGCGGTGCCAGACGTGTAATTTCATCTTTATTGGTTGAGATTTCAACGGGTTTCAGCTGAATGATGGTATCCTGTGCACATAAATAACCAAAAGCTAAAACTAAAAACACAAGCAGGTAAAAAACTTTCATATATTTATTTAACAATGCAAAAGTACATTAATCATTGTTATTAACAATATGTTTTTTGATAACGTATTTGTTAGTATTATATGTATGCGAAATTGCCTTGATTAAAACTAACAAATTGAATATACAGCTCATGATTAACAAAAAAACACACCAAATTGTAATAATTCAGGCATTAAAATGTACATTTGCTTAAAAGTTTTTTTACATGCCTGTAGGGATTAAAAATATTCCAGAAATAACCTTATTAAGGTTACTTGATTGCATCCGGTTAAAATCGGGCAGGCGATTGGAAAACATGGCCGAATGCAAAGAGTTTGCGGATTACCTTGTAACGGAATGCGGAATCAAAATTTCGGATTTCACATTGGCGCGTTTGATGGGTGTTGTGGTTTCAAAAAGTTCACCCTCTAAATACACCCTTGATTCATTGTCGGAATATTGTGGATACACCGATTGGCATTCATTTGTGAATTCATCGCATGAAAAAATAATTGAAGGGCGAAATAATATTTTAAGTCCGTCGGACAATTCGTTTTCGGGTGTAAGCAGTAGTGAGTTAATGCTGCTGCAGAGCTGTCTTGAAAACAAAGCATATGTACCAGTTATTGAATACCTGTATAAAATGGCACCGGTTATTATTGAAAATATCGCAAAAACCGGTGATTTTGCTCTTGTCCGTTTGCTTGCCGGTGCCATCGGTAAATCGGAAGACGCGCGAAACGCACTCATCCCAGCTATTGCTCGCGAAAACTACTTGCGTAATCTGTATTTCAACAACATGGTTGATATAGAAGGCATTGTTGTTTACTACGGCGATATGGTTGAAAAATATTATCTGAAAAACATCAGGCCGACCAGCGACAGTTTTATGGAAAATGATATCTGGGCCTGGTGTATGATTATGTACAAACATTTGTATGCACAAAACCTGAAGGAATTTTTAAAGACGGGTTATATGCTTTTCAAGCGCTACAATGCCGATGAAATCACCAATGAGAGCATCCCAAATTATTATCCTGTAGCACGTTTTCATGCCTGTCAGATTATGTACAAATTCTTTTCATCGCCCTGCACGCCCAATTCGTGGTATGAAAAAAAACTGCAATTTATTCTCAAAGAAGTTGATTCAATTCCTGAAGCGAGACAGGTTATTTTCATTCCTCAAATAGCTGAAGCTTTGTATGTTGCAGGACAGAAAGAACTTATATTTGCTTTTACACCATATTTCGATAAATTTATTCGTAATTACTTTGCTGATGGTACGTTTACGTTTGAATCGGATAGTTTACATAAACTATTGTTTTACTTGCATCTGGCGCTGGATGAATCAGGAACATTTGAAAAAAACAGTGTTCAGTTTAAAAATTTTATAGGAAAAGAAATTGAATGCCCGATTATGCCTGATGGTTTTCACCTGGCTGATTATATGACTCTTGTTGTTCATTCAATGTATGAGTATAAGCCAGAGGCGAGTCGCGATTTTTTGGAACACGCCCGTAAAATTGCTGTGAAATTAAAGAATAAGCATTTCGAGAAAATTGCGCAGCGTTTTATTGCGCGGAGCGGGGAATAATGGCTCGCAGAGATAATTTGCCACTATAACACCAAGGCACCTGATGAATATTGAACACTGAACACCGAGCATGGAATATCGAAGGAAGAAGTTAAATTTGAACTGAAGTATCGTTCAATATTCAAACTTCCTTGTATTTTATTCAGTATTCATTATTCAGTGTTCTTGTGTGCCGGGAACTCCTGGAAAACTGCAGCAGCAAATCCTCTTTTTCATCCACGAATTACACTAATTTTCACGAACAATTTTCGCATGATTAATGCGGATTCAGTGGGTCGCTCAGAGGGCGCAGAGCCGCAGCGAAATTTGCCACGAAATCACCAAGGCCAACTGACGGCTGATTGCCACACGTCCTTGTTCACGACCTCAGGGTCAACGCATTAAAACATGCAAAAAACCACATGAACCGTAGTTATACAGAGTTTCTCAGAGGTATCACAGTGTTTATTCGCTCATTAAATTGATATCGGCTTTTGACAGAATAAATCTACTCTGTGCGCCTCAGTGTGTACTCCGTTAAACTCTGTGTCACAAAGGTTGATATTGCATGCTTGAAGTTGGCGCTGGGTGCATCAATCGGGATTATTTACAGGCATTTAAATGCGTTGCCCCGATTCACAACCTCGTTTAAATGGAGGATTTATGAATTTTTCTTTACTTTTGCGGCAAATACAACGGTTTTGGCACGTAAGAAAAAAAGATACCGCTCCATCAAACTTGGCATTTCGACTCAGAAAGCCGAGAAATTTGCACAATTTTGCGCATCTAAAGGCATGACGCCCAACTTGTATTTGCGAAAGGTAATCGACGTGAATCTGGCGGGCTTCAAGGGCTACGAAAAGAAAGAACAAAAGAATCCAAGACAGCTTGGGATTTTTGATTTCATTGAGCCATAAAATCTGTTATTTATTTTAGAAGATTAAAGCATTCATATCAGCATTATCTGATTTGAATAGAATGTTGCTTGTTTTTGAAAAACTTCCGTTCTCAGCTCAACAGTAATTGTTAAAAATGTTAATTTACCATGCAATTCTAAATTTAGATATTAAATTTGCATGGTAAAATATTAAAAATGTTAAATAGACAATACACTGAAACAATAGAAAGCAGAATAATCAACAATCCTGTTGTTGCTATTCTTGGGCCGCGCCAATGTGGTAAAACCACTCTTGCAAAGCTGATAATGGCAAATCATCCGGATTCTGTTTACATAGATCTGGAAAAACCTTCGGATTTGTCAAAACTTGACAATGCTGAATGGTTTTTTAGTGCAAATAGAGGAAAACTAATCTGCATTGATGAAATACAGCGGAAGCCTGAACTGTTTGCATTGCTCCGGAGCATTGTTGATGAAACAAATGAAAATGGACAGTTTCTTGTTTTAGGATCAGCTTCACGTGATTTAATCAGACAAAGCTCTGAAAGCCTTGCCGGAAGAATTTCCTATTTTACGCTGTCACCATTACTTGTAAATGAAATCGCAAAGGATACAAGCATTGAAAAATATCTGACCCGAGGTGGATTTCCCAGGAGCTTTCTGGCGTCAAGCGACGAATATTCGTTTCAATGGCGAAAAGACTTCATCACTACTTTTATTGAAAGGGATATTTTACAATTCAAAGGAGTTGTTCCTGCTGCAATCAGGCGGTTGATGACAATGATTGCACACGTAAACGGGCAAACAATAAATTATTCATCAATTGGAAATTCACTGGGAATAAGCAATGTAGCACTTAAAAACAACATCGATTTATTATCCGGATCGTTTATTTTGAATATAGTGCCACAGGTCAACCGCAACACAGGTAAAAGGTTGGTTAAAGCACCTAAAATTTATTTTAGCGATCCTGGGATTGTGGAAGCTTTGCTAAATCTCCGGAATTTCAATTCAATAGTTTCGCACCCTGCATTTGGGTCACTTTGGGAAACACTGGTACTCATGAATCTGTCCGGGAATTTTCCAGATGCTGAAATCAGTTTTTACAGAACATCGAATGGTGCTGAATTGGATTTTATTGTCATGGATAACGATACTACTGTTTGTATTGAGTGCAAAACAAATTCTAATCCTGTATTGACAAAGGGGAATTTTATAAGTATTGAAGACCTAAAACCTGTAAAAACTTTTGTTGTATCACCGGTGACCAATTCCTATGAATATGCTGAAAACATTATAGTAACCCCGCTTTCTGCATTACCAGGACTTATTAGAGAGCAATTGAGCTGATTTACGCGCTCTTACTCTCATCAAAATCCTTACGGACCAGCAGATTTTGAAGCGGTTTGAAATGATTACGCGTTTGCGGCCAGCGGTCGGGGAATTCATTAAGCAACACCAGAATTTTTTGCTTTTGCTTATTCAGCATATCGCTGATGGCGGGGGCCGACACAGCCGGCTGCATGGCTTTGCCCACGATGGCTCCGGTTGGATTTTCGTGTCCTGAAATCACTGTTTTCACGGCTTCTTCGACTCGGTCGAGCCACTGATAAATTTTCATATGCCGGTGTTGAATCACCGGAACCGATTTTGATGTTTCTATTTCGTATTCGGCAGCGCCCGATATCAGATGCCACGATTCAATGATGACCGGATTGCCGGCGCCCAGATTGACCGCCAGAACACTTGCCTGATGTAGCATTGATCGCAGACTGGCCGGACTTCCGCGGAAAGATTGTATTTTATCCCTGGCATCAGGACTGAGGGCAATGGTGATTTTCTGTTCACGACCGAGGTTGTGCAGATACTCAACGGCCATTTCAACAATCATGTTTTCAAGCAGTTTCACCTGATTCTGATTACCACGGTCTTCCATTTTGCGGTTACCAGTGAGTGCCTGCATGCTTTTCTGAATACTGTCGAGCACCTGGCTGTCGCGTACGGCATTTTTCAGACAGAGCTGAATGGCATTGACAGCGGTCTGCCCGATGATTTCGCGGTTTTCATGACTGAAGCTCGACTCTGAATCGAGAAAGCCAAAGTGTTTTTTGTTCTTGCTGAAATAGACCAGAATAAAACCAGCCCAGCGGGCATCATTCACCCGAATGACCAGTACGTTCCGTTCGAGCTCGCGAAACATATCCACATTGTTGCTCTGGCGTACTTGTGTCCATGAAAAGGGCAGGTCATTTTCGTTCTGCCACACGAAGTGGTTGTTGCGCAGTCCGAAGAGTTTGTTCAGATCAGGAATATCGTTTCGGGAGCCACCATCGCTCAGTTCCTGCGAATCGCTGTTGTAAAACCTGACATTGAAGGATGCTAATCCATTGTTTTCCAGCGCAATAAACTGAGTAGCTGTCGGGTAAAGACCTGACAGCTGATCCAAAATCAAGGACAAGGGACCGCTGGAAAAGCTGAATTTCATAAGAATATTAACCACAAAATTAAGCACTTTATTTTACAAAAGCAAATAAAATTAAGTGCTTATTAAGCGCATTAATTAATTTATTAAGCACTTAAAATGCTTAATATGTTTGTTTTCAGTATTTTACGCATCATATCTTTACAGAAAAAATTCAGCCATGAAAATATACAGTGCATACAGAAAAACATCCGCTACGGAGCGAAATACTTTAAAGAATGAAATTGTTGTCAACTGGCAGCGCGTTGACGACAAAAAAAAGGCCCGTAATAAGCGAGAGAGCAGGGAAGAGCCGGCGCGCGATTCATGGGCAAGCTTGGTGGCCCGGCGCATACAGGTAATGAGCGAAAAGCTCTCTGGATTTTTCTATCCGGAGGTGGTGGAGTAAACAAAAATCCCCCGAAGGGATACAAAAACCTTCGAGATTCTGTGTTAATGGCCAAATAATTGGGAAAAATTTAATTTTTCACT
>DAOPKE010000118.1:0-7995 GCA_035390965.1 Bacteroidales bacterium | reverse complement strand
ATAATAAAATCTTTTCAATGGTGTTTTTGTAAGTGCTATATTTGTGTGGTGGGTGCAAGATGTTGGCGTGTATGTAAAAATGAATTCAAAAAGACTGACATATCAAGAAAGAGCTGAACGGCTTGCAAAGACGATCGACATTGCCGAAAAGGTGATTGCTGTCTCAAAGTCATTAGGCGAGAAAACCAGAACTCACTTATTAAAATGGGGCCGAGAAATTAAACATATGGCTCTTAACCCGGAACCTCAATTTAAGAAAGTAGCCAGTCTTAAATATCTAGAGAATGACTTCTTAATCTATTGGAATGAGGCAGATGGAGAAGATATCGAGAAGTTCTGGATTGAATTATATAAGAATGGGATTGACTTTGAACGAAAAGACAATTTTCAATCCGTTTTGAAAAGAAAGAGAATTAAAGACATTCACGAATACGACAGCGTAGTTGACAATGTTGTTGCTGCTAAGCAAATCGGACAAATTGATAAGAATCAAGTTAAAGAATTGAATCAATTAATCGGGGAGTTTGAGCAACGACAGACAAAAAAACTTAACGCCAACAAAAAAATAAACGCAAGTCGGCTTTAATACCCATACGGTAGGGGCTTTACGGTGGACAGAGATATCTTTCGTTTCTTTACAACACCACGGACGAAGCCGCCCTGCGTATCTTCAAACCGTTGCACGAAATACCCCCATTTTGGCACTTTTCCACCACCCACAAAGCGATTTGCACCACATAAAAAATTTTCAATCGCATAATAAAATATTTCCATTGGTGTTTTTGTAAGTAATACATTTGTGTTGACAACATGGATTTTGTGCCTGTTTCGCTGAAAAAGTGCTTCAAAAGCTTGAAAAAGTGCTGAAAAACCCGTATATTTGCCTTGTTTCTGAATTGAACAACAATGTATAAAACATTAGACATAGACCGAAAAAACCTGACATTAATGGGTGTGAAATTTTCTGACCTAAAAACATTGGAAAGTACGGCAAATGCTATTGGCACAAATATGTTTGAGGGTTTTGAACCAACCAGGGAATTGATACAGTTGTATGTAGATTGGAAAAATGGCTGTATTTCAGAAACAGACTTTCTGGCGAAGCTATATGCCATTTATGGAAAATAAATATCAGTACATTGACCCGGATTACGCATACACCAATAAAAACGGGGTGCTTCGTAATTTGGCCAATATTGAAGATGAAAGAATATTGCTGGCGTATGAGAGCTTAAAGGTTTCTAAAAGAGTTGAGGAATTATTTGAAAATCCAATCACAATTGTAGACGCTGATTCATTGCTGATCATTCATTATTATTTGTTTCAGGATGTATATGAATGGGCTGGAAAAGTCAGAACGGTTAACATCAGTAAAAACGGAAAACCTTTTTTTGACAAAGAACGCTTTAATATTGCTTTTCAATACATAAACACCCTTATTTCAAATTACAGAGCCATTCGAAAATCAATGAAACAAGAGCTGTCTCAATCATTAGCCGAAATATTGGATCATGTAAATTATTTACATCCTTTCAGAGAAGGTAATGGGCGAACACAAAGAGAATTTATAAGATTGCTGGCATTAGAAAAAAACATGATTTTAAATCTCAACCCACCCGACAATAAAAGCGTATATGACCGGTATATGCTTGGTACGATAAATAGTGATGTAAAAACATTGACAGAATTGATTTTAGAACAGATAATGAACCAATAGAACCAGCCAACAGCAAGCAAAGGTTTTTACAAATTCACAGCATTTTTCCACCCAACCACTCAGCAATCTGCACCGCATTGGTGGCGGCGCCTTTGCGGAGGTTATCGGCGACAACCCACAGGTTGAGTCCGTTGGCAATGCTGTCGTCGCGGCGGATGCGGCCTACAAAGGTGTCGTTCTTTCCTTTGGCGTAGAGCGGCATCGGATACAGGTTTTCGGCGGGATTGTCCTGCACCGTAACGCCGGGAGTTTCGCTCAGCAGCTTGTAAATATCGGCGATTTCATAGGGTCTTTCAAACTCAACATTCACCGATTCGCTGTGGCCGCCGGTTACAGGCACACGCACCACGGTGGCCGATACCTGAATCTGCGGGGCACGCAGAATTTTACGTGTTTCGTTCACTAATTTTTCTTCTTCGGTGGTATAGCCATTGGGCAGAAACGATCCGCCGTGCGGCAGACAGTTCATGTCGATCGGATGCGGATAAACCATGTTGCCTTGCTTTCCGGCGCGTTCGTTCATGAGTTGTTCAACGGCATACATACCCGTTCCGCTTACACTCTGATACGTCGAAACCACAATGCGTTTGATGCCGAAAGCCGCATGCAGACGGCTCAGAGCAAGCACCAGCTGAATGGTGGAGCAATTTGGATTGGCAATGATTTTTGTTTCACGTGTAATGGTGTCGGCATTGATTTCGGGCACCACCAGCGGGATTTCGTCATACATGCGCCACTGCGAACTATTGTCAATCACAAAACATCCGTTGGCAGCAAAGCGTGGCGCCCATTCTTTGGATACACCCGAGCCCGCAGAAAATATGGCGATATCGGGCTTCATGACACAAGCCATGGCAGGAGTTACAACTGTATTTTTTTTCCCACGGATTTCAACTTCCTTTCCTTTGGAACGTTCCGAAGCAGCGCAGATAAATTCATCCACATGCAGCGGGCTTTCGTTCAGCACCTGAATCAGCTCGCTTCCCACCAGACCGGTAATACCGACAATACAGAGTTTCATTTTTCAATCATTTTTTTCAATAACGCAAAATCGTTTGCAAAAGTACGAAGAAGTAGTCAGTTGTGAGTAGTTAATGGCCAGTTTTATGACGTGGCTACAAACGTTTACCCCAAAAATTACGATAGTTGGTTCCTTTGAAAGGGACTACGGACGTAGTCCAATATTAATAGCCCGATGCCCTGAAAGCTGAGCTTGCGAAGCGCAGGGCTGCGGGGACGAGCAAGCAAGACATAAGATAGTAGCCAGTTTTGATCCGCCGCGGCGGAGTCAGTAGACAGTAAAATTTTCACTCATAATTCTCAAGCTATCAGCTGTCGGTCCGCCGCGGCGGATCAGCCGTCAGCTTTGAGAAGGAGTCTGGAGTAAGTAGTGAGCTGTGACCAGCTGCAAGTGCCGACCGCAGCGTCGGTACGAGCAGTGAACTTTTGCTGCTTTAATCTCTCAGCGTCGCGCCTGTGTCACAGCTTGTCTCGTTTTACGTGATTTCACGTAAAGCGACCTGAGAGCGTTTAAGACTTGCAGACCCCGTTAGTAACCAGTGAAATTTCGTTCACCGCTCACCACTCACCGTTCACTGCTGTAGGCAAAGCTTCTATCTGCACTTGCAGCTTCTGAAGCGGTTTTTGGTCAGCGTAATTTTGAAATAACAGTTCCAATCCATGCATCCCAGTCCCAGTCACCGGATCCATAATAGCAACCATCCCAGCTGTAGGTCATCATGAAATTCAGGACAATACACGACACTACCGCCAAATAAAATGAAATGATTGCAACAATGCCTGATCTGTGGATTTTCAGAAAAAGAAAAGTGAGAGGAATACTGAATATGGCCAGATATTCCACATAGCTCCGTGCGCCAAAGGCACAGCCGAAATACCACATCCACCACGAAGAAAATACGTAAGAAATAATGACAAACAGCAAAAGCATCTTCAGTCCATCGGCCTTGCGTTTGAATGCCGCATATATACATGCAATCACGATAATCAGAAAAAACGGCGTGTATAAAAACAATCCGTTGTTGGTCGAAAACCAGGTTTTAAGTAATTGCGGATTTGTCCAGTAAAAGCCTTCGCTTTCGTAGGTATAATGAAAAGGCGAACCAAATGTGTATTGCAGATAAAGTAACTGTGGCAGAAAAATCAGCACGACTCCGGCAATGAACCAGAGCATAATTTTGGGCTGAAATAGTGATTTGATGCGGAATTTGAACTCATGTACATTTTGAATCTCCAGCAGAAATGCGGCAAAAAAGAACAACAATCCTGTAGGTCTTATCAGTACAATCAAACCGGCCACAATCCCGAATATCAATAGAATTCCTGCACCGGCCTTTTGTAAATAAGACGTTTTCTGAAGCAGAAAAAGAAAAAGACTGAACAGAAAAAACGAGTAAACATGCGACATACCGGTTTCATCAACCGAGTAATAATAGAGATTTGTTGCAGTAAACAAAACAAACACCACCAACCATACAAGTGGCTTGTGAAAACGGTTTTCAAGATAGCGGCCAAGAAAAAGGAACCCCAGCAACAGATAAAAGACGGCGGCAATGTTTATGGCAGCATGGTGTGCCTTCGTAAATCCCGGAATCCGGCCCGGATCCGATAAGTCATCGAAAATACCGGCCGCCAGAAAAAACGGCATTTGCAGTATGGCTACACCGCATGAATATTTCGTAATCACTTTATTGTTTGCCGTGTCGATGCGGAATCCGTCTCCGGTCTTTGCTGCGATTGAATCGGGAAAAGCTGAAGCATTGAATCCGTAATTGAACAAAGCAGGCAGATACACATAATAGCCGGCTTTATCAGCCCAGATTTCGCTGTGATAATTGAATTGTCCCGACTTACTGTGCCGGTTAAAGGAAAGAAACAGAACGATAGCTGAAAACATCAGGAAAATCAGCCATTTCAGCCATTTGTGCTTTTTATTGTTGACGGATAAATCCTGCGACATACATTTGTTTGCTGCAAATATATCAAAAGTCTGTTTGCAATTTGAATTGAAAAATTCCTCAGGAGCTCATGCCGCCCTCAGTTCTCAGAAAACGCTAAGCCCTCATAACTCATAACTCATAACTTATAACTCATAACTGACCACTGACCACTGGCTACTGACCACTACAAAACGATTTCCCATTTCTCAATCCCGCCCTCAATCACATCAAACAGCGGGTGCGGCTTCATTTGTTTTTCGTGTTGCAGCAGCTTGTATTTGGCCGGATCGCGCAGTTTGAGCTTGTTCAGCAGATGTTTCGTTTCGTATTGCAGCTGTCCGTTGGTAACGCTGATTTTTTTCGGCTTGCTGACCTTGTTGAATTTTGTTTTGTTGAAATGATAACCACGTTTCAGCGCTTCATCATAGACCACAGACAAATAATAGTCGATGCTGTTTACCGGATCTGCTGCGGCTTTGAAACGGTCGAGCTGCGGATGATTGGTGTATCCTTTGGTAAGACCCAGCAGCACATGCCGCGCCAGCAGCGTCTCGCGCCACACAGCCACGAGGCCTTTGACGTCGAGATATTCGGGATGTACTGACCAGATGCGCATTGGAGATGTTTTAATTCATGGTTATCTCAACCGTAAACATTGGTTTTTTCAGATCTTCGGGCAGATTGCGGAGGTCGGCCATTTTGAATTGTATGGAATATGCCGGAACGCCTTTCTCTGCAAAATAGCTCCGCAAGAGGTTTTCACGCTTCAGCATCAATTCGTTCAGCAAAGAGGATGCACGTTCAGTTCCTACCTTCTGCATGCAGAAACCGGGAACCTGTGCGGCGCCCATGAGTTCGGTCATTCCGAGCCACTGGCGGAATTCCGGATCATTGTCGCGCAGTTTATTTACTTCTTCCTGAATTTTGAGCGGATCGGCACCATCGCCCGACTGGCTGCGAACAAACTGCAGTTTCGCTTCGTGAATGGCAAGCAGTTTCATTTCCTCATCGGGATTGGTAGATTGTGAAAACGAGAAAATGAGTTCCGGTTTTTTGATAATGATCTCAGCAATTTTATCCAGATTGTTTTTCTGATCATTCAGCAAACTGTCCTGCATGATTTCAAACGGAACCTGGCGGATGCTTTCGGGATTGGCACCAAAGAGATTTCCGATGGCCTTGAATGGCGCTGTGGCGGTTTTGATCAAAAATTCCTCGAGTGTTTTCCAGATGATTTTTCCAAGCTTGAATGATGGATCTGATGGATTTCCGGTGACCGGCAAATCAAATCCGATAACGTTGTTGCGGTCTTTCAGAATGTAGAGTGCAAGACCGATCGGGGCTTTGTATGCGGTGGTGTCTTTTGTTTTCTTTCCTGTTTCCAGATTAACAATTTTCAGCGAATTCTGATTGTTCAGATACGTCGGATTCATGGTGAGTTTCACGTTGTAATTGAACGTTCCTTTCGTAATCGGTCTTGCAATGAAATATTCGGAATAGGGCGACAGACTTACCATATCGAGGTTTGCAATGACGCCGTCGAATGTCATGGATTCCATAGTGACCATATCAACAACTGCATTGCCCTTGAACGAACCGGTATTGTTGAGCATCATGCTGAAATCCATTTTCACAGCGGTTGCCAGATCACTGTAATCTTCCATTTTGAAATCAAGATTGGTGATATCAAAACGGAAAGGACGATTAAGCGTCAGGTCAGAAAAGGCAACCGCGCAGTCATTGATTTCGAGATGTTCGATGGAGTAATGCATTTCTGTTGTCGAAGTGTCAGTCACTGTTGTATCTTCGGCCACATCAAGCGTGTCGGAAAAATAGGGTTCGAGCACGCGGTCGAAATTGGTTCCTGTCTTATCAAGAACTGCGGTAAGTTTTGGTGATTCAACACGAACGGTATTGATACAATAATTTTCTTTGCCGATGTCGAGCGAATCCATTTTGATGTACATGTCGGCGGCAGAAAAGAAATGATTGCCATCCATGTCATTCAGGGCAAAGTCCTTTATTCCTGCTTCGCCTGAAACAACCACATTCATGGGCTCGGCCATTTCGCCGTTGACAGTCACATCGGTGTAGAGAAGTCCGGTCATGGAGCTCACCGCCATGTAGTCTTTCAGATAGCCCGCAAATGGAGAAATGTCGATATTTTTTGTTTTTGCCTGAACTTTGTAAGTGCCGGCGGCCTGATTAACATTGCCTCCCAGCGATACTTCGCCTTTTTCGCCAAGAATGAAATCGATGCCCAGTTCCGATTTGCTGTTGTTCCATGCAATTTCAGGAACCGTGATTCCGAGCTGCTTAACTTCGGTAACGCTGTTGGTTGTTTTGTCTTCGTACCGGATATAGCCACCAATGAGATTCAGATTGCGGATGAGATATTTTGTCGGATCCGAAGTGGTGTCTTCTGGTTCTTCTGTTTCTGTGGTGTCGCTCGATTCGGTCAGGTCATCGAAATTAAAACCATCTTCCGAATAGATGATTGAAACATATGGATTGGCCAAAGTGATTTCGGTAAAAGCATATTCATTGCTGAACAGATGCCATGGTGCGAAATTGACGTAGAGCTCATCGAAACTTACAAATTTGTCACTGCCGTTTTTTTCGTACAGGACAAATTCTTCGATATCAACGCTGCACCGGAAATAGTTGATATGAAGTCCGCTCATGTCGATTTTACGTCCGATCAGGTCTTCGCCGTGTGTGGTGATGTACCATTTGGCAATAGCTGGCAGAAATGCCAGCAGAATAATGAAAAGCAGAATAATAATACCAACGATTTTATGCCATCTTTTTAATCGGATTTTTTTCCAGAATTTCCAGTTCATAATATTTTTTATATAAAATGATCAAACTCTCAAAAAGCTAAAATACAAATATTTCAGCGAGAAGAATTTCTTCTACGGTTTGTAAAGGTCGGAAATTTTCAAACATTGAAAAAAATCGCGCACCCAACATTTTGGCGTCCGCAGAATTTCTACTCAGCAATGGGCGCGCGTCTCCTGACGCGTGACAATGCTTTACCCAGAAGCTTATTTACGGACACGGAATTCCGCCAGTTGTTTGACAATCTTTTGGGCGCTTTGGATTATTTCTCCCCGACGTCTGCCTTGCAGTCAGATAAAATTCCACGTCAGCAATGTTGCAACATCAGCTTGTTCTGGCTGACGGTAGAATGTCGGGGAAACGTCGCTGGCGTTTCTCTGTAAAAGCTCTTCATTAGCGACACTGCTAATGATACAAGTGCGTAAAATTCTGAAAATCAACAAAAAAGTCTAATGAAGTTCCCGGTCTCCGCGCCGG
>DAOPKE010000117.1:0-8007 GCA_035390965.1 Bacteroidales bacterium | reverse complement strand
AATACATTCGACTCCGCTGGAGTCGTAGTTTATTTATATCATTTCTACAGACATGAGACTCCTCCGGAGTCATCCATTGAAATCAGACTGTTATATATTTTATTTTGGTATAATGTATCTTGTTATGTTCGTTGTAAACATATTGGTAGCAAGAAAAAAGGCGAGTTCATGCTGTCAGGTACGCAATAGCCAATGCATAAAAACATTTCGTCCCTATGGGACGTTGGATGTTGTATTCCCAGTCAGAAACTTGCAGATCCGTCGAAGGAAAATTCCTTCGGAAATGATTACCGCTTGGTATTGTGATTAATGATGACCTCGAAATTGTCTGGATTCCAGAAATTGGAGAATTTCATGTGATCCTGCTGCTCATTCATTTTGTCCTTAAAAATATCGACGCCGAATTCGTTTTTGAAAATCATGTAAGGCAGTTCCGAACAATAGAATGTTGATGAGTCTGCAATATCGAAAGCATGGTCAAACGTGACTCGCTGATTGAGATAATCAAGCGCCTTTTCGCTGATTTTGTGTCTTGTGGAGTCGTTGGCACCTTTAAAACGCACCACCATAATGGAATTGCGCTGGCTGTCGTGGATAAATCGCGGGAAAGTCTGCTCCTGGACTCCATCCCAGGGCGACAATGATTGAGAAACACAATGAACGATGCGGAAACCGTTTTTGGCGGTATCGCTTTTCACAAGTACGGCCACATGCGAAACATGATTTTCTTCGTTCATTGAATTGGCAATTGCATCGCTGACGAGTCCATAGCCATGACGTAAAATCAAATCCCCGTCTTTCAGCATCGCGTATTCGTCAGGTGTCAGGTCGTAGGATTCATATTGCTGCTTTTGTTCGCTCCGTAAATCATAGGTTGACAGAAACAAAACAAAAGCAGCAATGAATATCAGGATTGTTAGAAGTCCCTTCTTCATTGCTGCTATATGTAAGATAAGCTAAAACTTATTCAGCAACTTCTTCAGTTACATCATCAGTAGCAGTTGTGTCGCTTTCCATGTCAACTTCTTCGGTTTCATCGCCACCGGTGGTTTCTTTCGGGAAGCTTGAAACTTTCCATGCGCCGTCAACTTTTTTCAGATCGATGTTGCCATCTTTACCGTCTTGTTTGTAGGTACAAGCAGCTGCATCTTCTTTGGTGTCGCATTTCATGTTTTCGATTTTTACTTCTTTAGCTTCGGGTTTTTCGCCGCCCATTTCGCTCATTGAAGCAAAGCTTTCGAGAGTTTCGATTGTTTTTACTGCATCGCCGGTAGCAAGTTCTTTTGCATCTTTGAATTCGCTTTTAGCAATGTGCTGGAGGAATTTTTCGGCCACTTTTTCAGGAGTGTCGGCACCACCACCACAACTTGTGAATGCGAAAGCAATAACTGCTGCTGCGAGAACGCTGAAAATCTTTTTCATTGTTTTTTGGTTTTGGTTAGTAATTGAAATTTGGTTTTCATCGCAAAAGTATATATTTTTCCCGATGTAACAAAAAATATTTTACTTTTATGCATGTTTTCGCGTGATTTTATTGCTAAACTTTTCCAAAATCATCCCTTACCCGGCAGTATTGCTCATGCCGAAATGATGCCTGAAGGTCGCTCTATGACAATGTTTTCCGAATCAGAGCCCTTTTCCCACAGTGCTGTTCTTCTGCTGTTGTTCAATCATTTGAATTCAACCCGTATCGTTTTTATTAAAAGAGCCGAATATGACGGTGTTCACAGCGGGCAAATAGCTTTTCCGGGAGGCAGATCTGAGCCCGAAGATGTTAATTTCTGGCAGACTGCCGTGCGGGAAACACTGGAGGAAACCGGGATTCACTTTCCTGTTTCTTATATCGGTCAATTATCCGATCTCTATGTGCCGCTTTCACGATTTCTTATTCATCCTTTTGTGGGTTTTGTTGATAAAAAACCAAAGTATATGCCTGATTTACACGAGGTTAGTGCAGTCTTTGATGCAGATGTGCTCTGGCTGGCCAATCCTGAATCCAGAGGCGTTTTTCATTATAAATCAGGTCATTTGACAGGGACGGCGCCTTGTTTTCGTGCGGATAATCATGTTATCTGGGGAGCTACTGCCATGATTCTCAATGAATTTTTATTACTTTTGCAGAAGAACGCTTGTTGTAAATTAAAATAGGATGAAATTATTTTCTTTGATTTTCGCACTTGTAATTACTGGTGCTGTTTTGGTTTCGTGTTACGACCATGGAGATCACCCTGCCGACTTTTCTTATGAAGAAGTAAATTTGATTGCTTCGGGCTCTGCTACCGAAAAGATGCGGGTACTTAATTATTTCATTTACGAGGACTCTCTGATTCTGCGTAATAATAGTGGAAATGTAAATGAATTCGGATCATTTTATCTGAAAATGTTGAAGGATCGCATGTACAAGACCGTAACCAATCCGGCCAATCCGGGTGTTGGACTTGCTGCTCCGCAGGTGGGAGTGAATAAACGTGTTATCTGGGTAAAACGATACGACAAAACCGGAGCTCCTTTCGAATGTTATTTGAATTCATACATTACTGCTTATTCCGATACCGTAAAATTAAGGTCTGACGGCTGTCTCAGTATTCCCGGAGTTTCCGGCTCATCATGGCGTGCCATTTGGGTTGATGTTGTTTATGACACTCCAGATGGAATACGCTGCAGCGAGAGGATTTCACACGAATACACCGCGCATATTTTTCAACACGAAATTGATCATCTGAATGGATTTGTTTTTCTGGATCGGGCGGAGCTGCCGTAAATTAGTTCAATTTTCTTAGTGTTTTCACTCGTGTTTTAATGCCCTCCAGATGCTGTTCTTCGGTATATGAAGGATCGCGCATATCGAAATAGGTTTTGCACGGAAGCTGATCGCACTGACCGCAGTGAGCGTAGTTGTGTTCATCTGTGCAGCATTTGTGCAGCGGACATTTATCCATGTTGTAATGAACAGCCCAGAAAATTTTTCCCTGACTGGCAACACAGCCCTGACATTGTTTTCCGTACTCGGGACAGGTGTTGCAATCGAGTCCGCAGATGCTGATGGTGGAGGTCATGATGAATGGGTTTTGAAAAGTAAAGGTAATTAAAAATTGTCCTTGTATTTTCCCTTTTTATAATTTTTCAGCATTTTGCCGAAAGCTCTGTCTTTCTGTTTCCGCTCTGCTACGGTTGATTCGTAATGCTCTTTTTCTTTTTCGAGTTTCAGAAAATTCTCCAGCGAAGCCGGATCGATGTCGCCGCTGTCAACAGCAGCACGAACGGCGCATCCATTCTCGCTAGTGTGGGTGCAATCCTTGAACCTGCATTGCTTAGCCAATTGGACAATTTCATCAAAAGTGGCTTCCAGTCCGGCCGACGCGTTGGCAATACCAACTTCTTTCATGCCTGGATTGTCAATCATCAGCGCACCGTTAGGCAGCACAAACATTTCGCGGTGCGTGGTTGTGTGGCGGCCTTTGCTTGTACTGTCGCTCAGCGAGCGGGTTTTCATTGTTTCAGCGCCAATAAGATGATTGAGTAATGTTGATTTTCCGGCACCCGAGGAGCCGAGCATGCAATAGGTTTTGCCTTTCAGAAAAAACGAATTCAGCTCATCGTAGCCCTGCTGTGTTTCGCTGCTGATAGCCAATACCAGAATTCCAGGCAATCGTTGACGGATACTGTTCAGCAATTCCGAAATATGATTTTCTTCAAACAAATCGATTTTTGTAATCACTACAATTGGCTCTATACGCGAGTTATAGCAGATAGTAAGATAACGCTCAATCCGGTTGATGTTGAAATCGCGATCGGCACCCTGCACCAGAAAAGCAAAATCGACATTGGCAGCAATAATCTGAATATCGCCGGCAGCGCCAATCGCCTGACGTTGAATGACCGAAGAGCGTGGGAATATTTTATGAATCAGCGCCATTCCGGAATCGTAAATGGTAGCTGCAACCCAATCGCCGACCGCAGGAAAGTTTTCGCGGCCGCCGGCCGAAAAGCGCATATTGCCTGTGATTTCAGCTTCGCATTCGCCCTGATCCGACACAATAATGTAACGCTCCTTGTGTTCCGCAATCACGCGTGCCACGCTGAATTCAGTCAGGTTGTTCTCTTTTCTGAATTGCTCGTGTTTTTCGCTGTATCCGTAATCCTGCGGTTTCATAATCACATTTTTGTTAAGAACAAATGTACGGATAAATGGCAATAATAATGAAGTTTTAAAATGAGATTTTATGCAAAAACAATATTCCATCGTCCGAAAGCGACGAAGGAGCGAGAGGATATGGAATCGTTGTTTTTGTAGCAGTTACGACGATTCCATATCCGCCATCCGGCGGACGATGGAATATCGTAACGATTTTTTTAAGACATCCTTAGGTATATAAACAATACTTCACAGCTCCTTCTCAGAGCTGATTGCTGATCCGCCGCTGCGGACTGAAACCTGATACAATTTCTTTGCACAGACTCGCATATCAATATTTCATATTCAGATTATTTCAAGTAAGTTTGTACACCAAAAAATTTCGAATGACCTCCAACGAAACTATCTCCGGCACATCCATTCTGATCGACAATGATTTTGTGAACTGTACTTTTAAGAATTGCAGCTTCGCAGGTCAGGATCTGGGCAAATTCAATTTTGAGTCCTGCGAATTTATCGGCTGCGATCTGACCATGTGCAAAATGGAAAACACGGCGTATTCCGAAGTTGTTTTCAATGATTGCAAGCTGCAGGGAGTTGAGTTCGGTAAATGTTCGAAATATGTTTTTTCGGTGACTTTCGAAAAGTGTGTGCTGAATTATGCGGTTTTTCTGAAAAACAATCTGAAAAAAATGTGGTTCATGCATTGTTCCATTCGCGAAGCTTTTTTTGCAGAATGTGATCTGACGCAGGCTTTGTTTGATAATTGTGATTTCGATATGACCAGCTTCGAGCGCTGCAACCTGTCGGGTTGCGACTTCCGGACATCATCGAATTACATTATTTTTCCTTCGCAGAATAAACTGAAAAAAGCGAAATTCGCCTATCCCGGAGTGCTGGGACTGCTGGCGGATCTGGATATTGTTGTTGAATAATGAACAAGGAACAAGGATGTGAGAAGTATGAAGGGAACACCGAACTCTGAACAAGGAACAAGGAAGTGAAAAGTATGAAGGATACTTCACTTTGTACTTACTTCTTCATTCATCATTCCTTGTTCTTTGTTCATGATTCAGGAGACGCATGCCCAGCAATGCTAGACATATTAGACTGTTTTAGAAAAAATCCCGTATTCTTTTTCCAATAGCTCTCTGCTGATGGCGCGGCCGTGGCCCGGAAGGAATGTGGTGCAGCCGGTATCGAGCAGTTTGCCCCAGCTGCGGATCATCTCCGGAATGTCGTCGGCAAAGGGTGGGAACACCTGATTGCGAAAAATTCCAAACATCGCATCGCCCACAATGGCCACTTCATTATCCACAATCAGACTGATGGAATCGGCTGAGTGACCCGGTGTGGTTATTATCCTGATATCCGCATCCGGAGCGGGGAATACATAGTCGTTGCTGATGGTAATATCGGCATTGAAAGGTGCATACATGAATTTCTTTTTCATCAATGCATGTCCGGCTTTTGCTAAAACATGGGTGACATAATTGGTGCCGCGCGGCAGGTGAGTATATCCTGCAGTGATGGATGGGACAGCATTTTCAGAGACAATGATGTTGCAATGATATAAGTTTTTTATTGCCGCTGCTGACTGACAATGATCGTAATGCGTATGCGTCAGCATTAGATAGTGCAAGCCGTTTTGATGATGCAGTGCGGTGTTCAGACTTTGCATCAGCAGTGAATGTGATTTTGTTTTACCGGAATCGACCAGTATGGACAGGTCGTTTTTTTGAACAAGCCATGAATTGCTATGGCCAGACAACAATTGCGTGATGTTGTATCCGCTGTGCGTGATCAAATTTTCCAAGAATTAAATGCAAAGTAAAGTAAAAAGGATAAAACCGGAATATATTTCATTCAATCATTGATTGCATGCGGAAAGCATTATCTGCCTACTGTTATTTCACACATCAATCTCTTAGCGTATGAATATTTTGCGTACCTTTGCACCCCCGAAATTGAATTGTTTTACAGCGGATTACATAGAAGTTGGTCCCGAAGAGCGCAATACAGAGGGACTTATCTAACATAATTGTATGGAATTTAACGAAACAAACCTGAGTCAGCCCTTGCTGTTAGCGGTAGAGGAATTAGGTTTTAAAACACTGACTCCCATTCAGGAAAAAACCATTAAGCTTATTCTTGAAAACGACCACGATATGATTGGGCTGGCTGAAACCGGAACCGGAAAAACTGCTGCGTTCGGATTGCCTTTGCTTGAAAAAACCGATGTTGCTGAAAAAGCAGTCCAGACCATCATTCTGAGCCCGACCCGTGAGCTTTGTATGCAGATTGCGAAAGACCTTGAGAACTATGCGAAGTTTATGAACGGTGTTCATATTACCGCTGTGTATGGTGGAGCCAGCATTGATACCCAGATTACAAAGCTCAAACGAGGTTCTCATATCATTGTGGGAACACCTGGCAGAACCGTTGACCTGATTAAACGTCGTGCGTTGAAATTGAATAATGTTCGCTATCTCGTACTTGACGAAGCTGATGAAATGCTGAATATGGGCTTCAAGGAAGACCTTGATTTTATTCTTGAACAAACACCAGCTGAAAAACAAACATTGCTTTTCTCAGCAACCATGCCGCGCGAAATCCGCAATATTGCTGAAACCTACATGAATAGTCCAGAGGAAGTTTCGGTGGGGAAAAGAAATATGGGTGCCGAAAATGTATCGCATCAGTATTATGTGACACACGCAAAAGACAGATATGTTGCGCTAAAGCGTATTGTTGACATTAATCCGAAAATTTACGGAATCATTTTTTGCCGCACACGCACTGAAACGAAAGAAGTCGCAGACAAACTCATTCAGGATGGCTACAATGCCGATGCATTACATGGCGATCTGTCGCAGGCACAGCGCGATTTTGTTATGAACCGTTTCCGCATCCGTCATCTGCAGTTGCTCATTGCTACTGATGTTGCGGCCCGTGGTCTGGATGTGGATAATCTGACACATGTTATCAATTACAATCTTCCGGACGAGCTTGAAGCTTACATCCATCGAAGTGGAAGAACCGGTCGGGCGGGACGTAAGGGGGTTTCGATTTCGTTGCTTCATACGCGCGAAACCCGCAAGGTGAGAGATCTTGAGCGTATGGTCGGGAAGCAGTTTGAACGCAAAATGGTTCCGAGTGGATTTGATGTCTGCGAAAAACAGCTGTTCAATTTTATTGATCGTGTCGAAAATATTGAAGTCGATGAAAAACAGATTGAGCAATATCTGGCGCCGATTTACAAAAAGCTTGACTGGCTTCAGCGCGAAGATCTGATCAAACATTTTGTATCTGTTGAATTCAACCGTTTCCTTGAATATTACAAAAACGCACCGGATCTGAATGCCAATGTTGACATGTCAAGAGACGGAAAATTCGGACGCGATAGCCGCGACGGACGTGATCGCAGAAGCAGCCGCGACGACAGAGATGGCCGCGATCGCAGAGATAGTCGTAATGACAGAGATTCGTGGGACGACAAACCAAAACGCGACCGCTCGATGGCATACAGCCGTTTCCATATCAATGTGGGAGAAAAAGAAGGACTATCCGTTCCGCGCATGATTGGCCTTATCAACGATTATTGCCGTCGCCGTGATATCCCGATTGGCAAAATTGACGTCCTGCGCAAATTTTCTTTTTTCGAGGTAGATGCCAAGTTTGAAAGCCATGTGTTAAGCTCGTTTGCTCATGCAGATTTTAATGGAACACCGCTTGAAGTGACACTTTCGAAACCCGACACACATGGCTCAAAGGAAAAATCCAAGCCTGCTTTCGGAGGAAAGAAAAAATCCTTTGGCGACGACAAGTCGTGGAAAAAAGATAAAAAACCAAGTGCTGGTAAAAGACGCCGC
>DAOPKE010000116.1:0-8047 GCA_035390965.1 Bacteroidales bacterium | reverse complement strand
CGGAATTGATTCCCATGACATCAAGCGCGTCGATTTGCTCTGTAACCCGCATGGTTCCTAATTCACTGGCAATTCTTGAGCCAACTTTTCCAGCCATGATGAGACTCATGATGGTGGCCGAAAATTCGAGAACTATGGAGGAACGCGTGATGTAGCCAATGGTATAGCGCGGAATCAGCGGGCTGTCGATGCTGTACGCCGTTTGCATGGCTAATACGGCGCCCATGAATATGCTGATAATGGCAATGATGCCCAGCGATTCGATGCCCAATAGTTTGAATTCGATGAAAACCTGATTGCGGAATTGCTCCAGACGATCGGGCCGTTTAAAAACCCGAAGCATCAGAAGTATATATTCGCCAATGCTTGAAAATGTTCTCCGAATCATGTGGCGAATTTAGGAAAAAAAATTAACTATCAGATTTTGAGAATGGTCTTGAAAATATATGCAGGGCAGTCTTAATGTGCCTTCAGCCCCTAAATCCAACAACGTCGCCGTGCGTCTCCGGACGCGTGACGCTTAACCTCAGCCCTAATTACATCC
This sequence comes from Bacteroidales bacterium, assembly GCA_035390965.1. Classification (GTDB taxonomy): domain Bacteria; phylum Bacteroidota; class Bacteroidia; order Bacteroidales; family DTU049; genus GWF2-43-63. Next base: position 7,503 of record DAOPKE010000116.1, on the reverse strand, counting down.
CAAATTCAATAACTTATAACTCCACTATTCAAGAGACGAATTAAATTGGTATTTTTGCAAAAAATACTTTCATGCTAACAATACAACTGATAAGACAGGAAACGGAATACGTGAAGGAACGCCTTGCGGTGAAGAATTTCAAAAATATTGCTTTGGTTAACGAAATCATTGTGCTTGATGATAACCGCCGAAAGCTGCAGCTGGAGCGCGACGACGCACAGAATGAGATGAACAGCCGTTCGAGGGAAATCGGTATTGCCATCAAAGAAAAAGACATGGCCAAAGCCGAATCATTGAAAAATGAAACCGCTGAGCTGAAGGAAAAGATCAGAATTTTGAATCAACAGCATGATGATGTTGTAAGCGAATTGAACAATAAACTGGTGTTGCTGCCCAATCTGCCGCATGCTTCGGTAAAGCCCGGACATTCGGCCGAAGACAATGAAATTATTCACAGCGAAGGCACTATTCCTGAACTTGGATCAGATGCTGTTCCGCACTGGGATCTGACATCGAAATACAAGCTGATTGATTTTGAACTGGGCGTTAAAATCACCGGAGCGGGTTTTCCTGTGTACACCGGATTGGGTGCGCGTTTTCAGCGGGCGTTGATTTACTATTTTCTCACGGAGGCCATCAAAGCTGGATATACCGAAATTCAGCCACCATTGATGGTTAATGAAGCTTCGGGATATGGCACCGGACAGCTTCCCGATAAGGACGGCCAGATGTATTATGCCAATGAAGATAATCTGTACCTTATTCCTACCGCCGAAGTGCCGGTAACCAATATTTACCGCGATGTGATTCTGAAAGCAGAAGATCTGCCGGTGAAGAATGTGGCCTATAGTGCCTGTTTTCGTCGTGAGGCCGGCTCATACGGCAAAGACGTGCGCGGACTGAACCGTTTGCATCAGTTCGATAAAGTTGAAATCGTTCAGATATCGACACCCGAAAAGTCGTATGAAGTGCTTGAAGAGATGCGTGCACACGTTGCATCGCTGGTGCGTGGACTTGGGCTCCCGTTCAGGGTTTTGCGCCTGTGCGGAGGCGACATCAGTTTTACATCGGCATTGACCTATGACTTTGAAGTATTCAGCGCGGCACAACAGAAATGGCTTGAAGTAAGTTCGGTTTCCAATTTTGAATCATTTCAGTCAAACCGCATGAAGTTGCGTTACAAAGATACGGAAGGTAAAACGCAATTGGCTCATACATTGAACGGAAGCGCGCTGGCATTGCCCCGCATTGTTGCCTCATTACTCGAAAATAATCAAACTCCTGATGGAATCAGGGTTCCGGAAGTCCTTGTTTCCTTTATGGGAACGGATATCATTAAATAAAATGTTGTCATGAAAAATGTTATTGTTGTTTCGTTGGTTGTTCTTCTGTTTTTTGTTTCCTGTCGTCCTGCCTATATCCGGAGAGGTGTGAAAGAAATCAGTGTGGAGCGTGAGCGATTGAACGAAGCAAAGCAGAAATTCGAAGTACTTGATACAGCTCAGGTTCACGGAATTTATTTGTCATACATCGGGAAAATTGATTCAATAAACAAATATTTCAAGGATCAATATTCCGAAGGCGCATGGAAGCTCATGACTGAGTTTGGCCAGCTGAAAAAACCGCTCAAGACGTATTTCGAGCAATATGTTTCGGTTGAAAAGGATTTTTTCTTTTCATTGGAGCAGTTGGCCGACCTTGAATACGATCTGAAATCAAAGAACATCAGTAAAGAGTTGTTTCTTGTATATATTCAACAGGAAAAGGACGCCATCGGACAGTTGATAATGAAAAGTAATCTGATATCAGATAATGCTGTTCGTAATGTTAATCATTATAACGAAATCAGTCCGAAAATCGATAGTCTGGTGATTGTTTTCAAGGCCGGACTGAATAAGTAATGAGGATGATATTTCTTTTCATATCGCTGTTTGTGTCGTTTTCTGCTTTTACCCAGGAAACCGAAAAAGAATTGCTTGCACGCGAATACATGAGTTCAGGCGAATATGAAAAGGCCGTTGTTTTGTATGAGGAAATATATTCCAAAAATACATCAACTTATATTTACGACAGTTATCTTGAATGTTTGTTGAAAACTGAAAACTGGAAAGATGCTGAAAAGCTGACCCAGAAGCAGAAGCGCAACAATCCGTCGGTTCCACGCTTTCATGTGGATGAAGGTTATGTGCAGTTGCTTCAGGAGAATACAAAGCATGCTGAAAAGATATTTAACGAAGCCATTCAGTGGGCTGTTTCAACAGAACGACTTACAAGTGATCTGGCTGCGGCTTTTCAGGTGCGTGAACTTGACAATTGGGCTATACAGACATTGCTTGCCGGTAAAAAAATATTCCCATCTTCGGGCCCTTTGCGAATACAATTGGCCGAAACATATCTGCGTGCAGAAAAGTATCCGCAAATGGTGGATGAATATTTTTCTTTGCTTGATAATCCAATGTATGGAATTACGGAAATTCAGAAACAAATGCAGTCTTTGTTAATGGAAGACCGTGACGGAAATATTTCTGAAATATTCCGCAACAAGCTTCTGGAGCGCGTTCAGAAAGATCCTTCCAGTTTGGATTTTAATCGTTTGCTCATCTGGTATTACGAACAGAATGATGATTTTGATCGCGCATTTATTCAGGCAAAGGCCTTTGACAGACGTACAAAAAATGATGGCGATCTCACCTACGATGTTGCTCAGCTTTGTGTTTCGAATAAAAAATTCAGTGTTGCCGAAGAAGCCCTTGCATTCATCGTTTCATTAGGTTCTGAAAAACTTTTGTTTTCTGATGCCAATGATCTTTTGCTTGAAGTGAAATATCTCAAATTAACGGCCAATCCTTTGTCAACAGCAGAAGAATACAGTCTGCTGGCTGATGAGTTGAAGACAGCCCTGAATACTTCGGTAAGTCGCCGCAATCGTTACAGCATGCTGATGCGACTTGCATATATTGAGGCCTATTATATTTCGCAACCCGATGCTGCTTTGTCGCACCTGAATGAAATAATCAATGCTTCTGGTTATCAGCCCGTGGAATACGCCGATGCCAAATTGCTGCAGGGAGATGTGATGTTGCTGAAAGGCGAAGTCTGGGAGGCCTCTCTGTTGTATTCTCAGGTTGAAAAAGCGTATAAACATGATACCATCGGTTTTTATGCAAAGTTCCGCAATGCGCGTTTGTATTATTTTCTGGCTGAGTTTGATTACGCCTCGGCACAGCTTGAAATATTGCGTGGTGCCACTTCAAAACTGATTGCCAACGATGCCATGGAGTTGTTTCTGGTCATTCAGGAAAATGTGGATTATGACAGTTCTTATGTTCCGCTTGAGAAATTTGCCAAAGCAGATATGCTTACATTTTGTCTTCAGTATGATGATGCTTTGCTGGTTCTGGACACCATTCTGAAAAGTTTTCCGGCACATCCGGTACTTGATGATGCTGTTTATAAGCGTGCTGAAATTTATATGGCTTTGAAGCAATACGATAAAGCAGCGTCGGAACTGAAAGTTATTCTGAGCGCCTATTATTTCGATATTCTCGCTGATAATGCGCTTTTCATGCTTGGCAATATATATGAAAGTTATATTCCCGACAAGGAACAAGCTATGAAATATTACTTGCAGTTGGTTACCGATTTTCCGGGAAGCATTTTGGTAAACGACGCCCGACAGCGCTACAGAGCGCTTCGCGGCGACAATCTGAATTGATTCATGCTGCCAGTCAAACCAAAAAAATCATTAGGACAGCATTTTCTGAACGATCAGAACATTGCACGCAAAATTGCCGGCAGTCTGCAATTTGCAAATGAGAATGCGCTTGTTGTCGAAATCGGCCCGGGCAGCGGTTTTATGACACAGTTTCTGGTTGATATGCCATACAGATTGCTTTTAATTGAAACAGATCGTGAGAGTGTTGAGTATTTGAATCAGCGGTTTCCACAGCTTTCGGACAGTATTATCCACCGTGATGTTTTGAAAGTGCATTTTTCAGAATACTCCGAAAAATTAATCAGTGTCATTGGAAATATGCCCTATAATATTTCCGGGCCATTGCTGTTCATGGCACTCGATCAGCGTGAGATGCTGAATGAGTGGATTGGAATGCTTCAGAAAGAAGTGGCAGACCGCATTGTTGCAAAGCCATCTACCAAAGCGTATGGTATTTTGAGTGTGTTGTTGCAGGCCTATTTCGATGCAGAAATGTTGTTTAGTGTTCCTCCATCGGTTTTTATACCGCCACCCAAAGTAAATTCTGCTGTCATCAGACTGGTGCCAAAGAAAACAGATATTCCGCAATGCGATTATTCACAATTGAAAATGCTTGTAAAAACGGCTTTCAATCAGAGGCGCAAGACGATGCGAAATTCCTTGAAAAACTTTTTTTCTGCCGACATTCTTACAAATCCGGTTTTTAATAAACGCCCCGAAGAGCTCACCTGGAGAGAGTTTGAGGAGTTGCTGCAGTTATAAAAAACTGTCGCGGAAAATTTCCGCGACAGTCAAAAAACATCAAACACCTGTTTGTTCTCTGATAGCTTCATGCATGAGCATGAGAGAATACATGTGCGGGCCGCAGTACAGCCATTGCTTTCGACATTTCTTCTGCTTCCATTCTAATACGGGCGGTAAAATCAAGGAAGAAAATGTAATTGAGCCATGAATCAATGTAGTCGAAAAACGGAGGAAGCGTTTTGTAATTTTCTGGCTGCATCAGTGGAAATTTCGCAAATGTGTGATAGTAATAATGTGATAGTTCGAGACGTGATCCGCGGTCATGTACTTCTTTGTAATAGTTTTTTTTAACCCTGATGAAATCGGCCATGTTTGCATAATCCAATTCATGGAGTCTTTCTTCCAGATCGCTGAAGTTGTGATAGATTGTTGAAAAATACAAGCGCGATACGGCTGCGTCTGCTTTAATCTTTTCAAATTCATTTGTAAAAAAATGATGATAGAGTACACAGAGCTCAAGACACGATGTTTTGATCTTTTTTATATTGTCTCTGAAGTCATGTTTGCATTTATTTGCGACTTCAGAAGCATATTTTTCAATAGTGCGTTTTTGTTTGCGGTGATATTTTTTTATAATACTTATCTGAGCCAGTGAAAGATCTGACCCAAATGGTCTGGTGTCAATGTTTACATCAAACTCAAACCGGATGTTTTTTTTGAATAAACGGAGCATGGCAACTGTATTTTTTAATTATTTCTATCAATTTATAAATATAATAAAAATATCGATGAAACGCAAAATAAAAGTGATTAAAACTGCGTTTTCGTAGAAAGTTTAACAAGTGTGGTTTTACTTCAGTGTTTCGTAGAATTTCGAAACAATTTGCTTGGCTGCATTGTAAGGTGATAATGCAGATGCGAAAACTTTCTTTTCGAGGTCTGTATTCAGATGTCGGACATCGGACGAGCCAAGAAAGTCTGACTGAAGCATTTCCATAATGGCCTGGTGATACCGGTTGACTTCCTGCTCGTGGCGGAATTTATCAAAGTACCCGGTGTTTTTTGCGAGCGAAATATAATCGAGAATGGTGTCCCATACTTCGCCAATGCCTTTTCCAGATAGTGCTGCGCAGAGTCCGACCTGCGTGATCCATCCCGACTGATGGGCAGGCATCAGATGAAGTGCGTTTTTGATTTCAGCTGCGGCAATTTTTGCTTTATTCAGATAATCGCCCTCAGCTTTATTAACAAAGATGGCATCGGCCATTTCCATAATGCCGCGTTTGATGCCCTGTAGTTCGTCGCCGGCGCCCGGCAACTGCAGCAATAAAAAGAAATCGACCATGGAACGGGCAGCTGTCTCGCTTTGACCAACGCCGACCGTTTCAACAATGATAATATCGAATCCGGCTGCCTCGCACAGAACAATCGATTCGCGTGTTTTTTGTGCCACGCCGCCCAGCGTTCCTGCTGATGGCGAGGGCCTGATAAATGCATCCGGGTTGGATGAAAGTTTTTCCATCCTTGTTTTATCGCCCAGAATGCTGCCTTTCGAAATCTGACTAGACGGATCAATGGCCAGTACAGCCACCTTTTTCCCGATGGCGGTCAGGTGATTTCCAAAGGATTCAATGAAAGTACTTTTTCCAACACCCGGCACACCGGTAATACCAATGCGGATGCTGTTTCCCGAGTGGGGCAGACATTTCTCAATCAGTGCCTGAGCCAGTGCCTGATGATCGTGTTTTGAGCTTTCAATAAGGGTTATTGCACGACTGAGCAAAACCCTGTTGCCGGATAGAATTCCTTCGTGTAATTCATCGAACGATGGAATTTTTGATTTTTTGCCGGCCATTTTGCGAATCGCTTCTTCGTTGGTTTGTGACGGCTGCTCAATGCCTTGCTGAACTTTCAGTGCCGATTCAAATGGCTTTTTATCTTTATTCATAACCGGACAAAATTAGCAGCGTGCCGCGAAAAAAACATTATAAGTTTTCCAATATTTTCAACCAGTCTGTTTCGAGCGATTCAAGCGGTGTTTCGATGATGCGACCGATTTCGCGCCCATCCGCAGCCATGGAATTAAAAATAAAAGTCGGCACTTTTTCAATATTCAGCGGAATCAGTTCTTCTTCAAAACCCGGGGCCGTTTTTTTCTTGTTGACACAGATTATCCGAATGTTTTCTTCAGGAAATCCGGCCAAATCAGCTGTTTTCAGGAAGCGTGGCACCTGTTCGTGACTGTCGCCGCACCAGCTTCCCATGACGATGGTAATTTTGTAATCGTGTCCAAAAGCCGATAACAGCATGAGTGTTTCCGGAACAGGGGAATAGGCGCCGTATTCGGTGTTGTAATATTCCGCAAAAAGCGGGTGCAGCATTCCTTCGCGGTTGCATTCACCAATCAGAATGTCTTTTTGAGCGGTGGTATCAAAGGTTATCTGGTTCATTTGCGCATTTACATTGGCCGAAACGAGCAGTACAGCGATAATCATCAGGACTTTGTACATCGGTTGCTGGTGTTAGAAAAAGGTTTGTTATCTTTGGCTATTCAATACACGTCATGCAAAAGCATAATCAAATATACGACTTATTTCTGAGACCGGAGAAACGGGTGATACTTTTAATCGATCCGGACAAATTCGACGAAGAAAAAACCAGCCTGTTTTTCAGTCATCACAGTGGGTTGATGGATATGATTTTTGTTGGCGGTAGTTTGCTTTCGGCCAACAGAACGTCGTTTGTGATTGCTGCACTGAAGAAACTTACACAGATTCCGGTGGTTTTGTTTCCCGGAAATTCGATGCAGCTTTCGGCTAATGCCGATGCCATTTTATTTCTGTCGCTCATCTCGGGCCGAAATGCTGAATATCTCATTGGTCAGCATGTGCAGGCGGCACCGCTGATTTATAACAGTGAACTGGAAGTCATTCCAACATCGTATATGCTGATTGATGGCGGCAACCGCACATCGGTACAATACATCTCTCAATCCATGCCGATTCCGGCCGATAAAACCGATATTGCCGTGGCGACTGCGCTGG
>DAOPKE010000115.1:3389-8070 GCA_035390965.1 Bacteroidales bacterium | reverse complement strand
GTTTTTAAAACACATTGTTTCAATATTTTCGTTTTATTCGACCTCTCCGAGGTCGTTTTTTGTTCTATCTTTTACCCGGCCATTTCACGTAAAACGTGACACAGCAGGCCGGGCTATTATTGTTTGACCCGCCAGCTGGCGGGTCAGGAAAAATTCATAATAAGTATTTACACTCTTCCTTTGTTTTTATTGGATGAATTTCCTCAAAAACTTCAGAAAAAAATGGTTGTCCCAGTGGCGAAGTCAGGAGGGCAGGCTTCGGTTCAGCACATGACTGGTGGATCGCATGCAGACATGTATTTCAGAGGTCGAAGCTTTTTTTATTCGACCCGCCAGCTGGCGGGTCGTAGATTTTTGAATTGTTTTCTACAGAGATGTGACTCCTCCGGAGTCTTCCGAAATGTTTATTTCCATTTGGTATTATTCCGCAGCGGCGGACGTGGAATATCGTTTTGTCACTGAAATGAATTTCAGACAGTTTAAAAAAACGCGGGGCTGATATATCTGTTACTGAAGTGGATGTTTAATCGTCCAGTAGTAATATGTTGAAGCCGAAACACTTGTTTACTTCTGTTAGTTAAAGATGCAAGTGTATATATTTCATTTATATTTGTCCAAAATGAGTAATAAATGTTACGGACTGTTTTATTTTTTGTTTCGTGGTTGACAGCATTGCTTCTGACGGCCCAGGACTTCAACCAATATCAGCCCATTCGCTGCAGTGGCGAATTGCCTGCGGAGTTTTACAGCGATGAATTCTTGGTGACAACGGCCGATGTCGGCAGCATCGATCCAAATGCAAGCTATAAGGATATTAAAAGTAAAAAAGAATTTATCAGATATTCGGATTTTTATTTACGCTATCTGCTTCGTAGTGGCGATCTGATGTTTGGTGATCCGCTCACAAACTATGTGAACAAAGTCGCTGATATTTTATTGAATAGCAATCCTGAGTTGCGCGAAAAATTCAGATTCTATGTTTCAAGATATCCCGAAGTCAATGCTGCCTGTTTGCCTAACGGTATTGTCATTGTGAATATCGGCCTGCTGGCTCAGCTTGAAAACGAGGCCCAGCTTGCCTTTGTGCTTGCCCACGAAATTGTTCATTATGTAAAGAAACATGGTATTGATTCGTATGTTGAGCAAAACCGCATCCGGCGCAGTGTAGGCGAATACCGCAATGTCAGAAAATCGGACCGGCTTTTTGCCATGCTTCAGTATCAGAAAGATTTGGAATTTATGGCCGATGAATTGGGGTTCCGTGATTATTTTTCAGCCAGTGGTTACAAATTATCTGCCGCCGAATCGGTTTGCGATGTATTGCTGTACAGCGATTTTCCTGTTGATGAAATCCCGGTGTCGCGTGCCATGTTCGAAGACGATTGGTTCCATATTCCAGATAAATGCTGGCTTGATACCGTAGCCCTTATTTCTGCCATTGAAGATTTTGATGATGAGAAATTAACTCATCCGAATATTAAAAAACGTCGGGAGCGGTTGAAAAATCTGCTTTCTGAATTCTCAGACAATGGGAATTATTTTATTTTACCACAGAAGGATTTTCAAAACATGCGGGAAATTGCGCGCTACGAAATGGTTCAGTTATATCTGACCGATCGCAAATACGTGGATGCCTTATACCTGATTCATGTTCTGCAGCAGAATCATCCTGAAAGCGTATATCTCAACAGTGCAAAAGCCAAAGCTTATTATGGTCTGATGCGTTTGAAAAATGAGAAAAGTAAATCGACGGCCATACGGGCTTCAACCAAAATCAAAGGTGAAAGTCAGCGCATGTTTCATATGTTCAAGAATTTGTCGAATAAAGAACTGGTGACAGTCTGCGCACGCGAAATCTGGAAAGCACATCTGTTGAATCCTGCTGATACTGGCATTTTGGATATGGCTTCTGAAATAATGATTGATTTGTTGAACAACTGCAAGATTGAAGACAATTATTTCAGATTTAAAGCTCCTGTTCCGGTCGATTCAAGCGCGCAAATGACGACGCTGGATTCTTCTGCATCGAAGTATGATAAGATCAAGCAAAATCAGAAAAAAGCACTGCAGCAGGATAATTTTACCTATGCTTTTCTGTCTTTTGCCGATGATAAGGAATTCAGACGGCTGTATAATGATGCTGAGGGAATAACATTGGTGGAGGAAGAGGGGGACTATAAAAAACGAAAGAAAAGTTACGAGTATAATGATTCTTTGTTTGTTGGAACGTCGAAGGTTTTGTTTTTCGATCCCGGTTATCTGCGCATTACTGAAAGTAAAAATAGTGGCGAACGTTTTCTCGCTGTTTCGAAATACGAAAAACAATATCTTGCCATGGTGCAGGATGCTTCGAAAATGATGGGCGTAGATCTGACTGTGCTCGATGTCAGCACCATGAATGAAGCCGATGAAGACCGCTACAACAGTTTTCAGCTAATTCAGTCCTGGATAAATGAACTGCCTGAAGATGATGAAGAAGGCGAAGATTTTATCAGTGCCAATCAGGACAAACTGAATCAACTGGCCATGGAAGAAGGCACCCGTTATATTGCTTTCAGTGGTATCGTTTCGATGCGCAGTAAGCATGCATTTAATTTGCTTTCTTATTATTTGCTCATTTTCCCGCCTGCTTATCCACTTATGATTGCTTATTATCTTTCGCCTCAGTATTTCACGTTGTATTATTTCTATTTGTACGATATTACAACCGGAAGACGCGTGTACAGCGAGTCTTCGCTCGTTAAAAGCCGCGATTATAAATACACGGTAAAACAAATGGTTTATTCTTCTATGCAACGAATCAAAACGAGACAAAAATGAAAAAGACATTGATTTTTTCTTTACTGATAGTTTTGGGAACAGGCGTCTTTGCTCAGGTGCATGGTTTTCTCGGAAGCCGTTTTTTTGTCAGTGCCAATTTCTCACTGACTCCTGATTTGAAAAAAAATCCTTTGAATAATTCGCACGATAATGTTTTTACTATTCGCACTCCCATTTCCGGAGACGTGAATTTCGTTGCCGGAAACGGTGTCTCTTTAGGTGCCAGGGCGACATTTACCAATGTTACCGGGACTTTCTACCGCGCCCGTTATAACGATTATTTTTATTATTCAGGAATCGCCAATTATAAAACACAAATCTTCAGTTTATATCTTGAAGGTCATTCAAAAAATGCTTATTCTGTAATCGATAATTATTTCCGCTTTGGTGTTTGTCTGGCCTCTCTTAAAAATTCAGAATATCTTTATACAGACGTGGAATCCAACTACTCCGTACCTGTTTCAAATGATTTCCCCGATTCGGTGCAGTCGCTTGCATTAAACCAGTCAACAGCTATGAGCGGATTTTATTATGAATTCGGAAACAGGGTGCCTTTATCCGATCATTTACTGTTCTACTATAGTTTATCCGGCTATCTTTTCCCAATCAGAAATGTTTGGTATAAAGATGATGTTTATCCGAATATTACTATTCGGGAATCCAATACCTATATTCGCGACCTGGGAAAAAGACGAGTCGGCAACACCAATATGCTGAATCTGAATTTTGGCTTGGTGTGGGCGTTTTAACGTTGTTGTTTGCGGCGACATTTTTCCTGTCTTTTTTTTAGCCGGTCGTTTTTTAATGACTTATTGCATTTATTTTATCTTTGTGTCGTTCATTTATTTTCAATAAATGATGCTCTCTCAGCACATAAAATTCCTGCTGATATGAAAAAAAATTCTGCAGCTTTGAAAAAACCGCTTCAAAAGCATATTTCATCTGATAGCAAGCCATTCCGTCAACAATCTTTTTCACAGAATTATCGCTTACAGGCGCTTGTGATTTTTCTGTTTGCTTTTGCTTTGTATGCCAATACGCTCGGACACCAGTATGCGCTCGACGATGACCTGATGATACGCGATAACAAATTCACCAAACAGGGATTTTCGGGCATCGGAAAAATTCTTACTACGGATGCGCTGGCTGGTGTTTTCGGCGAACAGAATTTATTGCAGGGTGGGCGCTACAGGCCGCTTTCGCAAGTTTTTTTCGCAGTGGAGTATGAATTGTTCGGGTTGAATCCTTTTATTGGTCATCTTATTAATGTATTTCTATATGGCCTGCTGTGCGTTTTGCTGTTTCATGTACTGCGAAAAATTTTCAAAAATTACACATCGTCAAAATGGTACTTTGGTCTGCCGTTTCTGGTGACAGCGCTGTTTGCTGTTCATCCGCTGCACACCGAAGTGGTTGCCAACATCAAGGGCCGCGACGAAATCATGAGTCTCATCGGTTCGCTCGGAGCACTCTGGTTTGCGCTTAAATACTGCGAAAACAGAAAGCCGTTGAATCTTTTGTGGATTGCAGTCATTTTTATTTTTGCTTTGCTCTCAAAAGAAAATGCAGCAACTTTTATTGCTGTAATTCCGCTCACCATGTACTTTTTCAGCGATCCAAAACGCAAAGATTATCTTGTAATTACGGCTGTTCTTTTTTCAGCATTTGCCGTTTATGCGCTGATACGTTACAACGCGCTGGGCTTTTTTATGAATAGTTACGAAGAAACCGAACTATTCAATAATCCTTTTGCTGAAGCCAGTATTTCGCAGAAATATGCAACAATTGTTTATACGTGGTTGCGCTATCTCGGACTGATTGTTTTTGCTTATCCACTTACGCATGATTATTATCCTTATCA
>DAOPKE010000115.1:0-3289 GCA_035390965.1 Bacteroidales bacterium | reverse complement strand
CCAATTTGCGCGTAATTGCCAATCTTTATGTAAGGGATGGAAAATTCAATGAAGCTATTCAGCTATTGAAGACCGTTGCGGATGTTACGGTTATCGATCCTGCCGATTACAATTCAATCGGAGAAATTTTCGGCCGCAATCTGAATCAGCTTGACAGTGCTGAATTGTATTTTGAAAAGTCGCTTGAAAGATATTCTGAATATGCGCCGGCACTCGAAAACATGGGATTGGTGCAGGGAATGCGTGGCAATTATCAGCAATCGCTGGAATATTTTTTACAGGCCTATCCACTCGATTCAAGCAACGCTGATTTGTTGCATAATCTGAGCAGAACCTACCGGAACCTTGGAGATATTTTGAAAGCAGAAGAAATGCAGGTCAGGGCAGATCACCTCAGCAATCAATGAAATTGAGAAATAATGGGTAATTGAATTGCAAAACAAAACGGGGACTCTGATGAATCCCCGTTTTAATTTTTCGTACAAAAAATCAAGAAATTATTCTTTTACAAAGCGCAGGTTCTGAACACTGCTCTCATCGGTAATGCGAATAATATAAATTCCTGATTCCAGTGAAGAAATATTCAAGGATTCAACATTTTGGCTGATTTGAACTTTGAAAACTTCACGTCCGTTCAGATCAATCATGGAGAATATTTTGCCTTCTGCATTTGCAACATTGACAACATCTTTTGCCGGATTCGGGAAAACGCCGATAATGGCATCTGTTTCATCAATACCGACATTGTAATTAACAAACAGAAATGCAGGATCGCTGAAAATATAAACACCGCTACAAGCACCTTCAAGCTGACAGCGATACATGTTTCCGTTCATCGGATAATCGGTGAAAACACCCAGTGTATTTGTCTGAGCTCCGGTATAAGTGGCGTCGTTGGTAACATTCACCCAGGTGGTTCCAAGATCTTCGCTGACCTGCCATTGGTAAGCTGTTGCTCCGGTTGCTGAAACGGCGAATGTAATATTGTTTCCTGCAGCGATTGATACGTTTTGCGGGTTAGAGACAATTATTGCTGCTGAGAGATACTCAAAAGCACCAAGATCATAGGCCGGTCCATTGAGGCGGGGAGCCCCGTTCAGGTCGGTCAGTGGCATTGGAATGCCTGGAATTGAGCCGGCGTTCAGGGCTGGTGATGCGCAATTGATAGTGAAATCTCCAACCATTGGGTCTGTGAAAAGAGGATCCTCGGTTGAATTATTCATGAATAATCCGGCGAAAGCACCTGAACTTAAATACATGCTGTCAAGTCCGCCATCAATAATATTGTTCAGGAATTCATGTGTTGTTCCACCTGAATTGTAATAAAACTGATCGCCCTCATCTGCTGAATTTCCCCAGATAATGTTGTTCTGATAAGTAATATTGGTGGCATCGCAACTGATGGAAAAAGCACCTCCATCATTGTCGGCTGTATTAAAAGCAATTGTGTTGTTGTAGAAATCAGGGCTGGTCTCATATTTCACTGCAATGGCACCTCCATTGTTGGTGGCGTGATTTGCAACAATCAGGTTCCCGATAAGTTTCGGGCTGCCGTATCCGCTGATAACTATGGCTCCGCCATTGTAACTTTCATTAAACACAAAGACATTGTTTATCACATGTGCCGTTGTATGTGTCGAGAGCTTCAAACTTGAACCTTCGTCCTGTCCGAGGTTGTGGTGGAAATAATTTTCAATAATCAAAGGATTGCTGATGTCACCTGAACTACCACAACCAACATGAAGACATGAATAATATGATTCATTTCCGAAAAACTCATTGTGTCTTACGACTGCACTGGTACCATAGGCCAGGTGCAGACAGGATGCATCGTCGCCTGAATAATTGTATGAAAAACGACTGTTTTCGACAACGAGGTGCTGATATCCGTTTGTGTAAATTGCTGATTGATCGCCAGTACCTGAAAAATATTCAAAAACACAATGCGAAAAACGGGAAGTGTCGGTCGATTGAGTTATATCAAACGTGATTCCATTCCATCCAGCCATGGTGCCTGCCGAAAACCCGGTGGTGTCGGCAGCTTTAAAAATGATTGAATCGCCGGGGGCTCCCAGGGCTATGATCCTGCCGTAGGCATTAATACATACATCGTCTAACAGAACAACTGTTCCAGGGTTAATGGTTAATGTAACGCTGTCCGGTATGTTCAGGTTGGTGGTTACATGTATTGTATCACTTGCCCATACAGTGTCGTTTTGAATGGTGCCGGACACCATGCCCATGGATTTGAATGCAGTTTGTGCAAGGATCGGTGTACTGCTAATAATCAGTAATGCAACGATCAGAATAGAGTAGATTTGTTTTTTCATAGGATTTGTTTTTCGCAAAGATAGTGATTCCATGGCTTATTTCAATGCTTAACTTTAAAATATTATTATTGGTGTAAATAATTTATAGTATAAGCTGTTGTTTTTTAACTATTTCCTGCTGAAAAACACGTAACACTCATAATATCTGAAACATATTCATCATATTGGACGTTGCAAATGCAAGTGTTTTTATTCGGTTAGAGAATTAGCACTGCATTTGAGAATCCGCTGCTGTAATTTTTGAAATCATACAATCATCAAGTATTTTTTGCCCATCATTTCAAAACAACCTCAACTATTGCTGTGAGTGTTTACTTGTGCCGTTTCAATGCTTATTTCATATGCACGGTATTAGTCTGATGAGCGCCATCTTCTTCGTTGCCTGCGATTCGAAGTATTACTATACATCTTCGTCTTGTCGCTTCGAATACTTGTGCCGTACGAAGTTACGGTATGGCGCACCTCAGACTTTTTCAGCAGACCCTAAGTAGCTGTTGAGATTATGTGAATCAAAAAGTTTTTTGCTGAAAAATAGTATTTATGATTGCATGCCTTTTCTGCAAAGATTGTCAACAGCAGATTAAACTGAAATATTTATCCTGTGATTTCGCTTTTTTACTTCTGAGAACTCGTTTTGCGGGGCAGTGGCCCGCTTGTAAAACCCGGCACCGAATGCACTTCTGCCGGGTTTTCGATTTTTATTTTCGACACATAGCAATCAATATTAACAGAAAATCATTAGTTTTGGGGAATTAATGCATATTTCATGACCATTCAAGAATACATTTCAGCCGTAAACAAACTCTATAAAGCCGGCATCGCTACCGAACACAGCTACAGAGGTGATTTGAAAATTCTTTTGGAAAGCCTTGTTTCCGGAATTACGGTCACCAATGAACCATCTCATATTGCCTGCGGTGCGCCGGATTACATTATAACCCGAAAAAATATTCCGATTG
>DAOPKE010000114.1:0-8111 GCA_035390965.1 Bacteroidales bacterium | reverse complement strand
TCGGAAATATGGCTGAAAGAATGGTGAGCTGAAATACTGAATTGGCCCAGTCGTATATCACCCAGCCCCGGATGATTTTCGGATCACCGACAACTATGGCTGCGCTTTTTACACGGTTCATGATTCATACTTATATCGTGTAAAAGTAAAATTTCTTTTTTCATTTTGTTTCGAAAAATGAAAATCTTTTTTGGGATCTCTTTATTCTGCAGGCATGAAGCGGTATACTTGATTTCCGAAAACCTTAATTACACCCTTGAATGTGTTGTTCTGACGACAAACAGCATTGCTGTAAATAAATCCCTCAAAAGGAATTTCAAGTGTTCCGGATGGGTGTAACAAAAAGCGGATAAGCTGTTCTGCATCAATTTTTGGTGCAGTGGCGTAAAATTGTTTTTTGAAATTTTCTTCGAATTGTTCTCTTTCTTCACCGGTTGTTTCAGTCAGGCCGGCATCTGTAACAGCTATTGCCAGAGCCGGACTGAAAAGATATTCGTGCGAAAATTCAGCATCTAACGACAGGCCTTCTGTTACAGTGATTGTGGGGTTGTAGATTGATTTAAAAACTGCTTTTCCTGAAACATTTTTTTCGATACAACTTGTACAAGGATCCAGCTTGAAAAGGAGTGTGAAAGTCGGTTTTTCAGTTTTTTCCAATGATTCTTTAAAATTCAGAATAGAGAATCCAATAAACAATGATGTTCCTCTTTCTCCTGAAACATCACGTGTCCAGCTTTCAGTCTGATTGTCGGCAAATGACTCGTCGTGCGTTTTCATTAATCCCGGCACAATTTCATTGTTGCCCAGATGGTCTGAGTATACATAGGTTGTGCTGATGAACGGATCGACATGATCAGCAAATACCTCCGGATGTTTTAAAAAATTCTCTAAATCGGCCTTGTTAAACTGAATGAAAAGCGGTGATGAAAAATCAAGCTTTCTGAAAAGAGTATCTTTTGTGGACTCACAAAATACTTTTTCAACAAATTCCAGTTCTACATCGGCGCGAATAGAATATTCCTCGCTGGTAGCGCCAATAAAAATTTCGGAATTTTCCTGTGATAATGCCGGATAAAGTGAGGATAGCAAAAACATCAATAAAAATACACCAAAAGATCTCATGTGATTTTTTTACGAATATACGTATTATATGCCACTTGAAATCAAAGTCTGTCTGAAATTGAAGTTGCAGGCTGTTTTCAGACAGCCTGCAAAAGTAGAATATAAGTTGTGGGTTTCGCTTATTTTTTTGTGTCGGAATTATTTTTTTTTAAAGATCCGGTGATCAAGCATCTTGCTTCACCCAAATCAGCTTCGATGTGTCGTAGCCCAAATTCTGAGCCTTGTTTACGTATTCGGTGCGAATGTTTTCCGGAATGGATTTCTCACGTGAAAGAATCCACAGATAGTTTTTGTTTTGTCCCGAAATCAATGCATATTTGTATTCCGCATCAAGTGCAATCACGTTGTAGCCACCATAGAAAGGACCGAAGAAAGAAACCTTGAGCATAGCAATATCTGGCGTTTTTATAAACTTTGCTTTGCCGATGGCTTCGCTCCATTCGTTTGTAACGTAATTGTATCCACGGTTTACGACCTTGATGGTTCCATCCGCATTTTTGCTGTAATTCGCTGTTGTATTGTTCATGTTTCGTTCGAAGCGAAAATCAAAACGAGCGATTTCGTACCATTGACCGAGATATTTATCGGCATTGAAATTTTGTACAGCATCGACTCCTTGCGGGATCGATCGGCAGGAAAAAAGAGAATTGAACATTGTAATTGAAATTATTAATAAGAAAAATCTGAAAGAGTTTCTCATTTCGGGATCTGTTTGTCAAAAAAATAATCAGAAAGTATAGCGGATTCCAAGTGCAGCACCCCATCCTAAACCGGCGTGGTCATCACCGAGAAAATCCCACATGGGGCGGATATCGATGCTCAACAGAATCGGTGCGCCGTTTTTATTGAAATCGTATTCCAATCCCAATTGACCGCCAACAGCGATATTGACGTAATCATCATCATAGTCGTAATGATACAATCCAATGCCGGCTCCAGGACCAACATACCAGTTGAGACCGCCTGTCAGATTCCAGTCCCAGTGGTAAATTCCTGTAATATACATGCGGTTGTGGTGATCATTCCCGCTCCAGCCAAGATCGAACTCAAGCCGGTTGGCATCGCCCAGACCGTGCTGATAGGAAACTTCACCACCAACCAGGTCATCTCCACCGCTGAGGCGAAGACCAATTGCATGCGGGTTTACCTGTGCATTCGATTGCAAACCAATGCCTGCAATGAAAATAAATAAAACAAAAAGCTTTTTCATATCTGAAATTTTTTAATGGTAAAAATCATTTGGCATTATGTTCATTCATCAAAGACAAACTTTAATGCCTGAATACAAAGTTACAATTCCTGCAACCAGATTGCAACATTTCCGGCTGATGATTATCATTGCATTTGCAGAAACACATAGCGGCCCTCAATCACATCCAGCTTTACTCCATGCTCTTTTGAAATATTGCCTGCCAGCAACTGTTTCGAAAGCTCGTTGATGATTTTACGCTGAATCAGCCGCTTGATCGGACGTGCGCCCAACTGCGGGTCGTAGCCTTCGTTTGCAAGTTCATCGAGTGCAAATTCTGTGTATTCAAGTTTTATATCCTGAGATTCAAGCATCTCAATGAGCTGTTTCAGCTGTAACTTCACAACCTCTTTAATTTCTTCCGGCAACAATGGCTTGAACATGATGATTTCATCCACGCGGTTCAGAAATTCGGGACGTAATGTGTGCCTGAGCAAATCAAATACTTCCTCGCGCGTTTTTCTGAACACCTGCGATTCGCTTCCCGGCTTCAGATCCTCGTAATTATCGCGGATTATTTCAGCACCGAGATTACTTGTCATGATGATGATGGTATTTCTGAAATTGGCGGTGCGTCCCTTATTGTCAGTGAGACGTCCTTCATCGAGCACCTGAAGCAAAATATTGAATACATCCGGATGGGCTTTTTCGATTTCATCAAGCAGAACGACACTGTATGGCTTACGACGCACAGCTTCGGTCAGCTGGCCGCTTTCGTCATAGCCTACATAACCCGGAGGCGCGCCAATGAGTCGCGAAACGCTGTGTCGCTCCTGATATTCGCTCATGTCGATACGCACCATGCTGTTTTCGTCGTTGAACATGTACTCGGCTAAAGCCCGCGCCAGTTCTGTTTTCCCAACACCAGTAGTGCCAAGAAAAATAAATGAACCGATCGGTCTTTTTTCATCGCTGAGTCCGCTGCGGCTACGGCGGATGGCATCACTGACGGCTTCTATGGCTGCATTCTGACCTATCACCCGTTTGTGCAACTCTTCTTCAAGGTGCAGCAATTTTTCCTTTTCGCTTTGCAGCATCCGGTTCAAAGGAATGCCCGTCCATCGTGAAACAATTTCTGCAATCTGCTCTGCATCCACTTCTTCGTTGATGAGTGCATGTCCTGATTTTTTGTTTTTAATGGAATCTTCCAACTCATGAAGCAGTGTTTCAGCTTCTTTAATTTTGCCATAACGCAGCTCGGCAACCTTGCCGTAATCGCCGGAGCGTTCGGCCTGCTCAGCTTCGAATTTATATTCCTCAATCGATTTTTTTGTCTGCTGGATTTTATCAACAACTTCTTTTTCTTCGCGCCATTGTGCGGTGAGCACGTTGCGAACGTCGCTCAGCTGGCCGATTTCCTTATTCAGCTGATCTAATTTCTGTTCGTCTTTTTCTCGTTTGATGGCTTCACGTTCAATTTCGAGCTGCCGGATCCTGCGTTCCAGCTCATCGAGTTCTTCGGGAACGGAGTTAATTTCCAGACGTAGTTTACTGGCAGCTTCATCAATCAGGTCTATGGCTTTATCAGGCAGGAAGCGGTCGGTGATGTATCGGTTCGATAACTCAACTGCAGCAAGAATTGCCTCATCCATGATACGCACCTGATGATGGGTCTCGTAGCGTTCTTTCAATCCGCGTAAAATACTGACCGAATCAGCAGGAGAGGGTTCATCAACCATCACAACCTGAAAACGGCGTTCGAGCGCTTTATCTTTTTCGAAATATTTCTGGTATTCATTCAATGTAGTTGCTCCAACGGCACGAAGTTCACCGCGCGCCAAAGCGGGTTTCAGAATGTTGGCCGCATCCATGGCGCTTTGATTGGCACCGGCTCCAACCAGCGTATGAATTTCGTCAATAAACAAAATGATTTGTCCGTCGCTGTCAATCACTTCCTTGATTACACTTTTTAGTCGTTCTTCGAACTCGCCCTGAAACTTGGCTCCGGCTATAAGTGCTCCCATGTCGAGTGAAAATATCACCTTGTCTTTCAGGTTTTCAGGTATATCGCCCTTAATGATTCTGTGTGCCAGACCTTCAGCAATGGCTGTTTTTCCAACCCCTGGTTCGCCAATCAGGATAGGATTGTTTTTGGTGCGTCGTGTAAGAATCTGCAGCAATCGGCGTATTTCTTCATCGCGACCGATAACCGGGTCCAATTTGCCTTTCAGAGCCAGATCGTTCAGATTGCGCGCATAGCGGTTCAATGCGTTGTACTGACTTTCAGCGCCGGCGCTGGTAACTTTACTTCCTTTGCGCAAATCGGAAATGGCTGCTTTGAGATCTTTTTCGGTCACACCTGCATCTTTAAGAATGCGCTCTGCAACGCCATCGCTTTCAACCAGTCCAAGCAGAATATGTTCGAGACTGACAAATTCGTCGCTCAGTTCCTTCTGCTTGGACATGGCTTGCTGAATGGTTTTCAGGCCTGAAGGAGCCAGATAGGGCTGACCGCCATCGACTTTTGGGCGCGATTCTATTTCCTTATCAGATAGTTGTTTCATAACAACAGCGTTGGCACCCAGCTTTTTTAAGAGATATGGCGTAACTTGTTCATCCTGTTGTAGTAACGTACTTAATATGTGCACGTCTTCAATTGCCTGGTTTTTGTTTTCAAAAGCTTTTTGAAAGGCCGAAGCAATGATTTCCTGACTTTTTATGGTAAATGATTCGAGATTCATAATTTTTTTTTCAGGAAATATCAAATTTCTCTCCATCATGCAAAACAGTCGATATAATGACAATTTGACTGATTTTAATGAGGTATTTATGTCATAATGCCCTGTTATGTAAAACCTGAATATTTGTTAATGTTAAGGTATTGATCGTGTAGAAATCTTTCTAATATGCAGATAATCAGCAGTATGAATTTGCAATAGTTTGCTTAAAACAAATATTAAACCTTGTCAGAATAATAGCATCAAATATTCGTATTGCAGAAAATAAAAACAGAAACTGTTATGAAAACCGATAATAAACCTACACTCGTTCTCGGGGCAAGCCCGAATCCGTCAAGGTATTCATATCTGGCCACCTTACGACTTTCAGAGCATGGGCATACAGTTTATCCGTTGGGGGTTCGTGATGGGAAAATCGGAGACTTTGACATATTGAATTCAAAACAAAATGGTGTAAAAGTTCATACAGTAACCTTGTATCTTGGCGAAAAACATCAGAAAGAATGGGAAGATTATATTCTTTCATTGAATCCGGAGCGTATTATTTTTAATCCCGGAGCCGAAAACCAAGGATTGTTTGTCAAAGCCAGTCAGAAAGGAATTCATTGTCTCGAGGCCTGCACTTTGGTGATGCTGGCCAGTAATACTTTTTAGTTCTTTTTGAGATTGATTGCTGTGATTGGTGGAAAATATGCAACACATATAAATACAGCAATGTAGAAATTTAAAACACCAATAACATTGTTGTTTTTATATGAAATCATTTTAAGAAACTGTCTAAAATTTATTTATGTGACAAAAACAACATTCCACTCCCGCCGCGGCGGGATAAACTCCCTGAAGCGACGAAGGAGCGAAAGGACATGGAACCGTTGTTTTTGAATTTGTTACGACGGTTCCATGTTCAGGCGTCATAGCTTTTTATCAGCTAAATTGTATGCCTGAACGGTGGAATGTCGTAACAAAGTACATTTTTAGACAGTCAATAAATATTATTGAGCTTTTGCAATAATTCCAGAAAAACGCTTCGGCTTTTATCGGAGGTTGTCTCAAAAGGAAATCGTGTGCAAAAACAACATTCTACTTCATTTGCGGCGGATCCATGTTCGAAAAAATGCAGTTTGTGAAAATCACATTGGCCAAAGCCGCTTTAAAAACATGAGGATCATTCTGATATGATTGACATGGGTGAATACTGTCATTAAGAAAAATGAACATATAATATTTAAGAAAATTTCAGCAGGATGTGTTTTAAGCCAATTTTAATTGTGAAATAATTATATTTGCATGTTATAACAATTTTTAAAATGGCGTTACCCGAAAAGCCTATAGAGTAGGGATTATTTAAATTAAACCATGATGAAAAGAATTAGAATTTTCGCAGTTTCAATTGCTGTAATGTTAATGATGGCTAGTTGTGCCGTAACTCTTCCTGTGAATGCAACCAGTAATCCGGTAGGTTCAAAAGTTGGAACTGCAACAGCAACCGGATATCTTGGAATCTTGTTTTTCAATCAGGATGCCAGTATTAAAGCTGCAGCCAAGAATGGCGGAATTACAAAAATTTCAACAGTTGACATGAAACAGACCAGTCTGTTAGGTATTATCGTTACTTATGAAACAATTGTAACTGGCGAATAATTCCGTTTGCAGATGCCAGAAATATTTCTTTGAAATGGCATTTGACAGTATTTATTTTTTAATAAATTTGTTGAATATGATTAATAAGAAATATTTTTGGCATTTTTGTGTAAATTACTCAAATCAGGTATTTTATGAATAGGTATTTTATCATTAATGCAAAATCCAATAAAAGCAGCATTGCTATTGGGTTTGTTTTGATGATTCTCTTTTTTTCATCGTGTATTTCCATCAGACCCGGAGCGCAAAAATCCGGTAAAAATTTGTATGAGACTTTTTACACGGGCGACAGTGGTGTTCAATATTTTATAAAGCCGTTGAATTATTCTACGGATGATAAATCAGTTTTACTCCGCATTGATTTTGCATTTCGTTATTTGGACAGTAATGATTGCCCTGTAATTACGAACATTAGTTTGATTAACAAATCAGCATTTATCATGGCTGATAGTTTGAGCTTTTCTGGTATTGATAATGCCGTGTTTAAGGGAAATACCCCCAAGTTGCTTTTTAAAGAAGTGAGATCTAAAAGTTATATCACCAGATATTCTTCAGAAGTGAGATTAAATAAGTTGACAGACTTTTTCAAAAACGGAAAGTCTTCTGTTTTTCTCAATTCTGGCGCTAACCATTTTGTATTTCATCCTGTTAAGAAAACAAAACGACATATTGAAAAGCTAAACCGGAATGTTTTCCCATGTTTTGAATAAAACTATTGTTTAAAGATATGTATCTCTTTATCGGTTTTTCAGGCCTTTAATGGCTTGTTCCGGATCGGACGATTTAAAAACGGCATTGCCTGCAACCAACACATCGGCGCCGGCCTCGATGATATCCTGCGCATTTTTTTCGTTCACACCACCATCAACTTCAATCAGACAATGCTGATTTCTGGAGCGACGCATTAAATTCATTGCTTCGATTTTTTTGAGTGTGGCAGGAATGAATTTTTGTCCGCCGTAGCCGGGATTGACCGACATGAGCAAAACGTAATCAAGATCAGCAATGATATCTTTAAGCACATCGACACTTGTATGCGGATTGAGTACCACGCCGGCTTTGGCACCCAGTTCTTTAATCTGATTAATGGTGCGGTTCAGATGAATGGCGCCTTCATAATGAATGCTCAGATATTGTGCGCCTGCTTTTACAAATTGTTCAATATATCGTTCCGGTTGTGTGATCATCAGATGCACATCGAGAGGTTTTTTTGCAATGGCCGCCACCGCTTCAATCACCGGAAAACCGAAAGAAATATTGGGTACAAAAACGCCGTCCATCACATCTACGTGAATCCAGTCGGCTTCGCTGCGGTTGAGCATTTCAATTTCTTTTCCGAGATTCAGAAAATCGGCGGAAAGAATCGATGGTGCAATCTTGAGCGTCATATTTTTTTTACAAAGATAATAAAAAGCAATATG
>DAOPKE010000113.1:0-8176 GCA_035390965.1 Bacteroidales bacterium | reverse complement strand
CCCGATAAATACACTTGCATTTGCAATGCCCAATTTGATGAATATGTTTCTAATTCTGTGAGTGTTAAGTGTTTTTCAGCAGGCCCTATTTATTTCTTAATCCTTGTAATACAAAAAATAATACGCCTCCACATTATCCAGATAGGCGCCATCAAAGCCGGCATCGATGATTTTTTTGGTGTATGAATCATTGTTGCCGAAAATAATTTTTTGCCAGTCCTCATTCCAGAATTCCACCCAGAATTCGTCATCATATCCTTCGTATTTTTTTTTGATCCAGTTCGGATTATGCAGTTTCCAGTCGTCCTGCCAGTAGTAGCGGTAGTTTTCAGCTGAGCCTATATTCATATACGCAATCACCAGGCGCTGAGCGCCATTGGCCTTTGTTTTTCAGTTCATTGATTTCAGTGGCTGTAAAAGCTGTTTCTTCCAAAAATAAATCCATCAGAATGACATCGAAATTGGTGGCATCGATGGCGCTCAAAAAATCCTGCTTCGATGAATAATTTTCGCTGTTTATGATGTACAGATAATTCTGCGCATCGGCGAGGGTGCTTATGTTGTTGCTGTTTTCAAACGGAATCGTATCCGGAATTTTTGTGTAGTAATAATTATCGCTGGTTCGCACAAAACAAATAAAGCTTTCATTATAATTCTTTAGCAGTGCATCAGGAATCAGACTGGCGGAGCTTACAAATTCCGATACCATGATTTTTTTCAATGGCAATATTTTCCTCAGCATATCCAGCCTGTATTCATCGGGCGTATAGGTTTCGAAATAAAATATTTCCTCCAAGCCCATTCCATCGATGGCCGCGAGATATTCCTGGTTCAATTCATTTTCGGGTTCAGCATCTTTGAAAGCCAGTTCTGGTCCGTTTTGCGGAATGACAATAAAATCAGGATCAATGCCACGCGCATATTGAGAGATGTCAATAACAAATTCCTGCATTTTCAATGCGGCTTCGTTTGATCTTTTTTCCTTGGAGCATCCGGCTGAAATCAGCACCAGAAGCAATAAAACAAACGGAAAATGTATATTAGTGTTTTTCATTTCGAAAATCAAAAATGTCATAAGAGTTTCCCATACGACCACTTTCTCCAAATCTTTTCCAGCGGTCCGGTTTCGAAGAAACGGAAATAAATAATATTCAGGAGAATCTGGAAAAGATAGACTGAGAGCGCGATTGCAACAACCATCATCACGTCGGTTTGACCGAAGAATCCAAATCCCCAGCCGTAGAAAATGATTCCGAGAATGAGCGATTGCATCAGGTAATTGGTGAGCGACATACGTCCCATCAGCGCAATTGGTTTCAGTAGCCGTGCCGGCGTGCTGAACGATGCAATAAGCAGAATTAATAGTAAATAAGTCGAAGCGACTAATAAATTCATCAGCTCATAACCGGCCATGTAAGCAGCTGTAGCGAAAGGTCCTTCGATGTTAAAAATGGTTTCGTATTTCAGATAAAAGAAAACCGCCGTGGCTGCGATGAGGGCAAGAACCACACTCCATGTGGCTTTGCGTGTTGCAACTTTTTTATGAAGTAAATTTTTTGAGGCAATAAATCCAAACAAGGTGAGACCGATGATTTTCGGCAGATAATAAAACAGATTGATGTTGCGAAAATCTGCATATTCATGCAATCGCAGCTGAAGAATTTCATAATAATTTCCGCTGGAATAAATAATTCCGGCTTGCTCGATACACTCAGTGCAGAGCGATGTCATGGAGTCGGGAAGAGGGATATAAGTTGATGCAGCTAACCAGAATGCCACAAAGAAATAAAAGAAAATGGCCAGCATCAGTTGCAAAACGGCTGGGACTTTTCGCAGCAGAAAAACAATCAATCCTGCTATCGCATAAGGCAACAGAATGTCTCCTGCCCAAAGCAGCACTACATGCGCAATTCCAAACATTGCAAGAACCATCATGCGACGTGAAAAGAAGTTGCCGAACGGTTGATTGTGGTCCTGAAATTTTTTGTATTGCATGAATATCCCATATCCGAACAGGAAGCTGAACAGGAAAATAAATTTGTCGGCGGTGAGACTGATGAACACATTGTAGAATTCCTGCTGTTCCGGATCAGGTAAAGCCCCGTAGTATCCGCCGAAATTGAAGAAGGATGCATTGAACCCGAGTGCATTAACAACTACAATTCCAAGCAAGGCAAATCCGCGCAGAATATCAAGACTGCTGATTCTTTCCTTTGTTGTTTCAGGTTTCATATTTTTCGCAAAAAACAAATCTACGAAAAATATAAATGACTATTGTTTACTGAAACGATACGTTGCAGAATGTCCTTTGGAGTCGCTTATAGTCAGGAAATACAAGCCAGGAGCCAAAGATGAAAGTTCGATACTGAATTTATTGCCTGCCATATTATAGGATTTAATCAGAATTCCTTCCGAATTAAATAACTTCAATTGCGTGTTGTTGATTTTTGAATTCAAAATAATATGAATATAGTCTTCGGCTGGGTTTGGGTATATTTCAGCATTTAATTCATTATTTTCAATTCCGGTTACAACCGTCAGATGCAGCGTAACAACACTGTCGCAGCCATATGCATTGAGAAGTGTTTGTTCATAATCTCCGCTTTCAGTATATGCTATCGTATTCCAGGTGTAGCTTGTATCGGTAATCCAGAATTCGGAAAACGAGGTGTCGTTTACAGTCAGATTCAGCGTAACAATACTGTCGCAACCAAGTGCATTTACAAGCGTGTCTTTATAAATACCGCTGATGTTGATGAACTCTCCACCAAATGAAAACGGATTGTTTTGGCAGATTGTTTCGGTTAATGCGGAATCGCTTACCGGATTGACAGATAAATGCAAGGTTACAATACTGTCGCAACCGTTTGATGATATCAGTGTGTCAGTAAAGGTTCCGGCTGTGTTGTAAGCAACTGCACCTATCAGATACTGGTCATTTGAACAGATTGTTGTTGTAATCGTATCTTTTATTACCGGATGTACAATAATAGAAAATGGCTGGCTGTTTACAGTGCATCCTCCGCTTGTTGCTTCGCAAAAAATATTGATTACACCATCGGATAATCCGGTGATGGTAACAGCCGAATCGGGTGCTGTCTGGTCAATGGTTACAATGCTGCCATCGGTGCTGGTCCATGTTCCTTTCAGATCGGAAAGCAGTTCGATGGAGCTTCCTTCACAAATAAAGTTGTCTCCTGCGATGACTGGAGTCGGGGCGTCGATGATGGTAATGGTCTGAGAAACGAAGTCCGCCGGACATCCATTTGGGTTCACGGATATTTTTGACGACACGGGAAAAGTACAGGTTGGATTCGCTGGATCGTAGATTGGCGCTGTGCCTGTCAGCGTGAGGGTTTGAGCCAATACATCCACGGCAGGTGTCAGCCAGGATGGAAGACCTGTTGTATCAGCCAGATCATTGAATGTGCCAAGAGTATATACAAGTGAAATTGCCTCTCCGGGACAATACGTGGTATTGCCGCTGGAATAAGCGATGGAGCCTTGTTCGCAAATGGTGAGATACAATGCTTCGCCAAATAACGGAGTTGCATTGTCGCAGCTTGTAGCCGCATAATCGGAGTGGCTTGTGGTTCCGCAACCCGGCGCCCCATTTGCTGTAAAGGAAGTTCCAAGCGAGCTTCCGGAGTTTGAACAGGACTGAATTTCGCAATAAAATTTATAATATCCCGGCTCGTCAAATACCATTTCCAGCATCACAGGCCGGTTACGTGAGACGCAGTAATTATCAAAAATGCCGAGTGTGAAAGCATTATAGGTCGTAAACAGCGGTCTTACACTCAGATACCCGGTGCCATTTGTGATTGACTGAGTCAGATAGTTTGTACTATAGCTTCGAACAGTGTATTCAATGCTTCCATAGTCATCAACTGATGTGATGGGTGTGAGTGTGTCATCTTTGTAGATGGAATAGTGGATAGCACATAGCTGGTCAATCAGCCCGTTTGAATATACCCGTGCTGTATCATAAATAGTGTTGTGGGTGTAATAATACGGCGCCAGAGGAGTGTATTGTACTGTGGGAATTTGTGCCTGGCTTTTTATATTAAAAAACGGAATGATAAGGAATGAAAGGACAAGTATGGTATATATTTTTTTCATGCTTCTTTTTTTTAATGAAAAAATCAGGGAGTACGCATGAATGCCGTACCCCCTGAAAATTTTTCTGCATTATTGTTTTGTTACAAATGCAGTACCTGTAATTTTTTCTCCATCCATTACTTTCAGGAAATATACACCTGAAGCGAGGTTAGAGAGATCAATCATTGTTTTGTTTTCTGTAATTTCAGTTGAACTGATTACGCGGCCATAGACATCGTGTACTTCAATCATGCACTGGCTGCCGGTTTTAGCAACTGTTTCCACATAAACAAAGTTATCAGTCGGATTTGGATATACTGAAAGGATGGTATTGTTCAACTCATCAATTCCAATGGTGATGGTGAGATGTAAAGTTACAATACTGTCACATCCGGTAATGTTTGAGGTCAGTGTTTGAGTGTAATCACCTGATTCGTCATAAACAACAGAATTCCATGTGTATGAAGCACTGTCAGTAACAACGGTGAATTCACTATAAACTGTTGGATTTACTGTCAGATCAAGAACCACAACGCTGTCGCAACCATTCACGGCGGTTAATGTGTTGGGGTAAATTCCTTCAGTATAATATGCTGTTGTTCCAACAACAACACTGTCGCCTTCGCAGATAACTTCGGTGATGGTATCACGATAGCTTTCTTTTACTGTAATGGTTTGAACCATACTGGCATTTGGGCATGCAGCCGGATTTTCACTTGAAGTTGTGCTTAGTGTTATGGTATAGGTTGGATTGAGCTGATCGTATTCAGGAACAGTTCCATGAAGTGAAATAGTATGATTGGTAGCGTTGACCGAATAGGTCATCCATGAAGGAAGGTTTGTTGTATTGAGTCCATCGTCGAAGTCGCCAACATTGTACACAAGGTCGATTTCAGTTCCGGCGCAATATATGTCGGATCCGCTTTCGTAAGCAATGGATGATTCTCCGCAAACAGTAAAACCAATGGTTTCGGCAAACAACATTTCAGGTCCGAGACAGTCTTCTGCTACTGAATCATAATGAATCAGATTGTCGCAGTTTGTAGCTACAAACGATGTTCCTGTGGCTGTTCCCTGATTGGCACATGACACTAGTTCAGTGTTGAAAACATATTCACCGGGCACGTCAAATGTCAGGAATAAGTTTACAGGACGATTCCGGTTAACACAGGTGTTATCAAAAATTCCAAGTGTAAAGGCACTTAAAGTGTCACTTACCGGAGACATTGTAATAAATCCCGAACCTGTTTCAATAGCCGTTGTATCATAGTTGGTACCGCTGACACGAACATTGTAATCCATATAGCCATAATCGCTGACCTGATTAACCAGCGTTGCATTGTGGTAAATGTCATATTCTACGGCTGCCAGTTCATCAACATATCCATTGGAATAAATGCTTGCTGTAGTATAAATGCTGTCACCAACATTGTAAACAGCATTGATGCTTGTGAATTCAATCTCCGGACCTTCGTTGACAACAATGCTGAGATTGGTTGTAGCTGTCGGGCAAGTAGCCGGGTTAGTGCTTGATGTTGTATTCAGTGCAAAGGAATATGAAGGTGTTAGAGCGTCATATGCCGGTGCAATTCCTGTTAATGTGATGGTGTTGTTTGATGTATCAGCAATAAAGCCAAGCCATGTGGGCAGATTAGTATTATCAATTCCGTCATCGAAATTGCCAACGCTGTAAATAATCTCAACCGGCTGTCCCGGGAAATAATTCAGATCTCCGCTTACATAGTTAATGGCTGCTTCGCCGCAAATGGTTGTTTCAACTTCACCTTCGGTAAGTACAATTGGATTCAGACATTCTTCTGCAACAGAATCTGTGTGCAGGGTGCCACCACAATTAATGTCTGTAAATGTTGTTCCGGCGCTGATTCCGGCGTTGCCGCATGAAATGATCTCAGCTTCGAAACGATAGTTGCCGGGAACGGTGAAGTTCATGTCAATGTCAATAGGACGATTGCGGTTGATGCAGAAATTGTCGAAAATTCCAAGCGTAAAAGCCTCTAAAGTATCATTGAGTGCAATAACTTCAATGTAACCCTCACCGGTTTTAAGCGGAGTTGTAATCAATGTAGTACCTTGTCCCCGAACAGTGTAGGTAACTGTTCCGTAATCATTGACCGAATCGATGGGTGTTGTTGAGTTGTCTTTGTAAATAGCATAACGAACACCACAGAGTTCATCAACCATTCCATTTGAATATACCAGTGCCGAGGTTGAAATATTTTCGGATGTGTGATACATTACATTAATTGGAGTGTAAGTTACTGAAGGAGCTGTAATGATAATATTCTGAACAACGGATGCTGTCGGGCAGCTGGCTGGATTGATGGTTGATGCAGTTTCGATTGTGAAATTGCTTGTTTCAACGCCATCCGAAGCTGGTGCAACGCCTTCCAGAGTAAGTGTATGAGTGGCGTTGTCGATGGAATAGGTAAGCCATGCCGGTATTTGTGATGCATCAATGGCATCATCGAAATCGCCCAGTGAATAAATGAATTCTACTGAGTCGCCAGGGGTGTAATTGGTCAGTCCGCTGACAAAGGCAATTTCTGCTTCGCCGCAAATGGTGGTTTCAACTTCTTCCTGAGCGAGTGTTACCGGATTCAGACATTCTTCTGCAACAGAATCTGTGTGCAGGGTGCCACCACAATTAATGTCTGTAAATGTTGTTCCGGCGCTGATTCCGGCGTTGCCGCATGAAACGATTTCCGCTTCGAAACGATAGTTGCCGGGAATAGTAAAGTTCATGTCAATCTGAATTGGGCGATCACGGTCAAGGCAGAAGTTGTCAAAAATGCCAAGCGTAAATGCCTGCAGTGTGTCGCTCAGTGCATATACTTCAATATATCCCTGTCCGGCTTTGATGGGGTTTGTAACCATTGTGGCACCCTGTCCGCGAACAGTGTAGGTCACGGTCCCGTAGTCATTTACTGAATCGATGGGTGTTGTTGAGTTGTCTTTATAAATAGCATAACGCACGCCACAAAGTTCATCGACCAGGCCATTGGAATAAACCAAGGCGCTGGTGGTAATATTGTCACCCGTATTATAAGATGAATTGACAGATGAATAAACAACCTGCGGGGCTGTAACTGTTATGTTTTCAGTTATATTGGCCGTTGCACATGAAGCTGGATTAATGGTTGACTGAGTTGTAATGACAAAGTTGTATGTCTGATTGCCATTGGTTGCTGGAGCTGTGCCGCTCAGTGTAAGGGTGTGATTGATATTATCAATCGCATAGGTCAGCCATGTCGGAATCTGGGTTGCATCGATGGCGTCGTCGAAATTACCAAGTGAATAAACGATTTCAATTTCTTCGCCAGCAATGCATGCGGTAGGACCGCTCAATCGTGTTATCTGAGCTGAACCACAGACTTTGAAATCGATGCTGTAGGTGTTGAGTATAACGGGTGTCATACAGGTATCTGAAACTGAATCTGTGTGCACAAGTCCGCCGCAGTTTATATCTGTAAATGTCGTTCCGGTGCTTACTCCGTTATTTGAACATGAAACGATTTCAACAGTGAAACGGTAGCTGCCGGGAGTCGTAAAATTCATATCAATATTGATGGGGCGATCACGATCGACGCAGTAGTTGTCGAAAATACCAAGGGTGAATGCCTGCAAATCATCATTCAATGCTTCTACTTCAATAAAACCTTGTCCATCAGTGATGGCATTGGTTACATAATTGGTTCCCTGACCTCGGACGGTATAGCTGATGGTTCCGTAGGGGGTCACGGTTGCAAGGGGGGTTGTCATGTCATCTTTGTAAATGTAATAACGCACTGCGCATAATTGGTCAATCAGACCATTGGAATACAAGTCAACATCGAAATCGATTGCTTGTCCGGGGGAGTACTCCGATAATGGAGCGGGGTAGGTGAGAGTTGGTGTTTGGGCCTGCACTTTGTTTGTTTGTATTAAGGCGACTAACATCAACATTGAAACGAATGTAAAAATTACATTTTTCATTTTTTGTTTTTTGTGTTTTGGTTATTATGGGCACCTCTAAAAACTTGTTTTTTTCTTAGTGATGCGATGCAAATATAAGCGG
>DAOPKE010000112.1:0-8203 GCA_035390965.1 Bacteroidales bacterium | reverse complement strand
CTGGTGAAATACGAAAAGCCCTGCATCTGCTGATCGACCTGTATGGCCAGCTCGCGTGTAGGTTCAATCACCATGCATTTGATGCGGTGGTTTTGTTCCGAAGTAATGATGTTATTCGTCAGCGGAAGCAGAAATGCGGCTGTTTTTCCGGTGCCGGTCTGTGCGCACGCAATCAGATCACGTCCGCTTAAAATGGCTGGTATGGCCTGTTCCTGTATGGGTGTTGCCGCTTCATATCCGTTGGCATCGATGCCTTCCATCAGCTGCGGCGTAAAACTAAATTCTGTAAAATTCAATGCTTATGTTTTTTGCAAAGATATTGAATAAAAATGATGATGATTATTTCAATGTCATGGATATCATATCAGCGCCATGGAGTGCTGTTGATGAAACGTTCTTTATGATTATTGAAAATCAACAAAAACTGTGGTTTTGCGTTCCCGGCCAAAACTAAAATTCAGTTCCCGGGCATCATAAAACTTGTGTAGAGCTGGGA
Source organism: Bacteroidales bacterium (assembly GCA_035390965.1). Taxonomy (GTDB): domain Bacteria; phylum Bacteroidota; class Bacteroidia; order Bacteroidales; family DTU049; genus GWF2-43-63. Next base: position 7,707 of record DAOPKE010000112.1, on the reverse strand, counting down.
TCTCATCTTATACTGCAGACTTTTTTTTTTGATTTTCGCTTCCGACATTTCGACGGAGTTTATCCCGCGGAACGCAGGGCTCAGTGTGACAGCAAGAGTATGACAATTTTTATTTGCAATCAGCAGTTACATCATACAAAAATTCATCAATTTTAATAAGCTCTGGTACATCAACATAATAAACATAGATGTGTTTCGAGGATCCGTTGATTGAAATATCGTACACCGAATGTCCTTCGCCAAGTACCAGATCGTCGCTGTATCTATCCTGCATCTGTGTCAGATCAATGGTTTTCATTATGCTTTGCAACTTGATTCTCTGCCGCTCCGACAGCGCCTTGTAGCACACCATACTGTCAGGGTCGGAACTCATCGGATACTCAATCACTTTCACACTGTCGTTTTGCAGAATCCACTCAAAATTTTTGTGTGTACCCATGACAAAATCGGTGCGCTTAATGCTGTAGGATAATTGATTTGAATCGTCATTCTGCTGGCTTCCTTTTTGCGTGCAGGCTGACAGGTAGAACAACATTAATGAAATCAGGAACAGACTATAGTGTTTCATGAATTAAAAATTAGAATTCACAGGATGCCTTAAAGTGAAATATTCACAAAGATCAAATATAATTGTTTTTTTGTGGCGCACCCGTAGTCATTCATTAATTCAGATGAAAGCCCATTTGATTCAGTTCAATGGATTTCAGAATTTGATATTGGTCATTACACAGCGGATAATCCCAGCAACCAAGCCTGTGAAACAGTTCGCCGCCAAAGCCCGATTTGAATTTATACAAGCCATTCAGCGGATGATCAGGATCGGGATTTGGAGAAACGCCAAACATGTCGTATTCGGTGCAGCCATGCTTTTTTGAAATATTCATGGCTGCCCATTGCAAAGCATAAGTTGCCATTTTATTGCGATGTTCCGATGACGAAGCCCCGTATAAATAAGATCCACGGTTACCGCTGATGATTAAAAACATAGCTGCCAGCGGCATTGAGTCGTATTCGGCCATCAGCAGGATAACTTCTGCGGGCGAACGGGCATCGTTGGTCTGAGCAGTCAACACAGCTTCAAAATATTTAATGTCGTTCAGAAAAATATTATTTCGTATTGCCGTCTGCTCGTACAATTGGTACCACAGCGGCAATGATTCGATTCCCATTTGTTTTACCACCACATTTTTTCGCTCTGCCAGACCGATATTATACCGAGTTTTGGGTTTCATTAAATCAATAATATTTCTTGTATCCGGCTTCAGATCAACAAACATGGTGCTTGACGGCAGATTATTGAACATTGATTTTCTGAAATTCCACTTGTTGGTATTGATGTTGAACCGCAGCTCCTGAGCATTAATTGAAGGCTCTGACAAGCTCTCACCGTCGCTCCAGTACGATTCCCAGCATAAATCAAAACGAATGTTGATGCAGTTTTTCGGAAGAAACGACCGCATACATTCGGCCAGTTCTTCGAGGAAAGCACCCTGATTTTCAGCGCTGGGTTCAAGTTCGGGACCATACGGAACATAGGCCATGGAATAGCCGGGCATGACCCGTTTTATGATGACCAGTAAATCGGAGTTAATATATTTTTCATATGAAACAGGACCAAATAAATCCGATGCACGCGAGCTGTAATGCACTGCCAGTGTTTTTTCGCCAAGCTTTTGTTTTACGACCGACCAGAATGCAGTCTGTTGTACAATAGGCGTTCTGTACAATTCATCCAGGCTTTTGGTATGGACATTCGTCAGCATGATGATTCACCCTCATTTTCCAATTTCCGGGCTAAGTTACAGAAAATAAACCGGATAAAAAAATTCGGATTTGTTCAGCAGCATTGTGGCACTCATTTCTCAACATCGCTTTCCGGTAGCGAAGATTGAATGAATCAGGAGATTCTTTATTTCTTTCGAATATTTGAGATTCGAAAATGAATAGGAAATCAGGATAGATTATTTTGTTGGATATATGATTTTTTTACGATTAATGGCCTTTCGTTTTTTGAATAGTTTTTTTTCCATATCAAATGCCATCGCTTCGCAAAGGTCACTATCATTGACTGCTATATTCTCTGCAGTAGAATGACAAACTTCATGTGTTCCGCCAAAGAAATATAATTCCCGGGTGTTCCGATAAAGCATATCAGGATACATTATTTTTTCAACGACAACTGAATCCATGGAAAATGTTTTTATACACCTGTTTGAATCAAGATCGAAAATTTGCACATTTTGTTCAGCCAGTTCAGGAACGCCAGTATGCACATACGAGATAGATCCTTTAAACAGAGTTATAGTACTTTGTGCATACACATTTACCGGATGCCTGAACGTTTTTCTCGGGCATAAACTGCTTGTCAGATCCGGAATTAACGTATGGCTTTGGTCTTTGTCAGGTCCACATATTCCGGCAATGAATCTGTATTTTCCTTCAGAGAACGCAATGCCAATATTGTCGGATACATTAATCACAACTTTTGCAGATGTTGTAATTAAATGAGTCAGGTAATCCCTGCTCACACGGGTTAAAGTGAGAGTCCGTAGTAATGTGTCAACATCGGGATCGGTACAATTGGTGATTTTAAGCTTATACCGCGAAATAAATTCAACATCAATCGGGGTATTATCAGTATTGTAAACAGTACCATTTATTGTTTTCAGCTTGAAATAGCCGGGATACTGAGCATGTACTTTCAGGCCATTTGCCGAGAAAAGCACAATTGCAATCAGAGAGTATGAATAAAACCTGTTCATTTAAAGATTTTCAATAAACCTCTCCACCTCGCTTTGCGGTGTTGCCCACGAAGTAACCAGGCGGATGATGGCGTGTTGGTCATCGGTTTTACGCCAGATGTAAAAGCCGAATTCTTTCGATAATTTTTCGATCAGTGTCATTGGCAGAATCGGAAAAATCTGATTCGATTCGGGCTGTACAAAAAACGGATAACCTGCTTTAGCAATAGCAGCAGCCATTTCCAGCGCCATGTTGTTTGAATGTCGGGCCAGATCAAAAAACAGATTATTGCTGAATAAAGCTGCAAACTGACATCCGGCCAGGCGACCTTTTGAGAGTAATGCACCGCGTTGTTTGAGATGAAACAGGAAATCGCGCTTCAGATCAGGGTTGAGCAAAACAATGGCTTCGCCCATGAGTGCACCGTTTTTGGTGCCGCCGATATAAAACGCATCGAACAGCCGCGCCATGTCGGCCAGCGTGAAATCGGCTGCCGGTGATGTCAAAGCCGCACCCAAACGGGCGCCGTCGGCATACAGCAGCAGATTGTTTTGTTTGCAGAATGCCGATAAAGCTTCTATTTCGGCCAGTTTATACACGGTTCCCAGCTCGGTCGATTGTGAAATATATACCAGACGTGGTTTCACCATGTGATGATCTTCGGCCTTGATGAGCAGCGGTGCAATCAGCTCCGGAGTGAGCTTTCCATCGGGCGTTGAAGCGTATTCAATCTTATGTCCGGTGGCTTCTATGGCGCCGGCTTCATGCACGTTGATGTGGGCACTTTCGGCTGCGATGACCGATTCGAATGGTTTCAGCGCAGCGGCCAGTACAACAGTGTTGGCCTGTGTTCCGCCCGATACGAAATGAATGTCGGCATCGCATTGCAGTTGTTGCAGAATGCGTGTGCGGGCGAGTCCGGAAAAATCGTCGTCGCCATAGCCCTCCTGTTGCGACATGTTGGTGTCGATGAGCATTTTCAGCAGTTCGGGGTGGCAGCCTTCAGCGTAATCGTTTTTGAATGAAAACATAATATCAGTGGTCAGTTGTGAGTAATCAGTGGTCAATTGTCAGTGGTGAGGTCAAGGTTGAGGTTAAGCACCTTCGGTGAGCAGTGAACAGTGATTGGTGAGCAGTGAACCTGACCGGATACGTAAAGGAGCAATCTGCACAATTCACTTCGTAATTCAAAAATCCTTGTTCGTTATTCATGATTCAAAAAGGTTGAGGTTAAGGTTGAGTGGCGAAGCCGTAAAATGAAATACGAAGTTCCTTCAATGGTGAGTAGTCAGCTTTCAGTAGTCAGTATTCAGTTGTCAGTGGCTGAGCCTTCAGAGGAGCAACGAAGTTCAATTAAAGCGAAATTAGAAAAAAATATGATGTGATCGATCATTTTGAGGTCGGACGTAGACTTAATTATTTATACTGCCGAGGATGTATCAAAACAGCGGGTTGTTACGACATTCCACCGTTCCGGCCAGTTTAAAACTCCTCGAAGAGTTTCGAATTCTTCGAGGGATGACGTACGGCCGGAACATGGAACCGTCGTAACAACAGCAAAAACAACGGTTCCATGTCCTCCAGCTCCTGCGTCGCTTCCAGACGATGGAATGTTGTTTTTGTCGCTGAAGACTTTTTGAGACAGCCTCAACTAGAAATTTCATATAGACTACGCCCAACCGTTAGCTCTTCTTCTTCCAGATGGTTTTGGCTGCAGCGCAGAAATGGCCTTCGTTTGCAGAGCGGATGGAATGTTCGAAATGACCAGATTCACTCAGCGGATTGGTATAGGAAATCAATGTGTCGTCCTGCTGGGCCTCGCGCAGGAAGCGGCCGTTGAGGGTATGCATGAAATAATGGTCGGCAATGTCATCCGGAATCGATTCGCTCATCCACTGCAGATAGCGGATGTTGTTTACATGCTGATAGGTATCGATATCGAAGCGGTTTACATGAAATTGCTTCTGATACACGCCGGACACGATCGGATCAATGGTTTCGGTGATATCGATACTGGTGCTTTTTTCTTCTTCGCTCGACCATTTATCGCGGATATCGTCGAATATACGCGCCGGGCGGCGGCGGTTGAGATCGAAGAAAACCCACAATCCCGTTGAGCGACCGATGATGTTGCGGCGGCTGTCGAAAATGATGTTCTCGCGCAATCCGCGGATGGGCGTGTAATGCGACAGCCAGGTGCGGATGATTATTTTTTCTTTATAAAGCGGATACCGCTCCATGACGATGGCACCTGAAAGCAGCACCCAGCCTATGTTTTGATATTTCAGATCGTACAGACTGTGATCAATTGACCAGCAATGGTCGGCTGCAGTTTCTTCGAGCAAAGTCAGAATGGTTGTGGCCTGGGCTTCGCCGAATTTATTGAGTTCGAAATAACGGAGTTCGAATTGTTTCTCGAAATAATTTTTCATTTTTCATTTTTTTATTGTTGCACAACAGATTGACAACATGCATCAATCCCTGGTTTCAGCGACTTATGATAAACAGTCGCAACGGCAAAACAGTAAGCTGTCTGCCGGAAGGAAATGAAAAATTTTTCAGAGTCTGATGTTCATCAGCACCACAAAGGGCGGGGTAGCCGGCGAAATGTTCCACCAGTTGTCCGATTGCGGATTCCGGCATCGCACGGGCGATTGCTGCAGACCGGTCTGAACGGCGACATCGTAGCAATTCCAGACTTCGCTGTTGGTGCGGGCCGGAGCAATGTTGCGCACAATGGCGGCGCCCGGTCGTACTTTCGAAATCTGCGCCCTGAACCACAGTGTCAGGCGGATTATCAGCAGCATCGCATTTTCAATCACGTTGTTTTTCCATTGCTCCAGCATGTCGGCCGTGGGCATTTTCGGAAAACGGATGATATCATCGAAGCTGATTGAAAACATGGGGCAAAGATATGTTGAATTTATATTTCAGATATTTATTTCAATCAAACATTTTTTTGGAAGTTTCAATCGAATCAGATTCAAGTGAATACCTGAAATAAAGCGATAATGCTGGAGAATAAACCTGAAATGATTTTAATCCCACATAACCTGCATATAACTTGAACGTACAAATATCTGTAGCTGTTATAAAAGGTTCATTTTTCAGATGACTGTGAACGGAACTTGAAATTTTATTTTCACCAGATCCACCTTCAACAGGTATTAGTCTGCTGTGAAATTTTCTCCAGTCATGAATGGTATAATCAGATCCGGCAAAAAAAACATAGTCGTTTCCAAATGGGATGACCCCATTTTTTGAGGTACCAGTGATAAAATACAATTTATACCCACCATTGAATGGTATTAAAATCATATTTAGAGAATAGCCTTCAGGGCAGGTTACAGGGTATTTTCCTTCAGTGATTTTCTGGAGTATCTCAAAGCGAGCAATAAATATTTCATTTTCGAACGGAGTCAAATCGCGTTTTGTAAAATCCGAACTGTATTCTTTTGTAAAATCTTCAAAAAACAAATAAGTTGCAATTACAAGGTTTGAGTTATTGAGAATAAGACCTTTAATAGTGTCTTCGTCCTTATAAATCAGATATGATTTGAATAATCTCGACAACTGTTTGTCAGCCCGAGCCAGATCAGTTGTCATCCATGCAGCTCTTTCGTATTGATAAAGAAGATTTCCTTCAATCAGAATTGAATCCGTGATTTCGACAATTTCTTCTTTGGAATATTTTTTCTGTGCACTTAGTGCAAGTGGCATCAAGAGCAAAGTCAGCAATGCAATCTTTTTCATAGCAGCAATATATATTAAATTAAAAGCAAATATATTGAATTATTGAATAATCACAACTTTCAGGCGACGGTTCAATATCATCATATACTCCGGGCATTCTCCGCAAATGCAGTTGAACAAAGGGTTTGAGGTACCAGCACCCAATGTGGATAATCGGTCCTCATCAATACCATTTGAAACCAAAATATCTTTAATCATAATTGCGATTAAACTTGTCTGATCCAAATAATACTCTTCACTTTTGCAGCAGCATGGGGCATGGAAATCAAGGCGTACACACAATTCCGGAAATTTATTCAGAAAGTCTGTCAAGGTATCTAATATTGCAGGATTATTCAATTTTGCTCCTTCTGTTATGCAATCAGATTTATAAAAATCAAAACCTGTAATGGTCATGATGATTAGATCGGTATTACTTAAAGATTCGGATGAATTCTGAGCGTAAGTCCTTTGTTGGCATACAAGCTGAAACATTAGTATTAATGCGGTTAATCGCAGCATTTATTTGCTGATTAAGTATTTTTCAACATCCTGAACAGTTTGCACCCTGTTTCTGATTTCCAGCTTTGTGCTGTCATTCAGCCCGGGATGTTCGATGTAATAGAGAATAAAACTCAGCTCAATGGAATCAGTTTTATCAAAAACAAAGTCATCGAAAAATATTTTATCGTGATGACGATTTTTAAGAAAATCCATTGACTGATCGTAGAACAGATTCCGGGTGCTGTCATTCAATGTATTGTTGTTGAAATTTTTCAGGTAAGCCGATTCAAACTGCGCATCGGTAGTGTATTTCAGGACAGGAACATCTTTGAGATAAACCACATAGGCAATCAGATACAATGGAATGAAAACAGCAGAAGCAATGACAATCATTTTATAAAAATGCAGACGGCCGGCCACTTCCGTTTTATCATTCTTTTTCTTGCTTTTTTGTTTGATGGCAAGATACATAATGCCGGCAATGAGCAGCATAACGATGGCAGCAATGAACGCGAGACGCAGATAATGAGCTAAGACTTCCATGATTTTGAATTACACAGTAAAATTAGTGAAGTTGTGCGAAGTAGGGATACTTCGTGCGACTTTTTTTAATAATCCCATCCCTGACATTCTACCGTCAGCTTGCAAAGAATGACATTACAAATATTGCTGACGTGGAATTCCACCGGCATCAATCACTGTCGTGAATTGATGGGCGGACAAGCTGTC
>DAOPKE010000111.1:0-8274 GCA_035390965.1 Bacteroidales bacterium | reverse complement strand
CGGCTTTTTCTTCGCAGCAGTTTTCTTCACTGTGATTTTAGTTCTTGCTGCTTTTGCTTTTGTTGTTTTCTTCTCCGCTGTTTTCTTTGTAGTGCTCTTCTTCTCTGTTGCTTTTTTGGTAGTGGATTTTTTTGCAGTCGTCTTTTTTCCAACAGTGAGTTTGACCACCTTCTTTGTATCCGACTTTGGCTGTTCGGCTACCAGAGCCGGTTCTGGCACACTATTCAAAAACGAATGCTGACTCAGGCGCAACATAAAATCGCTCAGCACATTCATAAAATTGATATACGCATCGTACGGAGTGCCATACGGATTGAAGTATTTATGCACATCACCATCGGCAAACCACTTGGTGCACATATAATAAAAATGGTCGCTGGTCTGCAGTTTCAACCAATCATCGTGCAATTTATTCAACTCATCAACACTCACTTTGTGAGCAGCGACGCCGGCTTCAGTCATGGTGTCAATACTTTTGGAATACGACATCACGTACTCCATTTTTTCTGACAAACTGTACAAAGTATCGAAAGCATCATCCTGCAAATCGTTGCCGAGCCAAGCCGTGAGGTCACGTTCTTCATCAGCCCACGAAATCGGAAACGGCACATGAACCGGCGCAACGGGCTGCATCATATGTCCGAGTTCTGATGGAGTATTAAATGAAAAATTACTTTTCGCAAAAACAGTTCCCGGCAGAGCCCGCATAAAATCGAATATTCCGGTTTCAGGCCACTGATGTTCACCAAAAGTTTCGTAATCCATAAAAAGATTCACCACTTCTTCGCGCGGATCTACCTGATTGAGCCAGTCAACAAATTTTTCAGCGGTCAGCGGCCATCCTTCCCAGCTTTGCTGCGAGAAACGAAAAGCGATATCATCGCTCAGACGGAAGTTTTTCAGCAACAATTTCAGTCGCGGATTCTGCGCGTTGCAATACATGTAGTTCGGACTTTTCCAGCCCAGCACATGTTTGGCGCCTTCGGTGAGCATGACATCGTAGCCCATACGATAAACCATGTCGCCAATTTCGTTTGAATAAATCAACTCGGTATTTCGGAAAGTCGTGCTCTGATATCCGATCAGATCATTCAGCAATTGCTGTTGCCGTTTTACCTGAGCCCTGAATTCCTGTTCATTGCGCAAAGCAGCCAGCGAATGGCTGTAGGTTTCGGCAATAAACTCCACGCAACCTGTTTCTGCAAGCGCTCTGTAGCTGTCAATCACCTCAGGTGTGTATTTCGAAAACTGCTCAAGCGCAACACCCGAAATGGAAAACGACACTTTAAATTGTTGTCCGAATTCCTTAATCAGATCAAGCAGGAGTTTATTCATGGGAAGGTAGCATTTATCAGCCACACGGCGCAGGATATATCGATTCTGATAATCATCAAAATAATGGTGATTATTACCGATTTCAAAAAACCGATACGTCCGCAAACGGAACGGCTGATGTACCTGAAAATAGAAACAGATTGATCTCATAAAACGCCTCCTATACTAAATGCTGATAAACACTAAGGACCGATGCCGCAGCATTGTCCCATTTCAAATCCTCAACTTCGTTGCGGCCAAAACGTGAAAACATACGCGAAAGCGCCGGATAATTCAACAACCCGTAAATGCTGTCGGCCATAGCATCAACATCCCAGAAATCGACTTTCAATGCATGTCGCAGCACTTCGGCCACACCCGATTGCCGCGAAATGACCACAGGTACACTGCTGCGCATAGCTTCGAGCGGCGAAATGCCGAAAGGTTCCGATACACTTGGCATCACATATACATCGCTGTACGAAAACATTTTATCGACATCGTTGCCTTTCAAAAATCCGGTAAAATGGAATTTATGACCCATCCTGTGTTTTGAAACCATGCGCACAATACGCGGTAGCATATCGCCCGAACCCGCCATGACAAAGCGTACATTTTCATCTTTTTCGAGAACTTTTTTGGCTGCTTCAACAAAATAATCAGGACCTTTCTGAAAAGTGATACGCCCCAGAAATGTAACCACCTTTTCAGGAAATGGTTTTTCAATACGTTCAATCGCAGGTGCCTGAAAAGCATCGGCTCCGTTGTACACCGTAAACACCTTGTCGGGATTAATCCCATAGCGCTCAATCACAATATTGCGTGTCAGATTTGAAACAGTGATCACGCGATCGGCCTGCATCATTCCCTCACGTTCTATATCGAAAACTCGTTGATTGACATGCTCACCCGACCTGTCGAATTCAGTTGCATGAACGTGAATGACCAGCGGCTTTCCACTCACCTGTTTGGCAGCAATACCGGCAGGATAAGTAAGCCAATCGTGTGCATGAATAATATCGAAATTGTTTGACGCAGCAATACCGCTTGCAATCAAAGCATAGCGCGACACTTCGTACATCAGGTCCTTTCCGTAGGAGCCGCTGAATGTGTATCGGTGCGAAAAAATGCTGTTGCTGTGAAATTCCTTTTTGAGTTTTTTGACGTGTGTGTGTGAATATTCAACCGGCCCGACATATGGTATAATGTCAGATGCGACCGACATGTACTGAATGCGTTTCCAGAATTCGCTGTATTCCGATTTTTCGAGATCCACTTCAACATCCGAAGCATTCACAAGTTTCACCATGCTGGTATCCTCGTCGCCAAAAGCACGCGGCACCACAAAAAGCACATCGGTATGCATACGCGCAAGCGACCGGGTTAGCCCGAAACAGGCAGTCCCAAGACCTCCGGTAATATGCGGAGGAAATTCCCATCCAAACATCAGAACTCTCATGATTCTCCGCTGTATTTATCAATCAACCATTTGATGCGCATCATTTCCGAAACACTCCAGGCCTGCGAAATGGCTCCACCCGGACGATGCGGAGGATCACCACTATAAACTTCACTGATAGTACCTACTCCATGTTCAAACAATGTGGGCTCCATATTATCATACAATGGTCTTACCTGCTCCACACCATCTTTTCCATAAATTTTCAAAAAACCTTCAACAAAATGACTAAGCAACCATGGCCAGACGGTTCCCTGATGATAGGCCAGATCGCGATCTCGGATGGTACCTTCATAATTGCCTTTATACTTTGAATCAATCGGACTTAATGTCCGCAAACCGCGTGGAGTAAGCAATTCCTGACGGATTTTATCAATGATAAGCTGTCTGATTTTTTCACTTACCGGCGAAAAAGGCAGAGAAGTAACAAACACCATATTAGGACGTACACTCCAGTCCTTGTAATCGTCATCGACAAAATCGGCCAGATATCCTTTTTCTTTCGACCAGAAAGTATCTTTGAAAGAAACCGGAATTTTTTCTGCAACAGCTTTCCAGTTAAGGACAAAACTATCATCGCCACACTTCTCAGCCAGTTGCAAAGCAAACATGATGGCATTGTACCAGAGCGCATTGATTTCGACAGCCAGTCCACCCCGCTGTGTAACCGGCTTACCGTCAACGATGGCGTCCATCCATGTAAGCGCTTTTCCGGGAATCAAAGCATAAAGCAAACCATTGGGTTTCATGTAAATGCCGTTCACTTTCCCGTTACGAAGCCCGTTAAGGACAATTTTCATAGTTGGACCATAATCATCCCAGATATTTTTTTCGCTGGCAGCAGCCATCAGCACATATTGCTGCAATGTCCAGAAAAGCCACAATGGAGCATCGATGGAATTGAATGCAGCATCTTTTCCTGAACCAACGTTGGGCAGCAAAGGCCCATTCATATCCATAATAAGCGAATCAATGGCCGATTTGAAAGTCAGATCCATATCACGCGTGAGAGTGAGTCCTGGAAGAGAAATCAACGTATCGCGCCCCCAGCGTCCAAACCAAGGATAGCCAGCAATGATTTCTGTTTTTTTATCGCGGGTAACAATAAACTGATTAGCCGAATTATTCAAACAATTCCAATAGCTACTGCGTGGTGTGCGCTTGTTCAACTCACGCGTAAAAGTCCTTGACAGATTTTTTGGATCCATTTCCGATGTACCAACTGAAATAATCAAGGGAGTTCCCTTGACAATATCAACCTCGAAATAGCCAGGAGTAAAAAGATCTTCGTGCCCATCATATCCTCTTTCAAGATCTTTCGGATATTCGAAATTATAGTACCAGTCGGGCACATGAACATATCCGGCGTCGCGTGAAAACTGAAAATGAAGATAGCTGTATCCTTTATACATGCGGGTTTTGATACCACCATTGATGACAGAATATTTCCGATCAACAAATTCATTGGCCTTACTCAGATTATGTCGCTGGCGATAAGCCATAAAGGGTCTCAGCCGAAGTTTGGTCGGGCTATGCGCATCGAGCAGCGTATAACGAATCAAAATGCGGTCATCGACACCAAAAAGCATTTCTTTTTTCAACAGCACTCCACCTACCTGATAGAAAAGAGCGACGGTTGGTTCGGAATCAAAATCGACAAGATATTTATGTCCTTTGGGCGACCATGAGCCAGGATAGCGATGCAGCGAAAGGTTGAATTCACTGTCGTGTTGAATAATGCTTTCGTCAATGCATGAAAGCAATACATGCAATTCATTGTCGATAGCCGGCTGCGGACAAACAAGAAGACCGTGGTATTTACGCATATTGCAACCAATAATTGTTGTTGATGCATAAGCCCCCGCCCTGTTGGTACGCAGAATTTCCTTGCTGAGAACATATTCAAGGTTAATTAGCTGCTTTTTGTCGAATTGTATGTACCCCATATCTTGCAGTTTGTACTTTAAATTTTTAAATTAGTTTGCAAAATTAGTGAATTTCTTTCAGAATATCAATGTGAGTTAGATTATTCCTCATAAAATCATATAATATTAATATTAAAGTTGCCTGGAATGCGAGTGCAGTGTCAATGAAAATTGCGATGCTTCCTGACATTTGAGTGTCCCTCGCAAAACCTGTTGACGTATAGGTCAGGAGATGCGCGCCCAAAAAACATCTGTCACACTGATTGATGAAACATTCAGCATTATGGTCCAGGGGCCTTCATCGTATCGAAGTGCGACTTGTTAAAACCCGCTGCCGTTCTTCCCTGCCCGCTGCGCAGCTGGCGGGGATACATTTGAAGTCTGTTGTTTTCAAAGTCACTTCTTCAAACACTCAGAATGACAGCGGGGCTAAGCGTTGGACACCGCCCTCCCCAACATTTTAGCGTCAGCAAGGGTGGATTGGCAATTGACCTGCTGACCTGGAATTTTATCTGACTGGAAAGGCAGACGTCGGGGCGAAAGAGGCCAAAGCACCCAACGATCCCGCGGTTACTCCATTTATAGAAGATTTTATGTATTAATTTCAATTCTGCATCCATGAGCAGGGTTATGAACAAGAAATAGTTATCAACAAGCAACAAAGAAACACATGGAAGCATTAATTTTGAAATCAAAAATGGGTTTTAATTTACGTCCGATTGACAACCGGAGAATGACAAACAAGGCATCAGACATTGATTTTTTTGATGACTCGGGAAACATCAATAGTCGTGTACTGTATTACCGGTTGTTTGAAAGTATTGCATTTGTAAAACAAAGCTATACCCGAGGTGATGCACATGAAAAAATTGCCGAACGTCTGAAGAATTCTTCATACGGACCAAATGTTGAAATATTGTTTCACATGAACATGAGTAAACATGCCTTTACTCCAGATCCGGTTGAAGAAAACCAAATAGGACAGGAAGTCATTTATAAAGTCGGTGAAGGAATCATCATTCATTTGCTCGATCAATCATATGCGCTACTCTACCCATCTTTAATGAGTGAAGAAGAAGTAAAACATTTGTTGCATATTATTGAAGGCGATGTTGCCGAACGTGAGCGCAAAAAGCTTCATAAATTCAGCATGATTACCAATCAATATGGTTTTGATCTCGAATATTTCGAAATTAAACATTACGAAATCGATCTTTTGAAACAATACAACGATGACTTTATGGCTGTTGATGCAAAAATCAATGCGTTCCTGAATGAACCAAAATCGTCTGGGATTGTATTGCTGCATGGTGTTTATGGAAGCGGAAAAACGACCTACATCAGACATCTGATTAACAGTACTGAAAAGAATTTTATTTATGTTCCGCTGAATATGGTCGGATCGCTTAATGAACCTGAATTTCTGCCTTTTATTTCACAATACCACGACAGTATTCTGATTATTGAAGATTGTGAAAACCTGATTCAATCAAGAAAAAACAATGGTTCGTCCAGCTCGCTGGTAAACCTGCTCAATATGGGCGATGGCTTGCTGGGTGATGCACTCCGCCTGAAAATTATCTGCACATTCAACGCCGATCTGAAAGAAATTGATGAAGCATTGCTGCGAAAAGGAAGACTGGTTGTGCGCTATTTCTTCGATAAGCTATGTGCTGCAAAATCTGTTGCCTTGCAATGGGCCATTGATAGCAAGCCGATTGTTGAAGAATCCATGACACTGGCCGATATTTACAACACCGATGAAAACGATCTGGTTGGCGACGCCCATAAAAAAAGTATTGGTTTCAAGAAGAATTGATTGTTGGGTAGTTTTCCTACATTTTAACGTCTGCCGGTTATTGCGCTGAGCCACACAGCCCATCGCACTGGCGCGGATATGTCATCCGTAACAGTGCCTCTTCCCCGCCCCGTCTAATCTGCCGCGGCGGACTTACGCCTAACGACTTATGCCTGACGACTATTTCTTATCTTTGCTCTATGATACCTAATTTATCAGAAACCATCTGCGCCATCGCTACACCACCCGGAACCGGCGCCATTGCTGTTGTCCGGTTGAACGGTCCAAAGTCGCATTCAATCCTGGAAAGCATTTTCAGTCCTGCGAAAAAAAACGGTTCGTTTCCCGAATTGCGCCACAGCTATTACGGCGAAATCGTTGACGGAAATGAAGTGATCGACGACGCCATTGTGGTGTTTTACAAAAATCCGGGCTCCTACACCGGCGAAGATGCAGCTGAGATTTCATGTCATGGCTCGTTATTTATTCAGAACCGGCTGCTGCAGTTGCTCATCAGCAAAGGCGCACGCATGGCCGAACCCGGCGAATTTTCTTTGCGCGCTTTTGTGAATGGCAAAATGGATCTGCTTCAGGCCGAAGCGGTTGATGACATCATCCGCAGCCGTACGGGCGCTGCACATAAACTGGCCGTGAAGCAAATGCGCGGCGAGTATTCGAAAAAGCTCAGCGAACTGCGCAAACAACTGGTTGATTTGACCGCGCTGATGGAGCTCGAAATCGACTTTTCGGAAGAAGATGTTGAATTTGCCGACCGCAACCGCCTGCGCGAAACCTGCGCTGAACTTGTGAATGAGGTCTCTTTGCTGGCAGACTCATTCAAAGCCGGCAATGTATTGAAGCACGGCATTCCTGTGGCCATTGTCGGTGAACCGAATGTCGGGAAATCAACCTTACTGAATAAAATCCTGCGCGAAGAACGCTCGATTGTGAGCGACATTCCGGGTACCACGCGCGATTTTATTGAAGATACTTTGACGGTTGGAAATAATACTTTCCGCTTTATTGATACCGCCGGATTGCGCACTACAACTGACTCTATCGAATCGGCCGGCGTTGAGCGCACATTGGTAAAAGCATCGGAAGCATCGGTTATTCTTTTGCTTTTCGATGCCGCCGACTGTGAAGAAGACCGCGTTCAGAGCGGCATTGAAGAATTGAAAAGTCGCATCGAAGATTTTGATGATAAGAAATTGATTCTTGTCATCAATAAAATTGATTTGCTTGTGAATGCGCCAAGGCATTTGCGCGAGCTGCTTGAATACGATGTGGTTTTTATTTCAGCAAAACGCGATGAAAACATCGGCGAGCTGATGGAAAAGCTGACCAATGCAGTCAGTGTTTCGGAAAACACGCCGGACATTGTGCTCACAAATGTAAGGCATTATGAGGCATTCAGCGTAATCGGATCCTTACTGCAGCAAGCCATCGAACACATCGATTCGGGTATGCCGCAGGATCTGACTTCGAGTTTTCTGCATCAGGCGCTGCATCACATTGGTCTCATCACCGGCGAAGTGTCGAACGAAGATGTGCTGGATTCGATTTTCCGGAATTTCTGCATCGGCAAGTAGTAAGGCCACAAAGGCACGAAGGCAGCAAAACTGAATATTGAACAAAGAACAAGGAAATATGAAGTGAGAAGTAAATTCATTCAATATTCTCACTTCCTTGCCTGCCTGGCCAGTTTAACTGCAACAGGCAGTCAGACAGGTTCAAGATTCAGTGTTCATGAGGTGCCGGGATCTCCTGGAAAACCT
>DAOPKE010000110.1:0-8705 GCA_035390965.1 Bacteroidales bacterium | reverse complement strand
TTGTGGCGAAACTTCTTTTTCCCCCATCATTATTTTACATTTCTTTTCATATTCCATATATATAAATATGAGAGTTTATGCGCAAAAGTGAATGATATTGATTTTTATTTTTACATTTGTGCATTAAAATCCAACATCATGAAAATTCTGTTATCTATTATCTGCAGTTTATTTTTTGTTGCATACATTAATGCACAAGGTAAATCCGAAGGAACACAATGCTATGACATGCAAACAGGATGGTTTGCTGGTGTTGCCGGCGGTCAGTTGTTGCCTTATACCGATGTAACCTCTTACGATGGTTTTCATTTTACTGAACAATATAACGAAGTCAGTGGCGGTTACGCCATTCGCTTCGGAAAACACTGGGCTCCCGCATTCAGCTCAAACCTTGAGGTTTTCGATGGTCGCCTCGATGGAACAAAAATGTTCTATACCAATGATTATCCAACCGATCAGGCATTTACCTGCAATTTCTGGACGCTTTCAGCTGATTTTCAGGCGCATTTGTTCAAACTTACAAACATTACAAACCGATCATGTAAATTTCTCCCCTTTGATATCTACGGACGTCTTGGAGCAGGTGCCACATTCTATCGCGCTCAGCAGCGCATTGCAACTACTGGTGTTGTTGTCAGTGAAGTCGGAATGGATAAACGCGAAATGGTATTCACCTATATTTTTGGATTTGGATCTGAAATAAATATACTGCCGATGCTTTCAATCTATGGCGAATATTCATGGTACAATACGCCCACCGATTTGCTCGATGCACGCGAAGGTATTACCAATTCCGATGATGCTTTTGGTTCTTTCATGGGTGGTATTAAATTTTATTTTGGTGGAAAAAATTGCAGTATTTTTTAAATCCAAACTGATATTTTCCGAGCCGCCTTGTGCGGCTTTTTTTGTGCTTTGGAAATATGCCTCAGGAGCACAACGCACAGGGCATGTGGAATAGGCCATGAGGCTCCGCTCCGCTGCGTTGGGCTACTACTGATGGCTGATAGCAGACTGCTGAAAGCTAATACACTTTTATCTTTTGTCTTTTCATCCTCAGCTCTCGCTTAAAAGTCACTCTGAACCCCGCCGCTGTCATCCTGAGTTTTTCGAAGCGAAGCAAAGAAAAGTATCGAAGGGGGCAGCGGGGAAAACTCCGTCGAAGAGTCGATAGAAGGATAGACTCCGTCGAAGAGCCACATTGTATTCCCCTCCACTGATATTTATCAGCCCACACATATTCCATTTTCAAAAAAAATTGTACTTTTGCGCTGTGGAAAGATTTGATTGCTTGCAACCACGCTAAAAAATGCTAAAACATTGTAGAGCTTAGGCGCACGCAATCAAACCCATTCACTTTTTTTAACTGATTTATTAATCTTCAAAACGAAAGAAATGGGAATTTTGTTTACATCGGAATCCGTTTCCGAAGGACATCCGGACAAAGTAGCTGATCAGATTTCGGATGCATTGCTCGATGAATTTTTGCGCCACGATCCAAAATCGCGTGTTGCCTGTGAAACACTCGTAACCACAGGACTTGTTGTCCTGGCGGGTGAAGTAACAACTACCGGCTGGATTGACCAGCAGGAAACCGCCCGACATATTATTCAGAAAATCGGCTATACCAAGCCCGAATACAGCTTCGATTCCAATTCTTGTGGCATCATTTCGTCCATTCATGGACAGTCACCCGATATCAATCAGGGAGTTGACCGCGAAAAAGAAGAAGAACAGGGTGCCGGAGATCAGGGAATGATGTTTGGCTATGCCTGCGACGAAATGGATAATTATATGCCCATGCCCGTCGAGCTGGCTCATATTTTTGTTCAGAAACTTGCTGATATCCGCAAGGAAGGCAAATTGATGACTTATCTGCGCCCTGATTCCAAATCGCAGATTACTATTGAATATGACGACAATCGCGTTGCGCAGCGCATCGATACGATTGTTATTTCAACACAGCACGATGAAAATGTATCGCTTGATCAAATCAGAAGTGATGTTCAAAGCATTTTAATCCCACGTGTTATTGAATCTAAGGATACACCTGAACGCGTGAAAAATCTTTTTAAAAATGATTTCACCCTGCACGTCAATCCTACCGGAAAATTTGTAATTGGTGGCCCACACGGCGATACCGGTCTTACCGGCCGAAAGATTATTGTTGATACCTATGGCGGACGGGGCGCTCATGGTGGCGGCGCATTCTCAGGAAAAGACCCATCTAAAGTTGACCGTTCGGCAGCTTATGCAGCACGGCATATTGCAAAAAATCTTGTGGCGGCTGGAGTTGCCAAAGAAGTTTTGGTTCAGGTGGCCTATGCTATTGGCGTTGCCCAACCGGTGGGCTTCAATGTCAATACATTTGGTACAGCTAAAGTGAAAATGACCGATGCGGAAATCAGCAACATCGTGCGTGGTCTTTTCGATCTTCGCCCTTATGCCATTCTGAAGGAATACGATTTGTGTAATCCGATTTATACTCCAACAGCTGCTTACGGACATTTCGGCCGTTCGACCTATGAACAGGAAGTTGAGGTGTCTGAACTTCATACAGGCGCGGTAAAAAAACAAACACCACAGGGTGAAAAATGGATGAAAAAAATTACCTTTTTTGCCTGGGAAAAATTAAATCGTGTTGACGACATAAAAAAGGCCTTTGGTCTTTGATGGATGGGTTTCTCCAAAAACCCATTTTTGTTGATTTGAGTTTCGTCGGTTTTCATGCTGCTACAGAAGCTTTTGTGAGTCAGAACTGACGACTGTTAAATTATATCAGACCTCCGGAAAGTTATTTTTCGGGGGTCTTTTTCTTGAATAAAATGAAAAATGTAGTCGAATGAATTATTTGTTTATTCAAAAAGCCATTATTAAAAGATTATTTTTTAAAAAATTTTACATGATTCCTCTGTTCTGCATCAGATGCGGATTTGCGAAGGTCTTTTAAATAACGTTGAAAATTGTGCTGATAAATAAAAAATGTATAATTTCGCCAAGAATCTTTCAAAAAAACATGTTATGGCAAAAGTTAAAGGTGCTATTGTAATTGACAGGGATCGGTGCAAAGGCTGTGGCGTTTGCGTTCCGGTTTGCCCTAATTCCGTTATAAGGCTGGGGGATAAAGTAAACATCAAGGGTTATTTTTATGCTGAGCCTTACCAGGATGCCTGTATTGGCTGTATGAACTGTGCAACAGTTTGTCCCGATGCAGTTATCACTGTTTACTCAAAAAAAGTTGAATAATTAAAAGACCATAAACAATGGGTGAATTAAAATTAATGAAGGGAAATGAGGCCGTTGCTGAAGCCGCGATTCGTGCTGGCTGCGACGGATATTTCGGTTATCCGATTACCCCTCAGTCTGAGGTGATAGAATATCTTATGGCTGAAAAACCTTATGAACGCACCGGAATGGTTGTTCTGCAAGCTGAAAGCGAAGTTGCTTCCATCAATATGTTGTATGGTGGCGCCGGTTCAGGAAAGCGGGTGATGACTTCTTCTTCCAGTCCTGGTATCAGTCTTATGGCTGAAGGTATTTCTTATATGGCGGGCGCCGAATTGCCCTGTCTTTTGGTAAATGTGGTTCGTGGCGGCCCCGGTCTTGGTACCATCCAGCCCAGTCAGTGCGACTATTTCCAAACAGTTAAAGGTGGCGGTCATGGCGATTATCGCATGTTTGTTCTCGCTCCTGCCAGCGTTCAGGAAATGTCCGATTTTGTCAAAATCGGTTTCGAAATGGCTTTCAAATATCGCACACCGGCCATGTTGCTCAGCGACGGTGTTATCGGCCAGATGATGGAAAAAGTCGAACTCTTCGACCCGATTCCGCGTCGTTCCGAAGCTGAAATTATCAAAGAATGTCCCTGGGCTACCACTGGTAAAACTCCTGATCGCGAACGGAACATCATCACTTCGCTCGACCTCGATTCTGCCAAACAGGAGGAACATGTAATCAAGCTTGGCAAGAAATACGAAAGCATGAAACAGGATGTTATGTTCGAAAACATCATGACCGATGATGCCGAATATCTTTTTGTTGCTTATGGTTCCAGTGCCCGTATCTGTCAGAAAGCAGTTGATCTTGCCCGTGCCGAAGGCATTAAGGTTGGGCTTCATCGTCCCATTACCCTGTATCCTTTCCCTGAAGCCGAACTCAATCGGCTTGCATCGAAAGTAAAGGGAATGCTGGCAGTAGAAATGAGTCTTGGCCAGCTGGTCGAAGATGTTCGACTGGCAGTCAATGGCAAAATTAAAGTTGATCATTATGGCCGCATCGGTGGTATGATTCATACTCCGACTCAGGTTGTCGATGCTCTTAAAAAACAAATAATCGGAGGATAATACCATGGCAGATGTAACTTTAGACGTCTGGAAAGACATAATCAAACCCGAAAACAAGGTTTTTTCAAAAACTCCTTTGTTAACCGATAAGGTTTTCTCTTATTGTCCTGGTTGCGGCCACGGTACTGCGCATCGTGTAGTTGCCGAGGTTATCGAGGAAATGGGAATTCAGAAAGACACCATTGGTATTGCTCCTGTTGGTTGTTCTGTACTTGCCTACGAATTTCTAAATATCGATATGCAGCAGGCAGCTCACGGCCGAGCTCCGGCCCTTGCCACAGCACTTAAACGCATGTGGCCCGAAAAATATATTTTCACTTATCAGGGCGATGGTGACCTTGCCGCTATTGGTACGGCCGAAACCATTCATGCCTGCAACCGGGGTGAAAATATTGTTATTATTTTTATCAACAATGGTATTTATGGTATGACCGGCGGTCAGATGGCTCCAACCACTTTGCCGGGTATGAAATCAAGTACCAGTCCTTATGGCCGCGAAGTTGAAATGATGGGAAACCCTTTGAGAATGACCGAATTGGTCGCTCAGCTCCCTGGAACTTATTTTGTAGCCAGACATGCAGTTCATAAACCTGGCAATGTGCGCAAATTTAAAAAAGCTGTTCGTCAGGCTTTCGAAAATCAGAAAAACAACAAAGGCCTTTCTTTCATCGAAGTCGTTTCAAATTGCAACTCTGGCTGGAAAATGACTCCAGTTGCGGCAAATGAATGGATGGAACAGAATATGTTCCCCTTCTATCCGCTGGGCGATATCAAAGTTGATGGACAAATGGTCACTAAAAAGTAATCCTAAAACAGCAAACTATGACTGAAGAAATGATTATAGCAGGTTTCGGCGGACAGGGCGTTCTCTCTATGGGTAAAATCCTGGCTTATTCCGGAATGATGCAAGGCCTCGAAGTCAGTTGGATGCCTTCTTATGGTCCCGAAATGCGCGGTGGTACGGCAAACGTTACCGTTATTATCAGCGACAACCGCATCAGCTCGCCGATCCTTAACCAGTTCGATACTGCCATTATTCTCAACCAGCAATCACTCGATAAATTCGAAAGCTCGGTGAAACCTGGTGGTGTTCTGATTTTTGATCCCAATGGCATCGTTAATCCACCTACAAGAAAAGATGTGCAGATTTATGAAATCCTTGCAACCAAAAAAGCTTCCGATCTTGGATTGTCCAAAATTTTCAATATGATTGTTTTGGGTGGTTTCCTTAAAGTGAAGCCGGTTGTAACAGATCAGTTTATCGAAGCAGGTCTAAAAAAATCCTTGCCAACACGCCACCACAATCTCATTCCCGACAATGTGAAAGCGGTTGGTATCGGACGCGAAATCATTGTGCCTTACACAGTGAAATAATAACAAAACAACTTCATTACTACTTGCAAAAAGCTCCTCCGAAAGGTGGGGCTTTTTTTATTTTCGCATTCCCGACATTTTAGCCCCGCTCGCTGTCATGCTGAGCCCTGCGTTTCGCAGGATAAACTCCGTCGAAGCATGAACGGCGGGGTAAACTTCAGCCAGCTAAGGTTGACAAAAGATATGCTGACCTGGATTTTATCTGACTGGCAAGGCTGACACAGGGAAGAATACTGGTGTCTTTTTTTATCCACGAATTACATGAAAGTCTAAGCGCCTGCCACTGTCTCATAGAAGCTCTTTACATCTCAGGATTATTACGAAAAAATGATGCATTTGCCAGTCGCAAATACATCATTTCACGAAGGGCCGGAGAGTCAGTTGTTTTGTAATATTTTATCTTTGGAATAAAAAAACATGAAAGAAATAATATACAAAGACGAATCATTCAGCATTGTTGGCGCTGCAATGGAAGTTCATAAAACACTTGGCAATGGTTTTCTTGAAGCTGTTTACCATGAAGCTTTGATGATTGAATTTGAAAAACGAGGAATTCCTTACAAGCATGAAGAACCTTTATTCATCAAATACAAAGAAGTACAATTAAAAAAATCCTACGTTGCTGATTTTGTTTGCTACGAAAAAATAATAGTTGAATTAAAGGCCTTGTCTCAACTTGTTTCGGATCACGAAAGTGTAGTGCTGAATTACTTGAAAGCTTCAGGATTTAAACTTGGAATGCTGATTAATTTTGGAGCGTCAAGTCTTGAACACAAAAGACTAGTCAAATAAATTTCAACAACCACATTGAGCAAATTAATTTCTTAAGCCAATAAAAAATCTTTGCCTGCAAAGATTTTTTATTCTTCGTGTAAATTCGTTCAAATAAAAAAGTATTTTCGTGCAATTTGTGTAATTCGTGGACATATATTGACTCGTTGTAATGAATAATCAGATAGACTCGAAAATTGCAGACTGGCTCAACGAAAAAGCAGACTTTTACAACAACCCTTCGTTTGTTGAAACAGACCCTGTGTCAATTCCGCATTTGTTTTCGAAAAAAGAAGATATCGAAATTTCAGCTTTATTTTCCGCGCTGCTTGCGTGGGGAAACCGCAAAGCGATTATCTCCGGTGCAAAACAACTTATGCAGCGCATGGATAATGTGCCATTTCAATTTGTGACAGGACACACCCAAAAAGATCTGAAAAAGCTGCAGGGCTTTGTATATCGCACTTTCAATTCGTTTGATGCAATCACACTTTGCGAAGGGCTCAAAAGCATTTACCTGCACGAAGGCGGCATGCAGAGCGTGTTTTCAAAACCAATTCTGAGAAACAAAAACTCAAATGCTTTCGATGCCATCGTGCATTTTAGAAATATTTTGTTGAGTTATCCGCACGAAGTGCGTTTCGAAAAGCACATCAGTTCGCCGGAGCGGGGCAGCGCGGCCAAGCGGCTCAATATGTTCCTGCGCTGGATGGTCAGGCGCGACGACAGAGGGGTGGATTTTGGATTATGGACCGATACTTTTCCAATGAGTCGATTGCTCATTCCTCTCGATGTACATTCAGCCCGCGTAGCGAGCGAAACCGGCATGCTGAGCCGGCTTCAGACCGATGCCAAAGCTGTGATTGAAGTGACCGAAAACTGCCGGCTGCTTGATCCAGATGACCCCGCCCGTTTTGATTTTGCATTGTTCGGAACTGGTATCAACGAAAAACACTATTTTTGACAGCAATATGTTTTTTATTCTGAGCAAAATATTAGCTTTTCTGTTCAGTCCAATCACCTGGATACTGGCACTGATTGCGCTTTCGCTGTTTCTGCGCAAACCAAAACTGAAAAAGCGATTTCTCATTGCTGCACTGGCAACGGGTTTGTTTTTTACCAATTCTTTTATTGCCAAGGAGTTTATGCGCATGTGGGAACCGGAGCCGTTGTCGGTATATTCCATCCAAAAAAAATACGATGCGGTCATTGTGCTTGGAGGTGGCATTGTTACTACCAATGCGCAAAACAAAACATTAACATTCCGCAATAATCCCGACCGCATTATGCAGGCATTATGGCTGTATAAAAACGACAAGGCCGATAAAATTTTAATTTCGGGCGGCTCCGGTTCCATGCAATATCCCGATATGCTTGAAAGTGTTTTACTGCGCGATTATCTGATTGATATCGGTATTCCCGCTGAAGATATTCTGATTGACAGTTTGTCAAACAATACCCGCGAAAACGCTGTCAATACTGCGAAGATTTTAAACGACTCCATCCCCGGCGGTGAGTTTTTATTGATGACATCTGCATCGCACATGCGGCGCAGCATTGGTTGCTTTCGCAATGTCAATCTGAAAGTCGATCCTTTTCCGGTCGATCTTACCGCCGGCGACCGCAGCTGGTATTGGATGAATCTGCTGCTTCCCAAAACCGACGCGCTCGATATATGGGATGAACTGCTGCACGAAATTATCGGATATCTGACCTACCGGATTGTTGGGTATATTTAAAAACATTTGAAGCCCCGTAAAAAAACTGTTGCTCCCGACCTTCCAGAGTTTGTAAAGCAATGAAAAACCTGGAAGAGTCGGATACTGAGACCTCGCATCAACTATTCCATGTTCTCCGGAAATTTTATACCAAAGCAATTGCTGCATTGTTGCAATCATTTTTGGAAGACTCCGGAGGAGTCACATATCTGTAGTCCATAAATGCACAAAGCGACGACTCCGGAGGAGTCGCATATAAAGAGTTGTATATTCTGACAAAGTATTTCAATAGGCAACCTCTCTGGCATCAAGCAACAAAATCATAATGAATTTGTTCCGATCGACATTTTATTTTTTTCATTTAGTCTCATGTTGCTTTGCAGAGCTTCTAACCATGGAATGCTGGATTGCTTTGCATCTGCGGATAGCTTCCATTATTAAAAAAGGTTCTACAAGTTTTTATATGGAAATCCATCTATAATATATCCAACATGAGCTT
>DAOPKE010000109.1:0-8758 GCA_035390965.1 Bacteroidales bacterium | reverse complement strand
GCTGAAATCCAGCAGACAAGCGACTTTACATATCGGCTGTTTGATTGGGGTCGCACCGACAAAGATGGCAATGCTCGCGAGTTGCATATCGAAAATGGTCTCAGTGCGCTGAATTACGACGATGTCTCTACCGGAAAAACCGACCCGGTTCGATTGGGAAATACAATGGACACCTTAGTAAATTGTTCAGAATTTGTTACCAATCGCATTACACTGAAAGCCGCACAGACAGTGCGCCGCGAATATATTACCCTCGATTCGTTTGTCATTTTACTCTGCGTAGAAGGCAATGCTGTTTATGAATGGGAAAACAAAGAAGAACCCCTTCGCATGGGCGAATGCATACTGATTCCCGCAATAATTGATGATCTGCTGATTTCATCCAAAGGCGGCGCTGAAATTCTGGAAGTGTTTATTCAGAATTAGTTTTATCTCCATAACTATTTTTCGCCAAAGCAAGCATTGATAATGCATAAATTGTATTTTTGCAATCTTTCAATGTAAAACTGCGTGCGAAAATTTTTCAATACCATACACACCACCATCGCCAACATCCAGACAGAGCGCGAAAATGGAAGCAAGGCAAGCCTTCGACCCTTCGTTGTTTTGTTTGTATCCTGTTGTTCACTGATTGTGATTGAATACATCGGCAAAAGTCCCGGACATTATCTGCTGCAGCAGACTTCGCGATGGTTTGGATTGAACGGATTTGCATCATTTCTGGAAAAACATCTTGAACATTCCACAAATTATCAGTTGTATAATCTCGCGTATTGGGCAGCCATTATCTTCATCTGCTATTTCATCGTGCCGGTACTGGTTATTAAATTAGGTTTCCGTGAGCGACTGCGCGATTACGGATTGCAATGGGGAACATTTCTGAAAGATTCGTGGATTTATCTGATCATGCTGGGCATTATGTTTCCGCTGGTTTATTTTGCCAGTACCAACCACAGCTTTCAGGCCCGCTATCCTTTCTACACACCAGCTTCCGGCGAATCCTTGTGGCCGAATTTCTGGATCTGGCAAATGATTTATTTCTGTCAGTTTTTTGCGCTTGAATTTTTCTTTCGTGGTTTTTTGGTACACGGATTAAAAAAATATGTGGGCGTATATTCAATAATAATCATGACCGTTCCTTACTGCATGATTCATTTCGGAAAGCCCATGGGAGAAACATTTGCAGCCATTTTTGCAGGACTTGCCCTCGGCATGATGAGCTTAAAAAGCCGCAGCATCGCGCTCGGTGTTTTTCTGCATTACAGCGTTGCCATTACCATGGACATGGCTGCTTTGTGGCAGGAAGGGTATTTTAAGTAATGAGTGGGGAGTCAAAAGTTTCACTGACTGTTTACCACTGACAACTGGCAACTAATATCGGGCATTTTAAAATTAGCCGTGGCAGTTAAAATCCACAGTCTCCATGATGAATTCCATCTTTTCCATATCATCGGCCTGACCATCGATCCAGTTGATTTTAATCCCTCGTTTTTCCATACGGCGAAACCAAGTGCTTTGTCGTTTTGCAAACTGATGTATGGCTGTTTCAAGTTGAGAAAACATTTCCTGATAGCTCATTTGCTTTTTCAGATAACGGCTCACAAAGCGGTATTCAAGGCCAAGTGCATCGAGCCATTTCGGCGATACACCAGCATCCATTAATGCTTGTACTTCTTCGACCATGCCGTTTTCAAGACGAAAAATCAGACGATCCGAAATTCGCTTACGGATAATTTCGCGCGGCAAATCAATTCCAAAAACATGCAGCTTTTCAATTTTCAACGACTCGCGCATTTCTTTTTTCTCTTCCGAAAACAGCAACACTTCAAGCTTTCGTATCAGTCGATGACGATTGGCTTTATCTTCATTTGAAAGAGTTCCGCCCAAAACTTCGATCTGTCGAGCCAAAACGCTATTGTCCATATGTTCAGCTTCGCGGCGGAAATCTTCCTGACGATTGGCTGAACTGAAATGATAGTCAAGCAACAACGATTCAATATACAAACCAGTCCCTCCACATACCAAAGGCAATTTGTTGCGGCTTCCGATTTCTCTGATTACTTCGGTTGCATCGGCTTTAAACTGAAAAGTATTGTATGAATCTCCGGGATTGAGAAAATCGATCAGATGATATGGAACTGCAGTACCGCCTTGGCTGTATTCCGACAAATCTTTGCCAGTTCCGATATCAAGGCCGCGATAAATCTGACGGCTATCGGCACTAACAATTTCTGCGTTCAACGCACGCGCAGCTTTTACGGCCAACGCAGTCTTTCCCGTTGCAGTAGGCCCAAGAATAACCATCAGCTCATGTATTTCCATATGGGGTGTTTTAAGTCGTTATGCAATGCAAAGTAGTCATTATATTTTTTCTTCAGCATTTTTTCCTCTGTTTCCATCAGAAGTTTACGCAGAGATTTCAATTGTTCAACGCTCAGATTATGTAATACATTATAATGCAGATGGCCTGAATTGTCATCCTGATCCCTGCATTCTGTCACATTGAGCGGAGTCGAAATGTGAACAGTATCAGAAACCTCATTGAAGGATAGACAATCCAATGGCAACTGAAGTGCTTTCAACAACGCTGAAACACTCTCCATATCACTCACATCGGCTGGCTGATTCGAACGTACAAATTTGTATATAGCAAACGCATCGGCCTTCATGTAGCAGGCATGAATAAAGCGAATAAGCTGAGGATGATTTCTCAGAAGCTTTTCATGTTCGAGGTCAGGAAAAACCATCAGCGCGCGTTCAACGGCTTTGAGATTTGCTGTAATAAAGATTTCACCGAACGCACGACAGGCATCTTCAATTTTATTAAATAAAAACGGATGGTATATCGGATATCGCTCCACCTGCCCGGGCGCGCCCAGAGCAACTGTAGGGCCGGTGCCAAAAATCACCCGGTGTGATTTTCTCGACGAAGGATAAACACGTGTATCGCAAAACGGAATAATGATGCCGGTTTTGCGAAGTTTCATCATGAAATAAAAATCTTCACCAGAAGATGTTGCTGTAAGCCCGCGTATTTTTCGGTATGCCGAAACGCGCGCTGCCATTGCGCTTCCGATGGGAGTATAAGCAAAAGGATGTTTAATGCGAAGCAGATTTATTGCATAACAACGCAGATAAATTTCATACCGCAGCATTGATTTTTTATGATCATCATCGCCCTGAAGCCGGTGAAAATAAGGCAAAGCCATTGCCGAAGCTTTTTGAAAAGCTGCAAATTGTTTTGCAATTTCCGCCAGATAATTTGTTTCGACGCGTGTATCAGCATCAAGCGAAACAATCACGTCATCATCATCGGCGATTGCTTCCACAGCATCCATCAGTGTTTTGCGAGCCCAACCCACACCTCCCTGCCGTTCAGTCCAACCGTTTCCACGCGAACATTTATCCTGAAGAATCAGACGAATATTATGCAATTCACAAAACGATTTTACATAGTTCAGGGTTGCCACATTGTTGTTGCATACATCCAGTTTTGATTCATCGTGCCACCATGCATCGGGCTGATTGACACAAACCAGCAATGTAAAATCACAATACTCCTGCTTTGCAAGATCAGCAAGAACTCCGGGAATAAACTCCAGTTCATTGATGGCAGGAATGGTTACAAAAAGCTGCATGATTTCCGATCTTTATTTATGCTGCAAAGCAGCTGAAGGATTGATGCGGCGAACAATCAAAGCCGGAAGGGAAACTGCCAAAAAAGAAATAGCAAACACGCCGATATTGACACCAACAATATAATCGGCCTTCAGCAAAACAGGAATATGTCCGAGATAATACATTTCTTCATTAAGCGGAAAAATATGAGTGAAATATTGCAATAATATCAGCCCCAATCCAAACACATTTCCGATAATAATTCCACGCAAAAGAAGTCGAACAGAAACATGCACAAACACATCGCGTATCATACGGTTTCCGGCTCCCAGTGCTTTAAACAAGCCAATGAAAGGAATCCGCTCGAGAATCAGAATCAGGATGATTGAAATAATATTGATAATGGCTACAACAGTCATCAGAACCAGAATGATAAACACGTTGGAATCGAGCAATGCAAGCCAATCGAAAAACTGCGCCTGCCTTGTAACAATATCCGAAGCATCGAGATCATAATAAATTGTATTATTCACATCGGTCATTACCTGCGGAAGGTCGTCGAAATCATTGAGCAGTATTTCATAGCCGCTCACCAGCGAATCGCCCCATCTGTTCAATTTCTGAATATGCCGCATATCACATACCGAATAAATCTTATCAAACTCAGCCATCCCTGTATTAAATATTCCGCACACATTGAATTTCCTTCCTCTCGGTTGCAACTCATCCTGAATGATAAAATACACACGCAAAGAGCTTCCCGTATGCAAACCAAGCATAGAAGCCACTTTTTGAGAAATAAGCACGTCATTCGACATGGTATCTGAAAAATCCGGAAGGCGACCTTCGACTATATTTTTCTGCAAAAAAGAGAAATCAAAATCAGCATTCACGCCTTTCATAACAACACCATGCAGGTTGCTGTCTGTTTTTATCAATCCACCTTTTTCAACAAACGGAAAAACAGTTTTCACCCCATCAATGGAATGCAGTGCATCAATATCTTCGCGACCTGTTTGCACCGGAGATTGGTCCAGTGATTCGTTGGTGTCAAACGGCCGTATCTGTATATGAGCGCCAAAACCAATAATTTTCTCACGTACTTCGTGTTGAAATCCGCGCACGATGGCAAAAGCAATCAGCATTACCGAAATACTCAGCGCGATACTAAAAACGGATACACGAATAACAGGACCGGTAACACTTTTCGATTTTCCGGCTGTAAGACGACGGGCTATAAAACCTGAATGATTCAAGCAGTTCTGTTTGTGCAAATGTAATAAAAATCGCACAAAAATGCATCGTAAAAAATGTCAGGGTAGGGATTAATTCAGCGATTTCACATTTTTCCCCGACAGCTTTTCCAATAATTCAGCATCAGTCAGCTCGCAAATATTCACCTCTGTATAATCAGATGAATCAAGCGTTATAACGGCATTTTTATATAAACCATTCACTTTTGCAACCGCATCTTCCGACGAGCCGGCTTCAATTTCCACAACACGGGAAAGAGATTCAGTAATTTTAATTTTATATACTTTCATTTTAGGTAATTTATCATTGATTACAAAACAAGTTTTTAAACAGCAACGTCGCAAAAATAGAATTTTAATTGAAACTTCTGCCGGTTGTTGAAAAATATTTCAATATTCATTCTTTTTTTCTAATTTCGTCTCCTATGGCTAAACAATGGATTTTTCTGTTTTTTGTATTGCATTTCTTTGTCGTCAGTGCACAACAAAGTAATAATTCATTTGAGACTGTAACAGATGCAAGCGTAATAAACGGTTCCGAGCGCACCGAGGCCTATATTCACCTGCTTAAGAACAAACAGGTTGCCATGGTTGTTAACCATACTTCGATGATTGATCAACGCCACATCGTTGATTCACTGCTGGCATCAGGAATTAATATAAGCACTGTTTTCGCTCCTGAACATGGCTTCCGAGGCGATATGGCTGACGGAGCTCATATTCACAGCTACAAGGATAGTCTTACCGGAATTGATGTTGTATCTCTTTTCGGAAATTCATTCAAACCCTCAAAAAAAGAACTTGAAAACACGGATGTCGTTGTTTTCGACATTCAGGATGTCGGGGTGCGTTTTTACACATACATTTCAACCATGCATTACATCATGGAATCGTGTGCCGAAAACAATATTCCGCTCATTATCCTTGACCGCCCCAATCCAAATGGGCACTATATCGATGGGCCAATGCTTGATACAGACTACAGAAGCTTTGTGGGCATGCACGCACTACCCATTGTTCACGGTCTTACCATTGGAGAACTGGCGTTGATGATCAATGGAGAAAAATGGCTTAAAGACAGCATGCAATGCAATCTGACCGTTATTCCCTGCTTGCAATGGGATCATAAAAAA
Organism: Bacteroidales bacterium; assembly: GCA_035390965.1. Classification (GTDB taxonomy): domain Bacteria; phylum Bacteroidota; class Bacteroidia; order Bacteroidales; family DTU049; genus GWF2-43-63. The sequence continues at coordinate 2,754 of DAOPKE010000109.1, read as the reverse complement.
TTATATCAGCTCCCCATAAAACCCAGTCCCAATCTTGTTTCCATGGAATCAGTGTATTTATATCCTTCGCTTGGATTATTTGAGGGAACCATCATCAGTGTTGGTCGTGGAACCATGAGGGCATTTGAAATTATCGGACATCCGCTGATCAGAGACACCGCATTTTCATTTATTCCAAAACCGATAGCAGGCATGTCGGAAAAACCTCCACTTGAAGGCAAAATCTGCTATGGCTATGACCTGAAATCGTTTGCGGGAGACTACTTAAAATACCGCAGCGAAGTTTTTCTAACCTGGATTGTGGAGTTGTATTGCGAACTTGACAATGATTCGCATGCAGGAAATTTTTTCAACAACAAAACCTTTGACCGGCTGGCTGGCGGAAACAAGCTCCGGAAGCAGATTGCAAACGGATTATCTGTCGAAGAAATAAAAAAATCCTGGCAACAGGATCTTGAAAAATACAAACAGGCACGTAAAAAATATTTGTTGTACGAAGACTTTGAATAAAATGGCAAAGAAAACACAGACAACATCGAAATTTGCACCAAAAGCCATTCCTGATGGCCAAAGCCAGTTGAAGTTGCAAACAATTTTCATTGTCATTCTGGGGCTGGCACTGTACAGTTGGACGCTCACGTTCGATTACGCGCTGGATGATACATTGATGATCACCGGCAACAAGTACACGCAGCAAGGTTTTGATGGAATACCTGACATCTTTTCCACCGATGCTTTCGAAGGATTTTTCGGAGGCAAAGGACAGGTAGCAGGAGGACGCTACCGCCCATTCACGCATTTTATTTTTGCTGTAGAAGTTGAATTGTTTGGCTTTAGTCCTTTCGTTGGTCACCTCTTCAATGTTGTTACATACATTGCCTTGCTTCTTGTTTTGTTTTCTTTTCTGCGACGCCTGTTCCCCGCTCTGTCCGGAACAAAAGAAAAGTTTTTATCAGTGCCATTTGTCATAACGGCCTTGTTTGCCGCGCATCCGCTGCACACCGAAGCCGTAGCAAACATAAAGGGATGCGATGAGATTGTCACCATGCTCAGTGCAATAGGAGCCATGGTATTACTGTACGACTACATTACCAAACCGAAGATCTGGCGACTGATTGCAGCATTTGTCCTTTATTTTATTGCACTCCTTTCAAAAGAAAATGCCATCACATGGATTGCCGTGTTCCCTTTTATATTGTGGATTTTCAGCGATGCGAAAAAGAAAGATTACTTTACTACAATGAGCGTGCTTCTTATTCCTGCAGCGCTATTCATGTTCATTCGGGCACAGGTGGTTGGTGGAATCCTTGAAACAGAAATAGCTCCGGAATTACTGAATAATCCTTTTATTTATTCTACAAAAATGCAGGAGATTGCAACGGTTGTTTTCACCTGGCTGATATATTTCAGATTGATTCTGTTTCCACATCCGCTTACGCACGATTATTATCCAAAGCAAATAGCCATCACCGATTTCAGCAATCCGGTTGTATGGATAACCATCGCCATAGTCATATTTTCCATCATCATTTTCTTCCGCGGATTAAAAAAGAAATCACCTGTTTCCATTGGAATACTGATTTTCTGGGCAACGTTCTCCATCGCATCCAATCTGCTTTTCAACATTGGCACATTCATGAACGAACGTTTTATGTTTGTTCCGCTGCTGGGGATAGCCATCATTGCAGGGTGTTATTTCGGCAAGTATTATCCACGTGTGAAATGGCTCGGAATCGCATTTTGGATACTCATCGGCCTGTATTCCGCGAAAACAATTTCGCGCAGTCTGGTGTGGAAAAACAACAAAACACTATTTCTAACCGATGTAAAAACGTCGTCGAAAAGTGCAAAAGTCAATGTTTCTGCAGCCGAGGTTCTTTTGCAGGAAGCTGATGCTGAAAAAAACATGCCCAAACGGCAGGCATTGGCAAACGAAGCTCTTACATACCTGAACCGGGCACAGAAAATTCATCCGGTCTATTTTGGGGTGTATGATCTCAGAGGAAAAGCAAATTACATGGTAGGCCAATTCAAAGAATCACTTGAAGATTACAAAACATGTGTTAGTCTTGATAATTCAAAAAAAACCATTTTCAACAACATTTATCTGGTTGGTCTTGGAGCCATTCAAAACAAAAATTTCACTGTGGCCATCGATGCTTTCCGTTTCCTTGTTCCCTATGAACCCGACTCGGCCCGAAACTGGCTCCAGATGGCCATTGTATATGATCAACTCGGTATGATGAATGAGTGTTTCCGTTGCATCGATTCGGCATTAACAGTGGACAGTTTGTATGCACCGGCGTGGAACAAAGGCGGAGAGCTATTTGGCAGAGTCCGGAATGATTTTGCAACCTCTGAAAAATATTTACTCAAGTCATATTCCATTGACCCCAACAATGCATCAGTACTTGAAAATCTTGGGGTACTTTATGGTATCATGAAACAGTATCAACAATCAGTACACTTTTTGCTCAAGGCCCACACAAAAAGTCCGGAAAACAAACAAATTCTGATCAACCTGGGCACCTCGTATAGCGGGCTTGGTAAAAAAGACAGCGCAGAGTATTATCTGAGAATGGGGGGAGTGATGCAATAAAACATAAAGCATGCGGCATGAGGCTTACGGTGCAGAATACACAAAAAAACAAGGTCGAGATCGAAATCAAAAAAAAGTAATACCAAAAGAAAATATAATTTAGTCAATTGTAGCAATTTCATTGAACGTTTTGTTGGCTGATGCCTGACAAAACA
>DAOPKE010000108.1:0-8809 GCA_035390965.1 Bacteroidales bacterium | reverse complement strand
GTGAGGCCATGCCCGATTCCGGCATCTGGTATTTTACTGAATGGAAAAGCGAAGCAAACTGGAAAGTGTATTTCACCGAATGGAAAAGTGAAGCTAATCTGGTGATATACTACTCCGACTGGAAAAGCGAGGCGGGGTATACAGGAAATTGAGGCCGAAAGAAGTTACTGTCACGGATTTGTGAGGCTTCGTTATTTCTTTCCAAACCGGTAGCCCAGCGAAATCTCGTTGATTGTCGTCCGGTACCAGTCAGGACAATAACGGTACAACAAGCTGAAATTTCCTATGTTGACGCCTGCATGAAAGAAAAAATCCGGTCTTGATTTCAAATAGATAAAAGAGCTGATGTCGGCCCCGACCTGCATAAACTTATAACGTAATGTACCCGAAGCCACCAGATAAACGTCTCCTCCAAATGTAAAGGCAGACAACATGGGTGAGAAATGAATTTTATCATCGAGCAGTTTTCCTGGCTGAAATTGATTGTAAGCGGCAAATAGCTTAAAGCCATTGTCTGGAAAATTTCTATTAATGATATTATATCCACTTGCGCCAAAAGTGAATTTTTTCCATCGGAGGCCGGCGGCCAGGGAAACATTGAACTGACATCTTTTTTCAAATGAATAATCGTCGAAATCATTTATTCTTAACTCTGGCATGAGTGCGAATGAGAAGCTTAAATTGCTTTTCGTTTTTTTATGATATGAGTAAATGCCGGTCAGATTTGTTATTGAGCCATTGAATGATGGAGACCATTCGTGTGATGCCACTAAGCCAAAGCCTCCGTGCAGCTTTGGAACGGGCGCTGTAAAACCTGCTTTTTCCGAATGATATTGATTTCCGAATTGATTGGAGTTATTTTGATAGACAGAAAATACATTCATGGCACTATCACTTCCCACCGAAGCCGGATTGAGTAGTGTCGGATTCTGAAAATTAAACAGAATATCGAATTGGGCAAATGTTGTGGAACTGATTATTCCAAAAAAAAGAATAATAATGACTTTTTTCATAGTTCATTGTTTTTACTCAAACGTTTATACGCTCTGAATTGTTACAAGGTTTCGTTAATATTTTCCATGGTTCAGACTTATGATCCGTGAAAAGTAGAATTGAAGTTGTAATTGATCACCTGATTTGATTACAAATTTGGCTATATGTGCCTTTATTTATAACTGGCAAAATCATTTCAGAATTTTTCATTTCAGTGATTTTTTGAATAGAACAGACATAAATATTCTGATTGAATGCAAATTAGATTATCTTTGATTCACAACAAATCAATAGAATTATTCATCAAAACCTTTCGGCCATGAAGAAAACGTTGTTCCTGTCAGCAGCATTCCTACTCATGTCGTTATTGGGTATTGCCCAAAGCACATTTAAGATTTCCAGCAATGGAAAACCAATTGTCGAAATTGTAGTTCCAACTGCTTCATGGAGTGTTACAACCACTGATAGTCTATTTAGCATTATTCCGATAGATGAGGGTCAAACATCCAGATTGATTACCATGATTTGGGCTTCTAAAAACCCCCATTCGGAAACCGCTATTGATGATATTGCCAATGAGGCTTTTGATGTTGTTGAAGCTCTGCTGGAGGACATCACATGGAATGAGGAATTGTCAGAATTTGACAACAATGGCATATCATTTATTGCACAGGATGGTCAGGGATACTATGCAAATGAAGACGGATCAAAAGACGAAATGACAACAACAGTTATGCTTCTCATGCCAGATGATGTTAATGTCATTGCACTGGTCTATTTTGGAACTCCCGAAGCCTATGACAAATGGAGTAAAAGCTTGTTGGAAATCATTCTTTCGATTATTCCTGCTGAATAAACTGTTTGGCCGTAATGACTGTTTTATTAAAAAATGCCTGGCTCCGAGTTGCATTTTGTGCGATTTACTTTTAAGATGCAACTGGCAAAATTTTTAACGTCTTATTTCAATCCATCTTTCAACTCAGACAGAAACTCTTTCACCCGCAGCAAAGTGGCTGAAACAGCTGCATTGCGTTCAATGTTTTTGCGGTCGGCTTTAATGCGTTCACGTGCACCCTTGAGTGTGTAGCCCTTTATTTTTGTGAGATAATATATCATGTCAAGTAATACAATATCTTCTTCGGTATAAAAGCGATTTCCTTTTTTATTTCTGCGGGGTTTGAGTTCCGGAAATTGTTTTTCCCAGAAATGCAGTGCCGACGGACGTATCTTGTATCGTTCGGTAATTTCCCCGATGGAATAAAACAACTTGCTGCTATCGTTTTCGGCCATGCACAAAAATACAAATTTTAATAACCCCTCAGCAGACCCTAATTCATTTGTGAATTGTCTAATTCCGGATGTCTTCGCAATGGTCAAATTCTTTCATAGAATCCAGTTTCTTCTGATTGTTGAATCCATGTCTCTTGGCCTGATTGAGATAAATGCGTGCTTTCATGCATTCCTTGTTTTTGGCATACCAGGCCGACATCAGAATGAGCATGTCGGGGTTGCCGGGTTCTGTGTATTCATACATTCTAAGAATGCTGAACAGAAACGGGACATTCATTCTGTGGGCCTGACTTGCAAATGAATATGCTGCAATTCCGCACCAGGCCTTCGTTCTGCGCATCATGTCGGCGTTGAGAGTTGTGGAGTCTGTTGCAATCTGATTGTTTATTGAATCGACCAGAAAAAAGTATTCTGAAGTGTCAGCATTCTGAAACATAGAACTGATGCGCTTTTGTAATATTGTTTCAGTTTTAGAGCATTGTATTATTTTTTCCGAAAAGTCGTGTGGAAAATTTCGTTTAAGACTATCAGCAAAATGTCTCAAATGTTCAGAATTTTCATTACCTATGGCAAAAGCTGCATTTGAGGCCGAATAGAACGCCATATCGGGGCGCTGGTTTTTGAGATGTGTTTTAGCATTGTTTAAAAAATACATTTCACTGGCGACAAAATCCGGATCGGACAGATGTTTGATCAAGACAAAAAAATCCTCGAAAGCATTGGCCGGAGGCCATTGGTGAGTGCCCGCAAAAAGTTGCAATGAACGTTGACGTTTGATATTAAAATCCGAATACAGATTATTTATTTCCATGAAATTAAAATCGCCGGTACCTGTGAACATCATAACCGGAGCGGTTTTGCGAGCCCAGGTGCTTATGTTGGCCGGACCTGCACCGCAAAGGGCTGTTGCTATTATGTTGTTCATTTGCCCTTCAATCTGTGTTGCTACTCTTGCGCCTCCCGAAAAACCGGCAATGAAAACCAGTGTGCTGTCGATGGGCGCTTTCTTATAAAGCTCATGAATCCACGGGTTGAAAGCATTCCATATTGTTCCGAATGGCATTTCATTTTCCGAGGCGTTGAAACCGGCAAGGATAACCTTGTATTGGTCGGCCAGTGCTGTATATTGTTTCAAAGCGGGAGCTGTGTTACCGTGTGGGTCGAGCAATACCAGCAGCGGTAGTTTATTGTGGCCTGTTCCTGCAGGCACATAGATGTTGTAGAAAACCGAAGTATCGCCTTCGGAACGAATATTCTGATAAATGGCGCCTTGTTGCTTTTCGTTGCAGAACCGGCATTCCTGACTGTTGCATGCCATAAGATGAAGTATGGCGATAAACATTGAATACTGAATGAAAGTCTTTGTTTTCATATGGTCATTTTGAAATATTTCTCCCAAAAATCTCTTTGTAGTCTTCAGGTGTGTTTATATTCAACAGAATATCTGCAGTAGAAACTTCTATTTTTTTCGTGTTGTATTTTTGCAGTTCAATACGAAGATTTGCATCTGGCATTGTGCATTTGAGAAGATTTTTAATAATGTTGGTTCCTATCAGAACAGGATGGCCGTTTCTGTTTTTAAAAACGGGTATTGCAGTGTAATCAGGGTTTGATTCGCTTAATAGTTTTATCAAGACAGATTCATTCACCAAGGGGTTATCAGAATTCTGCAAAAAGCACGGCAGGTTATCGGGTATGCACGAAAGCCCTATCATTATTGATTTATAGCGTCCCATTAATGGCGTTTTATTTATAATAAAGTCGGGTTTGTTTGTGTGATTCGGGAATAGTTTTAAACATGGAGACAACAATGGCTGATTGATGACAAAAACAATTTTTCGGGCTCCGGCAAGGTGATAGCGCATAAAAATTTCTTCGCAGAAAGTATGATGGCCAAATGGAAGGAGCAATTTGGGCATTCCCATCCGGTCGCTGTAACCGGCAGCAGGTATTACAACAGAAAAAGGAGGCAGATTTTTTTTCATTTCAATACAAAAATACATTGAAATGCAAAAGGTATTGAAAAAGTTTTTATGTTTGTTATTCAAACACAAACAAAATGGTAAAAATATTTGATTTAGAGTCCGATCAGTTTATCGTTGATTTGACTGACGAAGAATTTTCGGCCCTTGAAGAGGCGTTGGAAGAAGATTCAATCGGTGATGTGGATTATTATCTGCACATAACAGATGTTGAATTTATGGAAGAAGAAGGAGCTGAAAAAGGATTGATTACAAAGCTGAAATTGATGCTTGAAGGACGCGAAGACCGCGAAATCCGTTTTCAGCGAATTTAAAAAGTTGTGCGAAGTTCACAAACTTAGCACAACTTCGAATAAAAAAAGCTGCCCGCAATGCGGACAGCTTTTTTTGTATTGATCAGAACGATTAGTTCTTGATAACTTTTTTGGTTGTTGAACCGTTTTCGTTTGAAACCTGAACCATGTAAATTCCGGTTGGTAATTCGTTCATGTTGATTGAACGAACAACTGCACCGTTTACATCAATGTTCTGGCTGAGAACAACACCACCAATGGTGTTATAAACAACAACACTGTAATTTCCGGCAGCCAGGTCGTTGAATGAGATATTCAGATCGCCTGAGGTCGGGTTGGGATACATGGCAATAGCAGCATCCAAAGGAAGATCGTTTACACCAGCGATGAGGTTTCCTGTTTCATCAAGATAAACGCCAGTAACATATTCGTGATCAACAGTGCCACTGCTGTTAGAGTTGAGTGTCGATGTTGACAGATTGACCTGATAGTAAGTTCCTTTGTCGAAAGTGATGTCGGCAAGATAGAGCCAATAGTTGTTGGCATCGTAGTCGGTTCCGGCTGTTACGTTTACTTTTGGTCCCATGGTTCCTGTGGCAACGTCATACATTTTCACCATGATGTCAGGATAAATGTTTACTTCAGAAAGACTTGGGTCAGTATCCATCCATGCATAAACAATTTTGGATCCGTCAGCAGTGCGGCTCATCTGGAAGCGATCGTCCCATGCAACATAGTCAGCTGTACCCGGATCAATCAGGGTTGTAGCTTCGTCGGGATCGCTGGCGTAGATGGTATCAACAGCCATTGAAGCCCATCCGGTTGATGTCTGATAGGTATCGAAAACAATACCCTGCATACCAGTGTAAACAGCATAGTATCCAAGTGAGTCAACATTATCGCTGTAAGCACCATGTACATAGTTTGTAAAATGCAGATAACCGTCAGCATCGATAACAGCATCTTTTACATAGCTGAATAAAGGACGACCAACAGGAGAGTAATCAGTAGCAAAATCCTGCAGAGCCGGGCAGGTAGCCCAGTTGAATGCTGGTTGCTCAATCCAGTTGATACCACCATCAGTGGTTTTGTAAATGATTGGCTGATAAGTAAGATTGTCGCTGGCGTCGGCATTACGACCGATATAAATCAGGTATCCAATGCTTCCTGCATCGTCCATAACCAAACCAGGATAAATGTTTCCGTCGGGGTTGCCCAAACCATCTATTATGTAATCAGGGGTATGGCTTGAAAGCACCCAGTCGAAACTGTTGGTTGTGGTATTGAAAGTACCGATATTGACAGTTGTATGAATGCTGGTATAATATGTACCATCATCAGTATTGGCATCGCCATAGAGGAATACTTTGTTTCCACGTGCCTGCATGTGCATACGTGGCAGAAAGTTGTATGGCTGTGCACCACCAGTGGTGTCAGCATGCAATGTCATATCATAGGCAAAATTGGTTCCACCAAATGTTTCAGAAGCATAGAAACCACCATCCCAGGTGCTTACGAGGACAGGACCGGCAGCAACTGCATAAGCATTGGCAGGAGTGGTATTTCCTGTTGGATTGTAAATAACACCACCCGGATAACGGGCAATATATCCACCGGTATTTTCCCAGATCAAAACGGTTGAATCATCAAATGAGAAACCACCATCAGTTGAGAAGGATGAGAGGATGAAACCAGAGTTGTAATCAACGCCGTTTGCACGGTGGGTCATCATAATTATTCCAGTTTCTTCGTTTGCAGCAAGGCCAGCCTGTTCAGGAAGCAATACGCTGAAGCAGTTTGCCGAGGTGCCCATGTACGTTTTGGTAATGCCTTGAGTGGCTTTGGTGTTAAGGTTTTTTGCCGGGCTGGTTACTGGAACAGAGGTCTGCTGTCCGGCCTTTTCAATTCTGTACGTTTTCTGCACTTGTTTGTACTTATTCGAAGCTCCAACAAGTGTCCTTTCTGCGGCGCTTTGTGCCATGATGCCTGCCGAAACAAGCAAAGCTGCACCTAACAATAGAACTTTTCTCATGATTGATTTGGATTTTGGTTTGACATTTGGCTGCAAATATACAACATATTTTATATAAAGACAAAAAAAATGATTGGAGTTGCATAAAACCCTCATCTGTCGTATAAATTTAAAAATTTGTTCAGAAAACAAACTCTTTTGCCGAAGAAGATGTTTTATTGCTGAGCTGCCTTTATTTCAGTTTTTCATTGAAAACAAATACCAGCCGAAAGCTGAGAAGATTGTTGAATTGATCTCGTTCCCATGTGCTGGCGCCATTATCATAGTATCGTGTTCTGATTTTTGATATGGAATATGCGTAACGAAAATTAAAATGAACTTTCCAGAAAGCACGAAAACGGAAATCAACGAGGATGTTGAAATCTTCTGAAGAATAAGGGCCTGTGCTGGTTGGCCAATCAATCAGAACGCCATGTTCGGTTTCGCGCATCGATACCAGACGGCCATAGGAAACGCCCAATCCGGCCGTAACCTGATCTTTGTCGTTGTAATGAATCAATAGCGGAATCTCTGCATAATTCAGTCGCAGATTGTAGTATGGCAGCCCTGGATTGTTATTGTTTGGAGGAAATTTTTTATATGCTCCTTTTTGATTAAATAAGGTCTCAACCGACACAAACCAGTTTCTGCCAAGAGGCAGGGCAGCGCCAACTCCGCCATTGAAGCCAATCTTGCGATATCCAACCACTTCATCACCATCAACCTGAGCCAGATTGAAACCGGAAATAAATTCGCCCCGGATATTTTGGCTTAAGACTGGTTGCACCAGTGCCACCGGCAGGAGTAATGCCGACAAACGAAGCAATATGATTTTAATGTATAATCTGAACATTCAGCGAAAGTGATTTGAAATTTTGATAAAAAAGAAAAAACACATTTTTTATTGTATGCCTTTATCTTTTCAGTGTCAAAAGTACAAATTCCTGTTGTGAAAGAAACAATTACTGATTATTCAAATTCAATATGTTCTGCTTCCAATTGTTGCTTGACATATTCCTCATACATTTTTTCTTTAAAATCAAACCATTGCTGACGATAGTCGGAGTTATCGATTGCGGCTTTGAAATGAGCGAATGGTCTTTTACGGTTTAGAATTTCAATCAGGTTTTGTTGAAATTTTTTATCGGGTAATTCGTAAATAAAATTCTCCATAATCTTAAATGATTCCCAGGTTTCCATGGGCTCAATCACAAGGCTGTTCCATTCTTCTGTCACTTTATTGTGCAACTCTTCCCAGAGCTCCGAATCTCCGAAATCGTCTAAATCGGGAATGAATTCCATTTCAAATGTTTCAGGGTTGATATAAACAAACATCCCTCCCTCAAGCATTTGGGCAATTTCGTTGATTTGTGCTGAAGTGACTTTCATGGGTGTTTAATTGGTTAAAGATTGATTTCATACAAAATGAGGTTTTTAGAGGTACACTATAGGACATAGATTGCAAACACGACTGATGCTTTATCTCCGTCTTGTTTTAGTGTGACCTGCAGAAATTTATGAGGATAATAAAAAGTTGTATGCTTATAACCGATCGAAGGCAGATCGAGTGTCACAGCTGAGCTATCCGGAGCCCCAAGATATTTTTTATAAAAATCCGAGTTACTGTCAACGGCTTCTGTGCTGAGAAGTTTTTTGGTATTGCCTTGAAGGTAAGTTTCAAAATCATTGAAAACAGTAATCCGGTTTAACTCGCTGCGGTTTTCGGTCCAGATGAGATACAGAATGCAGTTTTTCTTTTTACCGGATTCATCTGTGTCATAAACGTATATCCTGTAATCTTTTGTGCCGTGATTTTTATCCTCATAATAATAAAGGTCATCATTTCCCGCCCAAGTAGCCATGACTTCTTCCACAGTCATCCCGAGATGAATTCCGAAAACACTGACCGTTTCCATGCTGAAGTTGGTTGTCAGCGTTATGTCGGTCTTGGTAATCTCAGCATACAATGAGCTTCCCTGGCTGAATGCAACGATGCCGGCCAGCGAAAACAGGATGAACAGGATGGTTGTTTTCATATGAATTGTTTTTTCAAAATTAGAATATTTTTGGAAATGAGAGCTGATTGCATTTGATTGTCCATCAAGTCACGATAGTATCAAAAGTGTTAGATGGAAGGTTGATTCTGGTTTTACTCATTTGAATTTCTGATAAATCAGAAATGTCAAATTCGTAAAATGGGGCAGAGCCAAATTCGTAGCCCGGCGGGACTAGCTTCGCAA
>DAOPKE010000107.1:0-8882 GCA_035390965.1 Bacteroidales bacterium | reverse complement strand
CGTCCTCAGATTATTCAAATCTGACAAAGGTGACTTTTTCAGCAGGCCCTATTTATACATTTGAATCTTATTTCCTCCAAATATGACTAACATAATTATACCTGATTCTGTTATGCCGTTTGATTTCAACGGCTACATGCAAATGACCATCAGAAATAATTTCAACCTGAAAGCACTTTCGGATTACGATGGTGATACCTGGACCTTTGGCCAGATCGGAACTGAAATAGCCATGCTACATGAAGGCTTTAAGGCCATCGGCATAAAAGAAGGTGATAAAATTGCCCTGATTGGAAAAAATTCGGCAAACTGGTGTAAAATTTATCTGGCGACCATTACCTATGGAGCTGTCATCGTACCCATTCTGCCCGATTTCAGACCTGCCGACATGCACACCATTGTGAACCACAGCGATTCGGTTTTGCTGTTTGCCGAAGAATCTGTCTTTAAAACGCTGGATCTGAATGAAATGCCGGCCATTCCTATGGCTCTTCGCGTTCGGGACTTCTCTGTCCTCAATGCCTCAGATCAGACAAAAGCAGATCGCTTTGAACAAATTATAGAACAATTCAAAATATCGCATCCTGACGGTATTCAGCCTGAGAATGTAAATTATCGCCACCAGACACCGGATGAATTAATTGTAATCAGTTATACATCCGGAACGACAGGTTTTTCTAAAGGTGTGATGCTGCCGCAACGCAGTTTGCTGGGTAACATCGAATTCGCACGTAAATTTATGCCAATGGATCCCGGCGAACGCATTCTGTCTTTCCTGCCTCTGGCCCATGCTTTCGGCTGTCTGGTCGAATTCGTTTTCCCTTTTACGCTGGGGTGTCATATCACCTTTCTGACAAAAACTCCAGCTCCATCAACAATAACTGAGGCCTTTGGAAAAGTGAAACCCAACCTGATTCCTTCTGTTCCACTGGTCATTGAAAAAATCTATAATGGAAAAATCCGCCCTGTAATTTCGAAACCGGCCATGAAAATATTGCTGGCCATACCCGGAATTCGTCGCATTCTACTCAATAAAATCAAAGCAAAACTTACCAAAACATTAGGTGGGGAATTTCGCGAATTGGTCATTGGAGGAGCATCTTTCAATCCGGAGGCAGAGAAATTTTTCCGCCAAATACGGTTACCGTTTACGGTTGGCTATGGCATGACTGAATGTGGTCCACTGATTTCATATCGTGGCTGGAGAACAACTGTATTTCAGGGCTGCGGTAAAATTGTGGAGCAACTTACGCTAAAGATCGCCTCGCCGGATCCTGAAAATATCAGCGGTGAAATTATGGTGAAAGGTGGCAATGTAATGCTGGGATATTATAAAAATCCTGAAGCAACCAAAGCCATGATCGATGATGACGGATGGCTGCACACAGGCGATATAGGCACAGTTGACAAAAACGGAAATATTTTTATCCGCGGCCGCATGAAAAACATGATTCTGAGCGCATCCGGACAGAATATTTATCCTGAAGAGATTGAAGCCGTACTTGCAAATTTTCGTTTGTTTCTCGAAGTACTTATTGTGGAAAGAAAAAACAAGCCTGTAGCGCTCATTGTCCCGGATGCTGATTACATGAAAAAACATGGAATTACTGAAGAGCAATTACCTCACAAAATAAAAGAGATTATCAAAGAAGCAAATCATCACCTGGCATCCTATATGCGGGTTGCCGACTTCGAAATCATGAAAGAAGAATTCGAAAAAACACCGAAGAAAAGCATTAAGCGGTTTAAATATCAGTGAAAATACGAGATACGAGATCAGAAATACAAACATATGTGGCGCTTCACGTAAAACGTGACACAGTCGCGCATGTGCGGCTTCGCCGATGTGGCGCCTCACGTGAAATCACGTAAAACGCGACAAGCTGTGACAGGTACCGCGATGTGTGAATATTAGATGCCGCAAAAAATACGAGATAAAAGCTAACAGATGTGAATGGCTCCTCTGTGGATGAGAAAGAGCGAGTGCGCAGCTTAATTATTCATTGTGCGTTGCGCTTTGAGCTTTGTGCCGCCCGTCAAATACAGAGCGAGTGAGCCGTGTGGGAGCGAAGCTACCGCATGCCGCATGCATTAAAGTCACTTTTCTACTTAAGGACTTTCCACTAGCAAATCGTTGCGCATTGTGCATTGTGCGTTGTGCTTCAACGCATTAGCATATTAGCACATTTAATTGTACTTTTGCATCCTCAAATTCAAAAACAAAGAAAATGAAACTTCTGGAAGGCAAAACCGCCATCATCACAGGTGCTGCAAGAGGAATCGGAAAAGCCATTGCTCAGACCTATGCCGAAAACGGTGCAAACGTAATTATAACCGACCTGGCTGTGACCGAAGAAACACAGCAGTTTGTTGAAGAACTTAAAAAAATGGGTGTCAAAGCAAAAGCTTTTGCCAGCAACGCATCAGTGTTTGCAGACTGCGAACAGCTGATCAACGATGTCACTGCCGAATTCCCGGTCATTGACATTCTAGTGAACAATGCAGGCATCACCCGCGACAATCTGCTCATGCGAATGACAGAGCAGGACTGGGATCTCGTGCTCACCGTCAACCTGAAATCAGTTTTCAATATGACCAAAGCCATTCAGAAAGTCATGCTGAAACAGCGTTTTGGCTCAATCATCAACATGAGCTCTGTTGTTGGAATCGAAGGCAATGCCGGACAGGGAAACTATGCTGCTTCGAAAGCTGGTATCATTGGTTTCACCAAAAGTATAGCGCAGGAACTCGGTTCACGCAATATTCACTGCAACGCCATCGCTCCTGGTTTCATCGAAACAGAAATGACTGCCAAACTGCCGGATGATGTCCGTAACAAATGGATCAATGATATTCCGCTGAAAAGAATCGGCACCACGAAAGATGTGGCCAATGTGGCTGTATTTCTGGGCTCTGAACTGGCCGACTATGTTTCCGGTCAGGTCATCAGCGTTTGCGGTGCTATGCAACAATAATTCATTATGGGTCTGATTTCCGGATATCCGCTGTGGTTAATCATTGTGTGTATAGCGCTGGGTGCGGTTTACGCTATAGTGTTATATACAGGAAAAAAATCAAAAAAATGGCGTCCGGGAATCAGATATCTCTTATTTTCTCTCCGTTTTGTCGTTGTAACTCTGCTTGCATTTTTTCTGCTTGAACCGCTCATCCGCCTCAATGTGAAGGTAAGCAATGATCCCGTGCTGATTGTAGCTTCCGACAATTCAAAATCGATGATTGCTTCGGCTGATTCTGATTTTGTAAAAAACAAATTACCAGTCATGATCGATGATTGGCTTGACGGAATGGAAAACAATCTCGAAATCGCCCGCTATCATTTCAGCGATTCGCTCCATGCCGGACCTAAAGCCGATTACAACGGAAATCTGACTGATATTGGTAATGTGTTTTACGAAATCCGCAATCGCTACATCAATAAAAATGTGGCAGGTATTATACTCATCAGCGACGGGATTTTCAATGCCGGAATTAATCCTCTGGCCGCTGCAGAGCAAATCCAGACCCCGGTTTTCACAGTCGCAACAGGAGATACAAGTTTACATACCGATGCAGCCATCACTTCGCTTACCGGAAACCGTGATGTTGTTTTCAATAATTACTTCCCGGTTGAATTCTCAGTATCGGCTCTGCAAGCCGCCGGACAGAACATACAGGTGAACGTAACGCACAATGAAAAAAATATTTTCAATTCAAGACTGGATGTTTCAGGCAATCAGTTTTCGAGGGTTTTCAATATCCGCGGATTTGCCGATAAAAAAGGATTGAACAAAATTGTTGTTTCCATCTCTGTTTTAAATGGTGAGAAAAATATCACCAACAATTCACGTGTTTTTTACTTTAATGTTGCGGACGAAAAGAAGAAAGTGCTTATTGTTGCATCGGCTCCACATCCCGACATCAGGGCCATCCGAACATCACTTGAATCAAATCTGAACTATTCGGTCAATGCTGTTACAGGCGAAGCCAATGCAGGCGACATTTCAGATTATGATTTACTGATTCTGCATCAGATTCCAACAGCAAATACCCGCAACAGTCCTTTGATTGAAAAAGCAAAGACCGCACGGATTCCGGTTTGGATGATTACCGGATCAAAGACAAACTACACTTCTTTAAACACATTAAATGCCGGAATTAATGTCAGATTGCGTAGTACAGCCGCCAATGAAGTGCTTGGAGTTATTAATGAAAATTTCGCATTATTCTCAATCCCACAACAAGAAACTGATTTCATAAAAACAATGCCTCCGCTGACAGCGGCCTTCGGCGATTACAATGTTGCTCCAGGCACTGATGTTTTAATGTACCAACGTATCGGCAATGTCATTACATCACAACCGCTGCTGTGCATGAGTCAGGTTCAGGGACAACGATGGGCATTCCTGCTTGGAGAAGGAGTCTGGCGCTGGAAATTGTATGATTTTCAAAGAAACAGATCGCACGAATTGTTTGATTCTTTTATGTCGCGCATTGCTCAGTTCCTTTGTCAGAACAGCGACCGAAGCCGGTTTCGAGTGATTTACGAGCCAACACATTCCGAAACTGAACCCATCACATTCAGCGCTGAACTTTTTAATCAGAATTTTGAACTGATTAACAGTGAACCCATTGATTTGGTTTTACGCGACTCAAGCGGAAAAAACTTTGCCTGCTCCTTCCTGCCAGATGGCTCTGGTTATTCGCTCAACTGCGGACGACTGCGCCCAGGCGAATACTCATTTACAGCTCAGGTGAAAAGCAAACAATATCCATACTCACAAAGCGGACGAATAACAGTTGACAGCTACAACCCTGAACTGGCCAATACACAAGCCGATTTCAACCTGATGAAACTGATTTCTCATCAAACCGGTGGCATTATGGTGAGTCCGGAGAATCTTAATGACATTTCCGATTTTCTCAAAAAAAACAATCTGGTTCAATCAACCTATTACCGCGAAAACAAATACATCGATCTGCTTGAATGGAAGTGGATTCTTTTTATTATTCTGGCACTTGTAACTACTGAATGGGTTATCAGAAAACGTGAAGGGTATTACTAGAATTATGAACATTCCGTGCCTTCTGACGGAACAAGCCGAACAAGGAAGTGAGAATAAAGAAGTGAAGTCTGAATGAGGAAAATCGCTCTGGGACACAGTCAGACTGAAATCACCGCTCACTAATCACCGCTCACCGATAATTAATGAAATCTCACTCAATCATACCTGTTTTTCTACCGGAACTTGGCTGTCCTAAGCAATGCGTTTTCTGCAATCAAAAACACATCAGCGGACAGCATTCGGTGCCGGATACAGATGAAATAAAAAATATTATTGAACAACATCTTTCAACTACAAAAGAGCGCAACATCATCACTGAGCTGGCGTTTTTCGGTGGATCTTTTACCGCTTTGCCAGCAGATAAACAAGAGCAATATCTGAAAATTGTTCAACCATATATCACCAATAAAACCATCCGCAACATCCGCCTCAGCACACGCCCCGATGCCATTACAGATGAGAATCTTCAATTGCTAAATCAATACGGAGTCAGTATTATTGAGCTGGGTGTTCAGTCGCTCGACGATGAAGTATTGCGCCTTTCGGGACGCGGCTATACCTCTGCTGTTGTATATGAAGCTGCGGAGAAAATTATTAAACATGGCTTCACACTTGGTATGCAAATGATGATCGGATTGCCCGGCAGCACGCCTGAAAAAGATCTTTTGACAGCAAAAGAAATTATCCGCTGTGGTGCAAAAGGAACCCGGATTTATCCTCTGCTCGTCTTCCGCGACACAGATCTGGAGCAGCTTTACACAAACAATGAATATACGCCACTAACTGTCGAAGAAGCCATTGAACAATCGGCCGATTTGCTGGAACTCTTTCTGCAAGCCGGCGTTCAGGTATATAAAATCGGACTGCATCCTTCCGGATTTCTCGACAACGGCACATTGCTGGCCGGCCCGTGGATTCCGGCTTTCCGGCAACACGTGCAGGCACGCGTGTGGCAGCGGAAATTCGAAAAACAGATGTCATCGGATCATTCCATCAAAGGATTTGTTGTGCATCCGTCCGACATCAATTCGGCTGTGGGTCCCAATCGGTGCAATGCCAATTATTTTAAGGAAAAAGGAGTATCTTTACTTTTTCGGACAGACGCGCTCATAAACAAAGGAGATTTTTATGCATTTTATTCTTGATTAC
Organism: Bacteroidales bacterium; assembly: GCA_035390965.1. Taxonomy (GTDB): domain Bacteria; phylum Bacteroidota; class Bacteroidia; order Bacteroidales; family DTU049; genus GWF2-43-63. The sequence goes on along the minus strand of DAOPKE010000107.1, from coordinate 2,670 downwards.
CGGGCATCAGCCCTCGTTGAAAATCTCCGGACATACGGCGAAATCACGCTTTTCGATGCAGGCAATATTGTTTATCCGGCCATTTGCGGACATCCGGATATATTTATGGCGCATATCAACAATCAATGGATTCTGTCTCCCAATGCGCCTTCCGACATCACTGCACTATTCAATGAATTGCAGATCCCGTTCATTCAGGGAAATAAAAAAGTCGGATTCCGTTATCCCGACACCGCATTGTACAACGTTTTCTGCGACGATGAAATCGCAGTCGTGAGCAAACATACCGATGAATCAATTCTGTCGCAGTTAAAATCTGCAGATATTATTTCTGTAAAACAAGGATACATTGCCTGCAATCTGGCCCGCATAGGGAGCGAGTTTATAACATCCGATGCCGGAATAGAAAAAGAGTTAAAAGAAAAAAACAAAATCATTCATTTTGTAAAGCCCGACAAAATCACGCTTTCAGGAGTCCCGAACGGATTCATCGGCGGCACACTCGGACAGTCCGAAGACAAAGTGTTTTTCACCGGCTCGCGGGGCAGCTCATATGCAAGGCTGCTGGCCGAAATCGCCAATCGACAAAACAAGGAAATTATTTTTCTTGGTAAATCTGAGGCTGTTGATGCAGGCGGAATTGTGATTGTATAATCAATGCTTCAAAAAAGCATCAGTACACGGTTACCTGCATTTTAGCCAGATCGCCCATTTCGCTCGCATTGGTTCCCTGCCGCTGAATTTTGTTCTCATCGACCGAACTGACCGGTTGCACATACACCATACCGCCATAAGAAACAACGTCGTTTGACGATTCAGGTATACAAGTGTCAGCCTGTGTTTCGGGATGAATATATACCAGAACTTCTTTGATCACCGTGTCGGTTTTTACCTCAGTGATCAAACGAGTAGTAACATCCGGGATAAGCATTGGAACCTCTTTCTGAGTGAAAGCCGGGAACCTGATCAGCCACGATAGAATCAGCGCAGCGGCCAGTCCTGCAGCCCACCACACAGATATTGTACGATTGAACCCATGCGGTTTTTCGTTGATGTTATTTTGCATGACAGAGCGTGCCCAAACCTGTTCTGCGCCACCGGATGGCGGAGTCATGGTATTGCTCTCTGCTGCCATTGTTTGGCTTTGCTGCATCAATAAACGCATGGCACTGTATTCCTGCGGACCGGAGCAGTACATGAAAATAATATTTCTTTCAGCTTCATTCAGCTGCTCGTATTCTTTGCTTAATAGCAGTTTTTCAAAATCCTCAAACAAATCAGCACTTTTCATATCCATTCGTTTATTGTGTGTGGTTGCAGGTTTTCCGACATTTTTTTCATGGCATAAAACAAACGCGACTTTACGGTTCCTTCCGGACATCCAGTCACACGCGCGATTTCAGGAATAGTGAGCTCTCCCGCATGTCGGAGAAGAAATATTGATTTCACTTCGGGGTCGAGTTTTTCGAGATATTGATGAACCAGTTTTACTGAAGACTGAATTTCCACCTTACGTTCTGCAGACGGCATTTCTACTGTTGTTTCAGCAATAGCAGCTTCGCGGAAATGCTGATCAAGTTTCCGACGTCGTACATCGTTTTTGTACAGATTACATGCAATGGCATACAGCCAGGGAGAAAAGCGTTGATCGTGATCAAACTTTTGCGCATTTTCAAGCACTTTGAGAAACGTATCCTGCGTGCGATCATCGGCTGTATCATAATCATAGTTGTACAAGCGAAGAAAAAAATACCGGATTTTTCCCGCCCATCGGTTATACAGTTCGGTAAATGCAGCATGATCGGCTCCGGCAACCCGCTCCAGGAGCTCGTTGTCGGAACCAACCAAAGTTGCCGCATGCCTACTCTCTGCCAGCATCGTTATTTTCTTTCAGATAATCTTCCACATATTTCCGATACTCAGCGTTGTCCGATGCAGTCACAATCTTTTCAAGGATGGATGCCAGCTGCACAGCTTTATCCAGTTCACCACACAACCTGTAATGGTCGTACAGCTGAATGAATGCAGAAATATAATTCAGATTTGAATTGACAACGATTGCCCTGGAAACATCGGCCGAGATCGGAGCAACAATATAATCCAGCAACATGATCTGTTCATAGTTCCTTCGGATTACTGCAATATTGTCGTACCGTTCAGGACTGTATTTATACACAATGCCCTCCAGATATAAACTATCCTTCAATGATGCATAGTGTTCCTCCGGAACCGAATTACAGATGTATACCGGCCTTGTGCCACTGTTGCGGCATATATGTTCAACAATCAGCTGCGTGTAAGTCTGGTAATTGGATGAGTCAACGGCTGTTGTAAAAGGTGCAATACCCGTTTCTGCAAAAAGCCTGTTGCGGTACGATTCTATCATGATCAGACTGGTATTGATCACACGTACATCGGGTCTGATATTGTAAACCGCCTGCAAAGTCCATTTCTGATAAGTATCGTTGTCGCCACCGGTCAGCACAATTGCGTTTTTTCCGAGTGTCGCCAGCGCATTGTAATTCCACGCCATCATTCCAGGCGATGAGGGTGCAATTTCCTGTTGATGTATCAATACTTTTTCCTTGTCCGCATATTTCCCGTTCGTTTCGTAATACACAATCAAATCCGGATAAATCTCCCGGCGATCCGGATCAATTTCATATGCTT
>DAOPKE010000106.1:0-8952 GCA_035390965.1 Bacteroidales bacterium | reverse complement strand
TAAACAGCCTTTATCAACAGTGTTGATGCGGTTTTTGAGTTTTTAGAGATGCCCATAAAATGTAAATGCACCCAGATTGAATTGAAGCTCTCCTTTATCATTCAACTCAAGGTTTTCAACACCATCCCAGCGAAGGACAATATCATGGATATTCGCTCCGGGAGCTACTTCAAAGAAATATTTCAAAGAAGTTCCATCAAACGTAAAAACCAAATCAATGTTCTGCCAGATGTTTTTGTATCTGATATTATTAAATGACGGAACCTTTAATAACCCTTCAGGACAATGAGCATAATAAAAATCCATCTGAACAGAATTTTCATCTTCACCTTGAATTTCGACTGCTGACAAGGCATTTTCAAAAACAAGGTCAAACCGGCTCACATATGTTTTTGCAGCCAGACGTTTCGCCCTATTTTCATCACCTTTTGCTTTGGCTTCTGCAGACTGGGGGTTCTCTTCGTGCCTGATTTCCTGTGTCAGAAAAACAATTCTGTCTTTCATGAAATACGCAAAGACATTGTTGTGCTTCCACGAAAACAAATGATCCTGCAACATTTCACTTTGACCAAGATTTGCCACAAATCCTGATTGAGCAGTATAATTTGTTTGCTCCGGATTCACAGACGGCTGCGCCATTGACAGTGTCAGACCCCAAAAAAGTAATACAATTGCCGACAAACAGAGATTTTTCATATCAATAAACTTAAGTGATTAACATTAAACACTTAACAACAAAATCTCCGGATTTGCAGATGAACTCAGCAAGCACTCATAGTCAATACTTCAGAATCCCCACATACAAATTCAATCTATAACCCCTGATTTTTGTTATTAATTAGACGGCCAATTTAATACATTTATCTGAGATTTTAACATAAATCGTGATTTTTTTTATATGAAAATGATTTTTTCACACACAATGCGGATTTTGAATATGCTGCTTTTTGTAATAAATGATTTGATGCATGTTTGAATAAAATCATTTATTTGAACAGCATGTAATTACAGCTATTTTGGCAGACACAAAATTTCAATCCATATCATAATAATGAAAGCTAAGGATCTGAAATCAGAAAAAAACGATAATAACGCGGGTTCTACTTTTTACGGATAGAATGTGTATTCATATTCCAGCACATAGTGTACATTGGTTCCACGTCCCTGACGATTGATGAAGTTTTCAACACGTGTCAGATTCCTTGTTTCGGGATCGTATTCCCTGACTACTTCATACAAAATTTCACCCTTATCATCGGTTTCAAGCTCATGTACCGGATTATTGCTCTCGTCATATTTCACCACTGTTTCGGAAGAATATTCCCGTGATCTGAAACGTATGAATTCTGCATCACCCTGAGCATTGTATTTGTAAAAAGACTCGGTTTTATTTCCGTATATATCGGTTTTAATTACATGCGAAACTTCGTTGTCCGCCCATTCCATCTTTTCGTGCGAGGGCCGGCCGTCTGCTGCATGAAATGTAGTAAGCTCCGTCATATGATTTTTTTCGTCATATTTCATTTCGCGATAAAAAGAGAGTTCGCCATATTCAATTTCTTCTTCGCGAAGCAGATTGCCGGCGGAGTCGTATGTCCAGATATGTTCTCCACTGATTTCACGCTCATATTCATCAATATCCATGGTCAGTTTTTTCACTGGCTTATCGCCGTCAAATTCAAATTCGCTCACAGACTGTGTGCCATCGGCATAATACATGGTTTCCTTAGTCATTCGTCCGTTGTCGTCGGTTTCAGCAACTGATTTTTCGCTCAACTCATTTTCATCAATAAAAAACTCTGTAGTAACCATATTTCCCTGATAGGTTTTCACAACTTTTTCTTCCAACTCGCCGGACTGCGTATATTTGACAATCGTAATAACCCGGCCAGCTTCATCAAAAAGCTGTTCTTCGGCCAAAAAAACAAGCTCTTTCAGCTCATCCGAATCGAAACGATCAAGATATTGCTGATGGCGGGTTACGCGAAGCGATTTAATCTTTCTGTTCATGAAATAATTTTTTAATTATCTTTGAATACAAAAGTAATCAAATGCAAGATATGAAAAATACTGTTCTTTTTATGGCACTCCTTCTTTTTTCAACACTGCTTTCAGCGCAGGGAATCGAATATCCCCAAACGCATCGGGATGAAGTAACTGATGATTATTTCGGCACACAGGTAGCAGATCCCTATCGCTGGCTTGAGGATGAAAATTCAGAAGAAACCAAATCCTGGGTCGAAAAACAAAATGCCGTTACAAACCAATATCTGAATGATATTGCATTTCGCGATCAGATCAGAGAGCGATTACAAAAACTCTGGAACTATGAAAAATCGGGCATTCCTTTTAAAAAAGGTCCCTGGGTGTTCTGCTTCCGAAATACAGGATTGCAAAACCAGAGCATTTTGTACATCCGCAACGGATATGAAGGAACTGAACGGCTTTTGCTTGACCCAAACAAACTATCAGAAGATGGAACAACCGCTTTAAGTGGTTATTCGATATCAAAAGATTACAAATACATGGCCTTTTCAACATCGAAGGGAGGCAGCGACTGGAACGACATTCAGGTTATGGAAATCAAAAGCGGCAAAATGCTTTCTGATGTAGTAAAATGGACAAAATTTTCAGGCATTGCCTGGTATAAAGACGGCTTCTTTTATTCGGCTTATGATGTTAAAGACGAAAGCAAAGCCCTTTCAACAAAAAATGAATTTCACAAAGTCTATTATCACAAACTCGGAACATCGCAGGCCAAAGACATTTTGGTTTATGAAAACAAAGAATATCCGCTTCGTAATTACGGCATTTATCTCGATGAAGATGAAAAATATATGTTTCTGAGCGAGAGTGAAAGCACCAGTGGAAACGCTCTGTGGGTGAGTCCTGCGAGAACCACTGATATCAAATGGACAAAGATAGCCGATGGATTTGAATTCGATTACAACGTTATTGATGTTATAGATGAAAAATTATATGTACTCACAAACGACGGCGCGCCGAATAACCGGCTGATTTCAATTGACCCGACAGACCCTGCAGTCAGCACTTGGCGCGATATTATTCCTGAAAATGAAAATGTACTTCAGTCTGTTTCACATATCAATGGGAAACTGGTTGTGAATTATCTCGAACATGCATCTGACCGTCTCTATATTTTTACCACAAACGGGAAAAAAGAAAAAATGATCGGATTACCCGGAATCGGCACCATTGGAGGCCCATCGGGAAACCGCGACGAATCCGTATTTTTTTATTCCTACACAAGCTACACCATGCCCAACAGCATTTTCAGATATGATATGGAAACCGGCAACAACGAAAAATACTGGAGTCCTAAAGTCGATTTCAATCCTGAAGAATTCATCACAAAACAAGTATTCTTCGAAAGCAAGGATGGAACAAAAATTCCGATGTTTCTCACTTATCGGTATGATACTAAAATGGACGGAGAGCGACCTGTATTGCTGTATGGATATGGTGGATTCAATATCAGTCTGACCCCGGGTTTCCGTCTCACCGCTATTCCGTTTCTCGAAGCAGGTGGTATTTATGCAGTAGTGAATCTGCGTGGTGGAGGTGAATACGGAAAAAAATGGCATGAAGCAGGCACAAAACATCAGAAACAAAATGTGTTTGACGATTTTATTGCAGCCGCAGAATACCTGATTGAAAACAGTTACACCAATTCATCAAAAATAGCCATACAAGGGGGATCCAACGGAGGTCTGCTGGTTGGCGCCTGCATGACTCAACGTCCTGAATTATTTAAAGTAGCTTTGCCCGCTGTAGGAGTGATGGATATGCTGCGTTTTCAAAAATTCACCATTGGATGGGCATGGACAGGCGACTATGGCTCAAGTGACAACAAAGAAGACTTTGAATATATTTACAAATACAGCCCGCTGCACAATATAAATAAAGGAGTGAATTATCCGGCAACCATGGTTACAACGGCCGATCACGACGATCGCGTAGTTCCGGCTCATTCTTACAAATTCATTTCAGAACTGCAATACAAACACGAGGGAGACAATCCTGTACTGATCCGGATTGAAACAATGGCCGGACACGGAGCCGGTAAACCAACATCGAAGCAGATAGACGAAGCAGCAGATATTCTTTCATTCATGATGCATAATCTTGGGATGAAATTGAAATAACAAAAATCTGTTTACAATAAAAAATCACCGGATGATTTATATCATCATTTCAACATAAAAACCAAAAGCAATCGTTGGTAACTTTGCATAAAATAAACAGCATGAAAATTTTACACTTTGCGTCAGTCGCCTTTTTAGCTCTTGTCGTTATTTCCTGTTCAGGAAAAAAGGAAAGCAAAAACAATGAATCCGTTAATTCATCAACAGAACAAACTACTGAAGAAACAACTACGGAAAAACCTGCATCGGGTTTTACTACCGAAGGAAGCGGACAGGTAGTTTATCTGAATACCCAGAATTTTGCTGATTACATTTTTGATTTCCGCAATGAAAAAGAATGGAAATTCAAGAGCAACACGCCCTGTGTGGTTGATTTTTATGCCGACTGGTGCAAACCATGTAAAATGGTAGCTCCAATCATGGAAGAACTCGCAGCAGAATACAAAGGCAACATCCAGTTCTACAAAGTAAATACAGACTTTGAGCAGGAACTGGCCAATGCCTTCGGAATTCAAAGTATCCCAAGCATTATGATGTGCCCCAAAAACGGGAAACCCGTCATGACAGCCGGGGCCTTACCCAAAAGCGAGTATGTGCGCATGATTCAGGAAATAATTCTCAATGCAAATTAAACCAAAACGAATATGGAACATCTTACCAACGAAACGTTCAAAGAAAAAGTCTTCAATTACGAAGTAAACAAAGAGTGGAAATATGAAGGGCAGCTTCCATGCATCATTGACTTTTATGCCGATTGGTGTGGTCCTTGCAAAATGGTGGCGCCCATACTATACGAACTTTCCAAAGAATATGAAGGAAAAATAAACATTTACAAAGTGAACACCGAAGAACAACAGGAACTGGCAGCCGCTTTTGGCATTCAAAGCATTCCAAGCATATTGTTCTGCCCGATGAAAGAACAGCCACAAATGGCTATGGGAGCGCTTCCAAAGCCAACCTTTGTTCAGGCCATCAACGACATCCTTTTAAAACAATAAAAATATGAAAACAGCTCTCGTTACCGGCATTGCATTATTGATTTTTGCATCGTTATCTGCTCAAACAACAATTCCCAATGCCGGTTTCGAAGACTGGACAGCGGAGGGATCATACGAAAACCCCAATTCATGGGACAGTCCAAATGACGTAACCTCCTCTCTGGGGATAGTTGTAGTTGAAAAAGAAGAAGTGTATGTTCATAGTGGCAATTATGCAGCTATGATTACAGTTAAATCATCGATTGCAGGTAATATGCCTGGAGTGCTTACATTGGGCGATTTCAGTTTCGACCTGCTAAGCATGACGGCCACCATTGAAGGCGGAATTCCTTTTACCGGAAAACCAGAAAAAATCAGTGGATGGTATCAATATGACCCCAACAACAATGACATTTGCCTGATTGGTGCCTTTCTGCTGCAAGACAATGGAGGAACCTGGGACACGATAGCCACTGCAGGTTTTGAAAGCTCTGCAACTGTTCAGACTTGGACACAGTTTGAAGCGGATTTTGATTATCGCAACACCAATAACCCAACTCATTTGAATATTATCCTGATGCCAACAGACCGCAATAATCCGCAGTCAGGAAGCACCATTTACATTGATGACCTTGAATTATCATATACTCAATCCATACTTGAAAAAAATCAAAACCTGGTAAAATCATATTCGGATTATGATGCAAATATGGTTAAAATCTCTTTCCCGGAAGTCTCAAAGGCCAGTGTCCTTCTGATGGATATCAATGGAAAAAAATTAAAAGAAATTCAAATTTCAGGTAATGAGGCAAGTCTTGAAATGAAAGGCATTTCCAATGGAATTTATGTATTACAAATTGCTGATGAATTCAATATATATTCAACTAAAATCATATGGTAAAATATCTATCAACATGCATTCTTTTTTTCGGACTGATCATAGTCTCTTCGCCTACCAATGCTCAGGAAGAAAATGATAAACAGCCGCTGATAAACATTAAAACAAATCCGTTTGCATCCATGTTAAGCATGATCCCGCTGAGCATTGAAACATTTATAACACATAATCTGAGTGCTTCTGCCAATCTATATATTGTCAGTTCGAACAATGGAGCCAGCGAAACATATTTTGAACAAAGTGGTTTTGGTATTTCACCCGAAATCAGGTATTATTTCACCGACAATACTGTGGGTGGACAAAAAAACAGGGTATATGCAGCAACTTCTTTTAGTTACGAAGAAGGAACCAATACCACACTCGACCGCTACGATGATCCGATTCCCGGATGGACTCATGCCTTAGGTGGTGCATTGATGGTAGGAAATCAGTGGTTTTTCAGAAACCGTTTTACCGTGGATTTTTTTCTGGGACCTGCCTACATGAGCTATGTGAAAAACGAAAACTATGATGCCAACCTTTCCAAAGGCGGATTTTTCCTTGGAATGCTCGGCTCAAAAGCAAGCGGTACCCGAATCAAATTCGGATTCAACATTGGAATTGCTTTCTGAAAATGATTTAATCTGATTGAATTTTACTATCGTAAGGCCACAAAAAAACGACTAAGCAATTGAATTGTGTCATATTCGCAACTTTCTTAAAATTACATATTTACAGAAAAATCTTTTCTATCTTTGTCACCAAATTGATAGAAAATGGTGGCTGAAATTACGATGAAACTCGCCTGGAGCGAATTCATCTGGAGTGATAAAATCTGGATTATTATCGGAGCGGTTTTTATGATTCTGGGATTGCTTGGATGTTTCGTAAAAAAAATTCCCGGAACACCATTCGGACTGGCTGGACTGCTGATGCTGCAACTCATGAATGAACCCCCATTCTATACTTTTCAGATTCTGATTTTGTCGGCCATTACACTCGTAGTCATCAGTGTTGATTATGTTGCACCAGCCATTGCAGAAAAACAATTCGGAAAAACAAAACCAGGCATCATCATCAGTAATATTGTGAAATTCGCTGTTGTCGGATACATGGCTTACCTGTTTGTCATGGCAATCATGCAGGCGCACGCCTGATTTTGTAGCACAACGCATAACGTAATTGTGGCCGAAGGCGTAAAGGAAAGCTGCGCGGCACCATCGGATGCGCTGACGGCGCTAAACATGTTAGCCTTGGGCCAAAGGCCCCAGGGACAAGGTGTGCGACCACGTCACGTTTTACGTGAAGCTCCTTTTTTAGATGAAAGTTCATCAAGTTTTAAAGGCGACGTTCGAGCATGAGGAATGCGGCATAAGACACAATGCACATTATAAGATAAAGAAATCCCGCATAGCTCTTTCTCAGAGCACCAACGCTTCGGTCGTCACCTATTGCTGATTGCTGACGACTGATAGCTGATGCAATTTTGTATCTTTGCCATCATGAGCAATCAATCAAAAAAAATATTGATTCCATCGCTGCTGGCACCGCCTGCAAAATTATTTGCACTCATTCATTCATGCGACGAAGTGATTATTGATATTCACGAAACATATCCGAAACAAACACTTCGGAATCATTATCATATCGGAGGTCCGAACGATGTGAGGCCACTTGTAGTGCCGGTTCACAAACCCAAAGGACACCGCAGCACATCCTATGAAGTCGAAATTGATTACAGCGAAAACTGGCCACTCTATCACAAAAAAACACTGACAACTGCATATTCAAAAAGTCCGTTTTTTTTGTTTTATGCCGATGCTATTTTTGCAGAATTTGAAAAAAAACACCAATTTCTGATTGATCTCAATAAAGCACTGAGAAATATTTTTTGGAAATGGTTGTTCATTGACACACCTATAACAATGGCCGATGGATTTGGCGACTATAATCATTGTACAGATTTGCGCCATGCATTCAAAAAAAGCACTGATTGGACGTTGCAGCGCCCCTATTACCAACCATTCGATACAAAATACGGATTCAGAAATTCTCTTTCAGTCCTCGATATTATTTTTAATTTAGGCCCCGAAACACCGGAATTTTTAAAAACAGAAAACACAGATGAATACTTTCAGAGTTTTTGATACTTTGGTTGCCATGCGCAAAGAACCATCACACCGCAGCGAAATGGTGAATGAATTATTATATGGCGAAGATATTATCATTACCAACCGCCACAATGGCTGGTTGCAAATTAAATGTGCTGAATATGATTATGAAGGGTTCATTCCTGAATCGGTACAACTTGATGAAATTTCAATAAAAACAAATGAACCATATCGTTTTGTTTTCACAGCTTCTTCCATGATCCGGTCCAAAGATGGGATCAAACTTGATCTTCCACGTGGAAGCCGGGTACGCAACGAAAAGACAGAACGCGGTTGTTTCGAAACTCCGGATAAAATAAATTCCATTAGTGAAATTGTGAAAACTGCCGGTTTTTACCTTGGAAATCCTTATCGCTGGGGAGGCCGCACTCCATTTGGAATAGATTGCTCTGGTTACACTCAAATGGTCTTTATGCTGAATCGTTTGATTATCCCCCGCGATGCCAACCAACAGGTGCTGCTGGGCGATGAAGTGGCTTTTGTTTCTGAAGCTCAACCGGGTGATCTGGCTTTTTTTCAAAACGAAAACGGAGAGGTTATTCATGTCGGAATATTGCTCAGTAACGCAGAAATCATTCATGCATCCGGCCATGTACGCATCGACAATATCGATCATCATGGCATTTTCAATAAAGAGCTGAACCAATACACTCACACGCTGAAAGTCATCAAACGCATGTCTGTTGATGCACTGCCATCCTGTATGTAGGGTCTGCTGAAAAACACGTAACACTCACAAAAACAGAAATATATTCATCAAA
>DAOPKE010000105.1:0-9048 GCA_035390965.1 Bacteroidales bacterium | reverse complement strand
CACAACTGGCTCAGGAAGCCCGAAAACGCGCACTCGACTTTTCTTCAGAGAAGTTCCTTGATAATCTTATTAAGGAGTATCGGGAGGTTATGGATACAGAAAATCTTTAGTCCCTACAAATGCTGTTACTGAATATTTTCATGAAGTATTTTCTGACTATTGTTGCAATAGCGCTTGCTGTCTTATTTGTATGGATAATGAGCAGATTGAGTAAAAATCGAAATGATTTTTTTGATAGCGTTGATAATGATTTTCCGGAAATGAAAAATCTCAGTCTTTTTTCTTACAAACAACACAGCAAAACCAATTCTGAATTCGGAAATCTTTACGAAAAGCACAAGACTATCCGAAATAAAATACTTTCAAAATGGTTTTTGATAATTATTGTAACAATGGTTGTAATTATTCTTGCCGGCATTATTAGCTCTCACTACAGCTCTTAATATTACATGGAACTTTGAATCACTTATCTATCCAAAACAAAGCTTCTTATTCGTGTTATTTTATAGGTATCTAAATTCCCACATTCTAAATCTTACATTTTCAAATTTTCAACCGAACGATGAAATCGTGAGCTCGACTTGTCACCACGTGGAACGTGGCAAGCTGTTTCACGTGATGAACTCCTTTGAAAATAATTTAATGGGTGAATAAATCATCAAAATTTCAAATCATTAGCAAATCAGCCAATTATCAAATTAGCACATCAGCCAATAATAACGTCGCTCATATTCCCACATGGACAAAGACCCACATTTTCACATTAGTACATCAGCAAATTAAAAATCGTATTTTTGCATCATGGATAGCATCAGACAACAAAAAGCAGCCCGGCTGATTCAAAAGGAACTGGCTGAAATATTTTTGCTGGACGGAAAAAACATGTTCGGCAACGCCATGATTACAGTCACCATAGTGCGGCTAAGCCCGGATATGAGTATTGCCAGAGTGTATCTGAGTCTCTTCGGTGTTAAAAACAAAGAATCATTGTTTCAGGATATCCAGATTTATACATCTGAAATTCGTAAACTTCTTGGACAGCGCATTGGCAAACAGGTACGCATTATTCCTGAACTAAAGTTTTTCATCGACGACAGTCTGGATTACATGGAAAAAATTGACAACGCGCTAAAATCATAGCTGTGGCCCGAAAACAATGGATACCCTGGATGGCATTTCGTTTCTGGCGATCGAAAAAATCGTTCAGCATCATCAACATCATCTCAGGCATTTCATTCTGGGGCATTGCTGTTGGAACAGCAGCGCTGATTATAGTGCTTTCTGCGTTCAACGGACTGGAAGGCATGATCAGCACAATGTTCAATAACTTTCACAGCGAACTGCGCATTGAGCCGGTCAGCGGAAAATATTTTCAGAACAACAGGATTGATACTTCCCGGATTGCCTTGCTGAGCGGTGTTGAGCATGTCAGTTATGTGGTGGAAGATATCTGCATGATTCGTTACGGCGACCGGCAGCAAGTGGTATATATCAAAGGAGTGGAACCCGGAAAAGGTTTCGAACAGAAATTCAAACCGCTCATGCTGAACGGCAGCAGCAACCTTGGCACAGACAGTGTGCCCTATGCGCTTGTTGGTGCAGGAATATTTTATTCCCTTGGTATCAATATCAATGATTTCACAACGCCGCTCACATTCTACAGCCCGAAAAGAACATCGGCAGCGTCGGCCGACATATCATCGTCGTTCCGCTCCAGAAGCGCCATTGCCGGAGGCATGTTTTCGGTTCAACAGGAATTTGATGAAAAATACATTGTCGTTCCTCTATCGCTTGCCCGGGATTTGCTGGAATACGAAACCATTTCCACTGCCGTGGAAATCAGCATCAGCAATGAAAGTCTGATTCCCGGTATTGAGGATGAGCTGCAGGATATGGCCGGTGACGAATTCAACGTGAAAAACAGAATGGAGCAGGAAGAGGCACTATACAAAATCATGAAAAGCGAGAAGCTGATTGTATTTCTGATTCTCGCACTCATTCTGCTCATCACATCATTCACCATCATTTCAACACTAACTCTTGAAATCCTGAGCAAACAAAAAGACCTCTCGACACTTTATGCTTTGGGCGCCGGTGTTCAACAAATCAGACGGGTCATTATTTCGCATGGTTTTATTATTTGTCTTACAGGAATGATGGTTGGGTTTTTAATCAGCATTATTGTTATTGTACTTCAGCAAAACTTTGGTCTGGTGCGGTTTGCCGGAGGTGATACTTTCATCAGCGATATTTATCCGGTCAAAATCATATGGACCGATTTTGTTTATGTATTTTTTACTGTGCTTGCCATAGCAGCGTTTATTTCACGAATTCCCGTCAGGCGAATCAATGCCGGATGGTTCAGCTTCAGGTATTAAAAATGTTTAAGCCCTCGAAGGCATACGCGTCAACTTAATTATTGTTTCTTTTTGCTGATAAGCGATTTGGCTTTGTCAATTCTTCTTAGAATGAAAGTATTCCTGTCGTGAATACACCATTCCATTTCTTCTCCCTTTTCAATGTTTGAAGCTTCTGCAACCGCGGCAGGAAAGTTTACATAGAAGGATTTTGTGCTCCCTCTTTCAACTCTTTGAATTTTGACTTTGTACCCCATTTTGTTTGGTTTTTATTAATAGTATTTATACTATTGCAAAAGTAAACAAAAATCTGATATCATGAAAAAAAATCTCAAAAAAGTTTTTTCGACATAATTGATGTTGAAGGAATTTCTAAAAAGGACATTCTTGATCTGGCAATGAAAACAAATTTCATGAAGCGAAAGCCCCGGAAAATTGATCCATGCAACTTTCTGGCAATGGTCTGCACCCTTTCAGTGCTTGATACTCCAAGCTTTAACAGTATTGCTGCGAGCTATTCAGTCAACTACTCAATTCTGGCAAGTAAACAAGCCATTAGCAAGAAAATAAAAGATGAATGTCTTGATTTTTTCAAATCAATTCTTGCTCTGATAATCCAAACAAGGGCGAACATAGATGAAGCTGGCACTACGCCTTCCTTTTTAAATAAATATAAACGTGTTTTAGTTCAGGATAGTACTATAATCAAACTTCCCGAACGGCTGTTTACTTCATTTTCAGGTGTAAATAATGCATACAAACCAGTCTGCAACGCCCGCATACAAGGCGTATATGATCTTATCTCCGGCCAATTTCTCTCATTTTCAATAGATCCTTATTCGAAAAATGATTTGTTGGCGGCTCCGGAATTGGAGATACGCAAAGATGATCTGACAATAAGAGATCGTGGATATTTATGTCAGGATGAAATACAACGGCATTCGGATGCAGAAGCCGACTGTATTTACAGATACAAAACAAGGACAACATTGATAGACCCTCAAACAGGACAAGAAATTGATATTTACAAACTGCTGAAAAAGAAAGGATATATTGATATGAAAGTGTGTTTGAACAACGACAGCCGAACAATAATCAGACTAATCGCAGCCCCCGTGAACGAAGCAGTAGCAAACAGACGAAGGGCTAAGGCAAAGAAAGAGACAAAAGGTCATAACCCTTCAAAAAAAGTGCTTGAGCTAATGTCCTGGACAATTTTCATCACTACGATTCCAGCAGAAATGGCAAGCTTCAAAAAAATTTTTGATATATATTCTCTTCGCTGGAGAATTGAAATCATCTTCAAGGCCTGGAAAAGTCACGCTGCATTCGGTAAAGTACACAATGTTTCTGAAATTCAGTTGCGCATATTACTTATGGCAAGATTAATAATGGTTGTTGTATTTACCCATTACGTTTATTATCCATATGCAAGTATAATAAGGTCTAAATTCAAACGAGAAATCAGCTTGCTCAAATTATTTCGCTTCATTACTAATAATCTTGAACGCGTTGAACTATTATTATTTAGTGAGTGCAGCAAAAATCGCAACGTCGCAGAAACGAATCTATCAAAATACTGCACATATGATAAACGTGCACGATTGAACTTCAATCAGATATACCTTGAAATTACTTTAAGTTGACGCGTATGCCTCGAAGGGTTCAAAACCCTTCGAGGGCTTGTAAACCAGAATAGCTGCAGGGAAAAGGATGCAATCGCCCAGAAGGCAGCTGATAATAATCAGCCTCTGATGCTGTTCATTCTCGGCAAAAATCCGTACTTTTGAACTTTCAAAAAATAATTGCAGAAAATGAAATACACTGTTCTTATCGCTATCATGATCATGATGACACACACAGCCAAAAGCCAGCAGGAAGCACGCCTTCTGCGTTTCCCTGCAGTCAGCGCAAATTCCATTGTTTTCACCTATGCCGGTGATTTGTATTCTGTTGGGAAAACCGGTGGCGTTGCACGCCGCATCACATCCGGTGACGGATATGAAATGTTTCCGCGTTTTTCACCTGACGGAAAGTGGATTGCTTTTACCGGACAATACGACGGCAACACCGAAGTATATCTGATTCCGGCCGATGGTGGCATCCCAAAAAGACTCACACATACTGCAACGCTTGGCAGAGACGACATTTCGGACCGCATGGGTCCCAACAATATTGTAATGGGATGGACCCCCGATGGAAAGAAAATCATATACCGCTCACGCGGAACATCATTCAATGATTTCATCGGAAAATTATATGCTGTTTCTGTTGATGGCGGACTTTCTGAAGAGCTGCCACTTTCTACCGGGGGCTTCTGCAGTTACAACAGCGATGGAAGCAAACTCGCATTCAATCGCGTTTTCCGTGAATTCCGCACCTGGAAATATTATCAGGGTGGAATGGCCGATGATATTCGTATTTTTGATTCTAAAACAAAATCCATTGAAAAAATCACAGATACACAGGCGCAGGACATCATGCCCATGTGGATCGGTAATGATATTTATTTTATTTCGGATCGCGACCGCACCATGAATCTTTTCTGTTACAATACTGAAAGCAAGACTACAACAAAGGTTACAACTTTTACCGAATACGATGTAAAATTTCCTTCGCACAACAATGGCGAAATTGTTTTTGAAAACGGTGGCTACATCTACCTTTTTAATGCAACAACAAAAAAATCGGGAAAAGTAAAAATTCTGATTTCTAACGATATGGCCTACAGCCGTAATTTTCTGGCCGATGCATCAAAAAACATTCAGGCAGTGAGTCCTGCACCCGGCGGAGAACGGCTTGTAGTGAGCGCCCGAGGCGAAGTTTTTTCTGTTCCGGCCAAAAGTGGTGTTACCCGTAATCTGACAAAAAAATCATCTTCACACGACCGCAATGCAGTCTGGTCGCCTGATGGAAAAACCATCGCCTTTATCAGCGATCGCAGCGGTGAGTTCGAAATCTGGACTGTTGCACAGGATGGGAGTTCTGAACCAGTGCAAATAACAAAAAAGGCCGACACCTATTATTTTTCAATCGAGTGGTCGCCCGACAGCAAAAAACTTTTATTCAGTGACAAAAAACTGCGTCTGCGCTATGTTGATGTAGAAACAAAAAAGGTTAACGAAGTCGCATCCAACGGCGTTTGGGAATACACTGATTTTGCATGGAGTCCCGATAGCAAATGGATCGTTTTTACAGAGCCACAAAAATCCGGCATGAATCAAATCATGCTCTTCGAGCTGGCTACAGGAAAGAAAACCCCAGTAACAGACACCTGGTATGAATCGTACAATGCACAATTCAGCCGCGACGGGAAATATCTTGTTTTCATCAGCGACAGGGATTTCAATCCCATTTACAGTCATACTGAATGGAACACAGCATATACCAATATGGCACGTGTTTATCTTGTTCCTCTCGATGCAAAAACACCCAACCCGCTGGCACCAAAAAATGACGAAGTTGTTTTTGAAGCTGAAAAGAAAAACGAGCCGAAGCCCGCTGAGGGTGCTGCTGTCAGTGTTGTCGTTACAACTGAAGGCATTCAGGAGCGCATTGTTTCTTTGCCCATTGAAGCATCCAATTATTACGGTGTTGAAATGACCGGCGATGATGTTTATTATATGAAGCGCGGCACCGGTGATGATAAAACAACGCTTGTTCTTTACAGCATTGATGACTCCAAAGAAACAACCATTGGCGAATTTGATGGATTTCAGATTACAGGCAACGGCAAGAAAATGATGCTTCGGAAAGCCAAAAATTATTACATGGTTGATCTCCCGAAAGCAGAACTGAAGCCGGAAAAAAACATTTCATTCGATCAGTTGAAAACCACAGTGAACCGTCAGGAAGAATGGGCTCAGATTTATTTTGAAGTCTATCGTCAGATGCGTGATTTCTTTTATGTTGAAAACATGCACGGAGTCGATTGGAATGCTATGCGGGACAAATACGCAGCATTACTGCCCTATGTAAACAATCGCCACGACCTCAATTATATTATTGGTGAGCTTATTGGCGAACTGAATGTAGGACATGCATACATCAGCGGAGGCGACTGTCCTATGCCAAAGCGCGTCAATACAGGACTTCTGGGTGCTGTGATTACAACAGACCCATCAGGATTTTTCAAAGTTACATCCATTCTGAAGGGCGCCAACTGGAGCAAGGAGCTGCGCAGCCCGCTCACAGAGCATGGTGTCAATGTGAAAGAAGGCGAATACATTATTGCCATTGATGGTGTAAAAACAAATACAGTAAAAGACATGTATGCATTACTGGCCGGAAAAGCCGATGTGCAGGTAGAGATGCTGGTCAACAGCAAACCATCAGCCGACGGAGCCCGAAAAGTGATTATTGTTCCGCTTACCTCTGAGGCGTCGTTGTATTATTACAACTGGGTTCAGCACAATGTAGAGCTTGTTAACAAAGCCACCAACGGTGAAGTAGGATACATTCATGTTCCGGATATGAGTGTTGAAGGATTGAATGAATTTGTAAAATATTTTTATCCGCAACTGAATAAAAAAGCGCTGATTATTGATGACCGCGGAAACGGAGGCGGCAATGTTTCACCCATGATTATGGAACGCTTGATGCGGATTCCTACAAGAGCCAACATGGCGCGCAATGTAATCGTTCCCGGTCAGACTCCGACAAAACTCATGCTGGGGCCCAAAGTGCTTCTGCTCAATCAGTATTCAGCATCGGACGGCGACCTTTTCCCCTATGCATTCAAAAAACATCAGCTTGGTAAAACCATTGGAATGCGCAGTTGGGGCGGTGTTGTCGGTATCCGCGGATCGTTGCCATTTGTTGACGGAACAGTTCTGAATAAACCCGAATTTGCCAGTTATTCCATCGAAGAAAGCAAATGGATTATTGAAGGGTATGGAGTAGAACCAGATATCATTGTTGACAATGATTCTTATCTTGAATATACCGGAACTGATACTCAACTGCTGAAAGCCATTGAAATTATCAAGGAAGAGCTCAAAAAATACACTCCAATCCCGGAGATTCCGGAAGCACCTGATAAATCAAAATAAGTAAGCAGCTTTTTCGTTATAAAGCAAAAACAACATGGCGATGCTTAAAAAATTCCGGGACAATAAATTCCAAAAAGCACTGAGCCGGCGCAAAGCTGATTTGAAGCGACATGTAATTAACAAGAGCTTCGAAGACTCAGTGTCTTTTTTATTGTTGTTTGATTGTACCACAGAAGAAAAATACAACGAATTCACCCGGATACAATCATCGCTGCAGCTTCAGAAAAAAAAGGTTCATGCTATAGGTTTTCATGGCTTACCGGCTCTGCCTTCCTGGTGCAACAAATCATTGCATGTTGCTTTCATTGGGAAAAATGATATGAGTTCATCCGGAATTCCATCCGATGAGTTGGTTGATGAATTTCTGAATGTTCCGTTTGATACTCTGATTGATCTCACCTATTGCATGCATCCGGTTTTACACTGGATTATTGTTTTGTCGCAGGCGCAACTGAAAATTGGTGCAGGCGAGAAAAAAATCCAGCAAATATTTGATATTGCCATTGAAATTTTGCCAGATCATACACAGGAGGAATTATTTTCAATGGCTCTGCATTTTCAGAGTATGTTTCAAAAAAAACAAATATGAAATTTTCAGTACAAGGTTGCGGAGTGGCACTGGTCACTCCTTTTGATGAACAAGGCGCAATAGATTTTCAAAGCATGATTAAACTCGTTGACCATGTGGTTGACGGCGGCGTGGATTATATTGTGCTTTTTGGCACTACGGGCGAATCTCCGACAGTTTCGCTGCAGGAAAAACAGGAAGCACTTCAACTGGTATCAAAGCATCTGAACGGTAAAGTGCCCATTGTAATTGGCTTTGGAAATAACAATACGGCCAGACTGATTGAAGAAATGAATCTCTTTGATTTTACCGGGGCTTCGGCTATACTTTCTGTTTTGCCATACTACAATAAACCCAATCAGGACGGTATGTACATGCATTATAAAATGATTGCTGAACATGCTCCCCTGCCCGTTGTTTTATACAATGTTCCCGGTCGTACCGTCGTCAATATGGAGCCGGCAACCACCATACGCATTGCCAATGATTGTCCCAATGTAATGGCCATCAAAGAAGCAACAGACAATATGGATCAGGTGATGGATCTGCTGTATGAAAAACCAGCATCACTCGAAGTTGTCGCTGGAGACGATGCGTTGGCTCTTCCCATCATTTCACTGGGTGCCTGTGGAGTTATCTCGGTTATTGCCAATGCTTATCCAAAAGAATTTTCACATATGGTTCATGCAACCATGAAAGGCAATATGGATGAAGCGCGCAGATATCACAACCTCCTGCTGCCCATCATGCACACACTGCTCAAAATGGGGAACCCAAGCGGTATCAAAGCCGTTCTCCATATAAAAGGACTCATTCAACATGTTTTCAGACTTCCGGTGCACCCCGTCAATGAAAACAAATTTGCTGAAATTGCAAGCGTTGTGAAACAAACAGAAAAAAACTGCAGGCAGGCAACTTCATAGCAATTTCAATGTCTTAGAAAAAACATCACTCCCATGAAATTGGTTTTTTCAATTTTACTGTTATTGCTATCTGTTTTCATTTTTGCACAGACTCAACAACAACAAGCAACACAAATTTTACAGGACCGGGGCGAAATCATTTTTTCATT
>DAOPKE010000104.1:0-9259 GCA_035390965.1 Bacteroidales bacterium | reverse complement strand
CACCCCCGACCTGCCAGAGTCACGACTGTGTCCTGGCAGAGTCGGTTAGTTCCGGCTTCTGGCTATGGGAGCGGCTTTCAATGATCGAAAAACAGAGTGAAAGTAAAACACAACTTAAAGTTTAAAGTAAAAAAAGCAAAAGAATTTGTTCAGTCTTTAAGCATTAAACCTTAAGCTTTTAAGCTCCATGCGTTGTGCTCCAATCATTCCCGGAATTCTCCGCAAAAAGTCCGTTTTTCTACCCCGTAAAAATACCTGTAATGAAAATATTTTTGAGTTTATTTCTATGAAATCTGGCCATTTGTGGTTCATTTTATAATTATTGTTGAATCAGCTTGTTTTTCATTTGTCTTAAAAAACATTTAATTCGACTATGAAAACATATTTTTAGTACGAGTGTATTGTTTTGATACAGGTAATTTTACCTGATTGTTCAGATGCGGGTTTTACTCTTTTCCAGACCCCGAACTCAAACTAATTTTGTTACGTCAATACAAACAACAATGACACGGGTAATAATAGTCGATAATGAACCAACCTTCCGCAAAGGATTAAAAGCAATCCTTACCAATATAGGTAATGTGGAAGTGGTGGGCGAAGCTTCAAACGGAGAAGAGTTTCTGAAGCTGATCGATGAAACCAGTGCCGACATTGTTTTCATGGATGTAAAAATGCCGGTACTCGACGGAGTTGAGGCCACACGCAAGGCGCGAATGAGTCATCCGGAGATGCACATCATCGGATTCTCATCCTATGAAAACGAGGATTATGTGAACAGAATGGTTGAAGCCGGAGCATGCGGATATCTGACCAAATCGGGCGATAACTATGATTTGCTTTCTCAAATAATAAATAACCCCGAAGCCGGAATTTTTCCCGGCGCCAAGAAGTTTTAACTAACCTCAAAAAAAAACAGTTATGGAAACCAAGAAAATTTTAATCGTAGACGATGACATCGATGTAATCACCATCATCGAGACCATTCTTAAAAAAGAAGGTTACACCGTCATTTCAGCCAATGACAAGAAAGAAGGCATGAAAAAAATCAGGGAAGAAAAACCCGATCTCGCCATTCTTGATGTCATGATGACCACACATTACGAAGGCTTTGAACTGGCCAAAGAAATCACCGACGATGCCGAACTGAGCAAAATGCCGGTTCTGATGCAGACATCGATTGACATTCTGACCACCACCAAGCCCGACGTGCAGGCCATGGCACGCGAATTCCGCAAAAACCCCGGTTTCAAGGATCTGCATGTGATTCTTGTGAAAGACATCAATTCGGGAAAAGCTGGTGTTGACTATCTGTCTGAAGACGGAAGATCAATCTGGTTCCCGGTTGACGGATTTGTAAGAAAACCGGTTGATGCGAAAAAAGTTGTTCCGGAAATCAAACGTATTCTCGGCTAATCACTAAACCAAATAATGTAGCAACACACATGGATATGGAAACGACAATTGACAAAATTCTGGCAAACTACGAAAACTGCGGACGCGATTCACTCATTCCGCTGTTACAGGAAATTCAGGAAAAGGAAGGATATCTTTCTGAAGAAGCCATTGTTAAAACAGGAAATAAATTAAAGGTACCAACCAGCAAGATCTATGGTGTTGCTACATTTTACAACCAGTTCAGGTTTGAACCGGTGGGCAGATACCACATTCAGGTTTGTCGTGGTACGGCTTGCCATGTACTGGGGTCTGCCACAGTACTGCAGGAACTGGAATCGATTTTGAAAATCAAGGCCGGACAAACCACGCGCGACGGACTTTTCAGCATTGAAGTAGTTGCGTGTATTGGCGCTTGCGGTCTTGCTCCCGTAATTTGCATCAACGGCGAATTCTTTGCCAAGGTGACAACGGAAAAGATTAAGGAAATCATTGAAACTTACCGCGCAAAAGAATAACAGACATGAATAACTCAATCAAAAAATATCTGGAGAACCTTGCCGCAAGCAATGCAAAGGGAATTTCGGTAGCATTACCAGAAAAAGAAACCGACAGCAAAAAAACCATTGTTTTTATTGGTGCCGGTACCTGTGGCCTTGGTGCTGGTGCAGCCAAAACAAAAGCTGCTATTGAAGAATATCTGAAAAACAACAATATCGACGGCGAAATCATCGAAGTCGGTTGCATCGGTTTCTGCGCTGTAGAACCGATTATGGATATTAAACTCCCGGGCAAAAACAGAATCTCTTTTTCTAAAGTTACTGCTGATAAAGTCAATGGTGTTTTCGAACAGGTAATGTCCGGAAATATAGATCAGCAAAATGTTTTGGGGCAGTTTATTACTGCCGATCTCAAACCCTGGGATAATATCAGAAATATTCAGGAACATCCTTTCTTTGTAAAACAAAAACGTCTGGTTCTTAAGAATTGTGGCGTCATCGACCCGGTCAGCATGGATGAATACATCATGAATGGTGGTTATGCCGGCCTTATCAAAGCGCTCAAAACCATGAGTGGCGAAGATGTGATTGATACCATTGAAAAAAGTGGCCTTCGTGGACGCGGCGGCGGTGGATTTCCTACAGGAACCAAATGGAGACTGGCTCACAAAACTCCTGCAGATCAGAAATATATGATTTGCAATGCCGATGAAGGCGACCCTGGTGCTTTTATGGATCGCGCCGTTATTGAAGGTGATCCACATCGCTTGCTCGAAGGGCTGGCTATTGGCGCTTATGCTATTGGTGCAACGGTTGCATATATTTATATCCGCGCCGAGTACCCGCTGGCCATTGAACGTTTGAAAATTGCCATTAAACAAGCTGAAGATTATGGTCTGCTCGGACACAATATCATGGGTTCGGGATTCGACCTCAAAATAAAAATTAAAATGGGTGCCGGTGCATTTGTTTGCGGTGAAGAAACCGCTCTGATGCACAGTATCGAAGGTTACCGCGGTATGCCCAGCCCTCGTCCGCCGTTTCCGGCCGAAAGTGGTTTGTTTGGGAAACCCAGTTGTATCAATAATGTCGAAACTTTTGCCAATGTTTCCGAAATTATTCTCAAAGGCGCCGATTGGTTCAGTTCTACCGGTACCGAAAAGAGCAAGGGTACAAAAGTATTTGCCCTTTCGGGTAATGTGAAAAATACTGGACTTGTCGAAATTCCGATGGGAACAACGGTTCGCGAAATTATTTTCGACATTGCGGGTGGAATTGCCTTTGATAAAAAATTCAAAGCTGTGCAGATTGGTGGTCCTTCAGGTGGTTGTATCACTGAAGAAAATCTTGATATAGAGATTGATTATCAGAATCTGATTGCTGTTGGAGCCATGATGGGATCGGGCGGTCTGGTGGTGATGGATGAAAACACATGTATGGTTGACATTGCCAAATTCTTCATGGATTTCATTCAGCGCGAAAGCTGCGGAAAATGTATCCCATGCCGCGAAGGAACCAAGCGCATGCTCGAGATTCTGCAAAGCATTACTTCTAAACCTGCTCCCGGTGACAACAATGCAGCCCTTGAGCGTTTTCAGGGTGTGTTGCAACTCGAAAAACTGGCAAAAGTTATCAAGGACACCTCATTGTGTGGTCTTGGTCAATCGGCTCCAAATCCGGTCTTAAGCACACTCCGTTATTTCCGTGATGAGTACGAAGCACATATTTTCGACCGTGTTTGTCCTGCTGGGAAATGTACGGATTTGCGTAAATTCAGAATTATTGTGGATAAATGTACCGGTTGCACGGCTTGTACAAAAAAATGCCCCACCGGCGCCATTATCGGAACGAAAAAGAATCCGCATTTTATTCAGGAAGACAAATGTATCGGATGCGGTGCCTGCTATGAAACCTGCAAATTCGAAGCAATTGAAATGTACTAAAAAACCATTGAACTATGAGTCTGACAATCGAAATAAACGGAAATAAATACGAAGCTGCTCAGGGCGAAACCATTCTGACAGTTCTCAACCGCAATGGTATTAAAGTACCAACGCTGTGTCACATGAAAGATTTTGTTCCAACCGGTGCATGCCGCATGTGTGTGGTTGAAATGGAAGGTAACGGAAAACTGGTAAGTTCATGCTCCTTTCCTGTTGCCGACGGAATGAAAATCCGCACCCATTCTCCACGCGTAGTTGAAGCACGCAAATCCATTGTTGAGCTGTTGCTTTCAAACCATCCGGACGACTGTTTGTATTGTATCCGCAACGGAAATTGTGAGTTGCAGAGTCTTTCAAAAGAATATCATGTGGTTGACCGCCGTATCCGTGGAGTGAAAAACAATCATAAACTGGATCATTCCAGTCTGAGTATTACCCGCGATCCTGACAAATGTATTCTTTGTGGTCGTTGTGTACGTGTTTGTGAAGAAACCATGGGTGTTTCCTGCATCGAATTCATTAACCGCGGAAGTAAAACCGTGATTGGTGCCACAATGAACAAAGGACTCAACACTTCCAGCTGTGTCAATTGCGGACGTTGCGTGATGGTTTGTCCTACTGGTGCATTGTCTGAACGGAATCAGATTGCGGAGGTTCAGTCCATGCTGCATCAGACAGAAAAAACGGTAATCGTTCAATATGCTCCTTCTATTTCGGTTTCGCTGGCCGAAGAATTCGGCATGAAACCCGGACAGGATATCAATGGTATTTTGAATGCTGCATTGCGTAAAATGGGCTTTAAATTTGTGTTTGACACAACATTTGGCGCCGACCTTACTATTATGGAAGAATCGGCCGAATTGATCGATCGCATTGTAAAAGGCAAAACACTGCCCATGTTTACCAGTTGCTGCCCGGCATGGATAAAGTTTGCCGAAGAATTTGCACCTGAATATCTCGAAAATCTTTCAAGTTGCAAATCACCGCAGCAAATGACTGGTGCAATTATTAAAAATTATTTTGCAGAACAGGTCAACCTCAAACCACAGGATATTCTTTCTGTTTCGATTATGCCTTGCACTGCCAAAAAATTTGAGGCACAGCGCGATACCATGGGACGCGAAGGGTATAATGATGTTGATTTGGTGCTTACTACCCGTGAATTGATTGAGCTTATTCATCTCTATGGTATTGACATGCATCAGATTGAACCTCAACTTACTGATTCTCCGCTTGGAGTGCGCAGTACGGCTGGTAAAATCTTCGGCGCATCGGGTGGTGTGATGGAAGCAGCTTTGCGTACAGCATATAAAAAGTTGACTGGTAATGAGCTGACCAATTTTAAAATTAATGCAGTTCGTGGCATGAAAGGTCGCAAAGAAGCAAAAATAAAGATTAATGATCTGGAACTGGGGGTGGCTGTTGTTAGCGGTCTTGCCAATGCCAGAACCCTGATTGATGAAATTAGAAATGGACGAAACGATCTTCATTTTATCGAAGTAATGACTTGTCCCGGTGGTTGTATTGCCGGTGGCGGACAGCGCATAGGTATTGATGAATCGGTGATAGAGGCGCGTATGCAATCACTCTACGAAATTGATGACAAGGAATCGTTGAAAGTGTCGCATAAAAATCCCGAAATCATTGAACTCTATGATAATTTCCTTGGCGAACCGCTGGGTCACAAGAGTCATGATTTGTTACATACACACTATATCAAACGCGAGGTGTTATTATAATCGGTGGACAGTTCAGCTAATATCATAAAAGGAAAGAAAATGGGCAATCTGATTAACAACGAGCTTGTGTACACGGTCAAAGACCGGTGCAGGGTTTGTTATACCTGTGTCAGAGAATGCCCGGTCAAGGCGATTAAGATCATCAATGGTCAGGCCGAGGTAATTTCTTCGCGTTGCATTGGATGTGGAAATTGCACAAAAGTCTGCAGTCAGGGTGCAAAGGTTTTTGTTGATACAACCCAGGGTGTTTATTCATTGCTGAGCAGCAATAATAAGGTTGCTGCTCTTGTTGCCCCCAGCTTTGCAGCAGAGTTTAGCGATATTGCCGATTATCGTTTATTGGTTGGTATGTTGCGTCAGATGGGTTTTGAGTATGTGGTCGAAGTGGGATTTGGAGCCGATCTGGTGGGGAAGGAATACAAAAAAGTAATGGATGACCACGAGGCCGAAAAAACCATTTCGTCCGATTGTCCTGCCATTGTGTATTATGTCCGTCATTATTTTCCTGAGCTCACACCCTATCTCGCAAAGATTGTATCGCCCATGGTAGCCATGGATCGCATCATGAAAAAGAAACATGGCGATGATCTGAAAACAGTCTTTATTGGGCCCTGCATTGCGAAAAAAGCGGAATCAGCCGAGGTGGATCATGTTATTACGTTTAAGGAATTGCGCGATATGTTTGAAAAACTCAATCTGAATCCGCAAACCACAACGTCTTCAGACTTCGATCCGCCCAAAGCGGGTAGGGCAGCCATTTTCCCGGTAACACGCGGAAAACTTCATTCCATCAATAAGTCCGATAATATCTGTGATGAGAATATCATTATTGCTTCGGGACGTGTTCATTTCCGCGAAGCTATCAAGGAATTTGCGGAAGATCTGAACCGTTCGCAGCATCTCGAACTTCTTTGTTGCGAAGGTTGTATTATGGGACCCGGAATGACGAATAACAACCGGATTTTTACGCGCACAATGAATTTGCGCAATTATGTGAGAGATAAACTCACTAATTTTGATAAGGAAGCATGGAAACGCGAATACGAGGCGGCAAAGGATATTGATTATTCGCAGCATTTTGAACCGGCAGACCGGCGTATTCCGACCCCTTCGGATGAAGAAATTCAGAAAGCTTTGATGGCCATGGGGAAAATGACTCCCGCCGATCATCTTAACTGTGGTGCTTGTGGCTATGACACTTGTGTTGAACATGCCATTGCCATTGTGGAAGGTTTGGCCGAAACTGAGATGTGTTTGCCTTTTACCATCGAAAAACTGCACGACTCAATTAATAATTTGAATTTGTCAAACGAAATGCTTGCTTCGGCTCAGCAGTCGCTGAAACAATCAGAAAAGCTTGCCAATATGGGTCAGCTTTCGGCTGGCATTGCACACGAACTGAATAATCCGCTAGGAATTATCACTATGTATTCCAGCATTCTGATGGATGAAGCTCCAACTGAAAGCCCTGTCCGCAAGGACCTGGAGCTCATTGTTGAACAGGCCGATCGTTGTAAAAAAATTGTAGGTGGGTTGCTGAATTTCGCAAGAAAAAATCAGGTCAATCTTGTTGAAACAAATGTGGTGACATTCACGCATCACAGCATTGATTCAATCATTTTGCCCACAAATATCAAGATAGATTTTCAGTCGAATCTCACGAACCCTTTTGCATGGATTGACAATGATCAGTGGATGCAGGTGCTCACCAACATTGAGAAGAATGCCATTGAAGCCATGCCGGATGGTGGTACGTTGAAAATTGAGATCAACGAAGCCGGTGATGAAATTGAGTTCAGTATTGGTGATACAGGTGTTGGCATTTCGAAGGAAAACCTTGATAAAATTTTCACCCCGTTTTTCACAACAAAACCGATAGGCAAGGGTACAGGTCTCGGATTGCCTTTGATTTACGGAATTGTGAAAATGCACAACGGACAAATCAACATCGAGACCAATGATGATCCTTCACAGGGACAAACAGGAACGTGTTTTAAAATCAAAATTCCAAGACAGAAAAAATTGTAAAAAAAAGATAGTTATGGAAACCAAGAAGAAAACAGTGTTGATTGTGGATGACGATATTGACAGCATGACCCAGCTGACCATGCACATGACAAAAATGGGATTCAATGTCATTTCGGCCGACAATCAGAAAGAAGGCGAAGAGCTGATTAATGCCAACAAACCTGACCTGGCCATTTTTGACCTCATGATGGACAATAAGGACAGTGGTTTTATTCTCAGCTATAAAATTAAAAAGAAATATCCCGATGTTCCTGTTATCATTGCAACAGCAGTTACCGCTGAAACAGGAATGTTGTTCGGACTTAATACCGAAGAAGAAAAGAAATGGATCAAAGCCGATCTGTATCTTGAAAAGGGATTACGCTACGATCAGCTCGAAATTGAAGTTGGTAAGCTCTTAAACCTTTAAAAACAATATACCATGGCAACGCTTAAAGTATTGATTGTGGACGATGAACCGGGCATCCGCTCCGGAATTTCGAGGATTCTGAAAAATTTCTCGGTGGACTTCCCTTTCATTGACGAAGCGTTCACATTTGAGTCGATTGAAGCAGGAACCGGCGAAGAAGCTTTGGATATTCTCAATGCCGGACCCATCGACATTGTTCTTCTGGATAATAAACTGCCGGGAATTCATGGAATTGAAGTCCTGGAGCATATTAATCAGAAGCAAATCGACACAACGGTTATGATGATAACTTCGTATGCATCGCTCGACCTTGCGATAAAAGCCACCAACAATGGCGCATACAATTTTGTACCCAAACCCTTCACACCACAGGAGCTGAAAACGGCTATGGAAGGTATAACCAAGCATGTTTATCTTTCGCGTATGACCAAGCAGCTCAATACCGAAGGCAAACAAATCCGTTTTCAGTTCCTGTCGGTGTTATCTCACGAGCTGAAGTCTCCAATCAATGCAGTGGAAGGTTATCTTCGTATTATGCAGGACAAACAGGTAGGCAGCAATCTGGAAGATTATGAAACCATGATTGACCGTTCGCTGGAGCGAATCAGAGGAATGCGTTCGCTCATCATGGATATGCTCGACCTGACCAAACTGGAAAATGGAAAGAAAAAACGTGAGATTACTAAAGTCGATCTGGTACAGATTGCACGTCTGTCAATCGACACCATGACCCCAATGGCTATTCAGAAAAACGTTAAAGTTTTTATCGACAGCGATGAACCCAGTGTATATTTAAACGCTGACAGTTCTGAAATTGAAATCATTTTCAACAATCTGGTTTCAAATGCAGTAAAATACAATGTGCAGGATGGTTCTGTCACTATTCTGATAAAATCGGAAGGAAACAAAATTAAAGTTTCTGTGGCTGATACAGGCATTGGAATAAGTGAAGAAGACATAACAAAGCTCTTTCAGGATTTCAGCCGTATTAAAAATGAGAGAACCAAAGGGATCAGTGGCAGCGGACTTGGGTTGTCAATCATGAAAAAAATGGTTGAAGAATATTATCATGGTCAGGTTAGTGTTATTAGCGAACCTGATAAAGGAAGTACATTTATCGTAGAAATTCCTCAGAATTCCTGAGGTATAAAAAAGGAGAAACACAATGAAATTCACTCCGGAAAAATACAACATGCCCGATGTTCCGATGCAGCCATTTATTGATGCAGCTGAAATTCAGGGATATCT
>DAOPKE010000103.1:7416-9316 GCA_035390965.1 Bacteroidales bacterium | reverse complement strand
AAAGCACTTTCATACCCGATTTCAAAATGTTTTTCAGCATGTTTCAGATTAAAATATCCAAAGCCAGATGCTCCTTTGGGTTCAATCAACAGATCGGGTTGAATCGACATGTCCTGGAGACGGCTGTTTATCGACAAATGAAATACCCGTTCAGCAATGTTTTTGATTCCTGGTTTGATTATTTTTGGAGCGATAGGATTTACGTTTACCGCAATTGTAAAATCAGCTTTTTGCCTGATTGGTTTTATTGGCAGATTGTCACACACACCACCATCGACCATCAGTTGATTGTTCATTACAACTGGCCTGAAAAAAATGGGAATGGAAGAAGATGCCAGCACTTTACGTGCAAGGTTTCCATGGTTGTGATATTCGGCAAGCCCAGTATTCAGATTGGTAATGCAAATCCAAATTGGAATAGGTAATGCCTCAATGTTTTCAGTAAAAAGATTTTCATACAAAATGCGGTAGAAACCGCTTGACTTCATGAGTCCTGCGCCAGCCCAGCCGGGTTTGAAGTAATCGGACAATTTGTAGGAGCACAGAATTTTCAGTATTTCGTGTGGTTTGTATCCATCAGCATAAAATGCGGCTGCTATGGCGCCGGCGCTGGTACCTGATATGAAATCCGGTTTATATCCGGTTTCTTCCATGGCCTGTAACACTCCCAGATGGGCAAAGCCCTTGGCTGCTCCTCCACTTAATGCAAGACCAATTGTTTTTCCGTTTTTCATATCCGTAAGATGTTTTCTGAATCGAAAAATCAAATGTAGCAATTCCTTTTAAATATGTATTTTTACAGTTGAAATTTCAATTTCCAGAAATGAATCCGATATTTTCAAAACTGCTCCCCGGGCTTCTCCCACTCATTGTATATTTTATTGCTGATGAATTTTTCGGGACAGTCATAGGCATTGCAGTTGCTTTGGGGTTTGGCATCATACAGCTTTTTTATATCCGCTTCCGGCAGAAAAAATGGGATCGTTTCATTTTATTCGACACGGCCTTACTCATTGCACTTGGCGCAGTATCATTGCTTCTGGAGGATGATAAACTGATTTATTGGAAGTTTGTATTCATGGATCTGATGCTCATTGGATTCATTCTGTTTTCGCTGTTCTCAAAAAAGAATCTCTTTCTGCTCATGTCGAAACGATATGTCGGTGACATTGAAATGAACGACAACCAGACGAGGGCCTTCAACACGAATCTGTGGGCTTTCCTCATTATTGCTGTTTTGCATGCCGGATTAACGTCGTTCTCAATATTGTTTCTTGAAAATTCAGCAACATTATTTATTGGCGGAACATTGCTTTATATATTGCTTGGTGTGTGGATTTTATTTGTATTTATTCATCAACGTTTGAAACGTATAAAGGTTATGGAAGAATTTGTTCCGTTGGTTGATGAAGAAGGAAAAATCATCGGACGAGCAGCCCGCAGCGATGTTCATAATGGTTCTTTTTTAATGCATCCGGTAGTGCATTTGCATGTTATTCGTGAAGATGGTGCATTTCTGCTTCAGTTGCGTCCTAAGGATAAGCAGATTCAGCCGGGTAAATGGGATACTGCTGTTGGAGGGCATGTTGCATGGGGTGAGCCCATTGAAAAAGCGCTGCAGCGTGAGACGGAAGAAGAAATCGGATTGAAGAAATTCAAACCTTTGTTTGCCGGAAAATATGTCTGGAAAAGCGAAGTAGAGAAGGAGTTGGTTTTTGTTTTCGTCTATCGGGCTACGATAGATGACAAATTCAATCATACCGCCGAAGTGGCCGATTTGCGTTGGTGGACAAAGCAGGAACTAAAGCGTAATTTAAAGAAAGGTGTCTTTACGCCGAATTTTGAATATGACTATTCGATGCTGATGAAAGAATAGGTTATGTATTGTAATGTCTCTCCA
>DAOPKE010000103.1:0-7316 GCA_035390965.1 Bacteroidales bacterium | reverse complement strand
TTCCATCCGCTTGCCCAGGTAAACGGATTTGCGGGATTCAATTTAATTGCGTTTATTTGCAGAAGCAAACGGGCAGTTTCTCTGGCTGTTTCCTGTGTGTAAATCATAGCACGAATGTATAAAGTTTTTATCAAGGACAAAGTTATTAATTTCGTTGAAACAGGCAGCTTTTCGGCTCAGCCTGAAGAAATTTTTATTGATCCTTCGTTCCGGGATATCCAGACTTTGCTCAATGACATTGACAGTGATGAACAACACACGGATTTTTATTTTGCTTCGGAAGATGCGGAAAAACTTTTCATTTCCTTTTACACACGCATGCGCATAATAACCGCAGCCGGTGGCACTGTTGTCAACGAAAACAACGAAGTGCTTTTTATTTTCCGTCGCGGGC
This sequence comes from Bacteroidales bacterium, assembly GCA_035390965.1. Classification (GTDB taxonomy): domain Bacteria; phylum Bacteroidota; class Bacteroidia; order Bacteroidales; family DTU049; genus GWF2-43-63. Next base: position 6,922 of record DAOPKE010000103.1, on the reverse strand, counting down.
GCTGGGATTTGCCAAAAGGAAAAATCGACAATGAAGAAACAGAACAACAGGCTGCCTTGCGTGAAGTTACTGAAGAAACCGGATTGCAAAATATTCAATTAGGACAACGACTCTCTTCATCATACCATGTTTACACCATTGGGAGGGAATGGATATTGAAAGAAACACACTGGTTTATTATGACAGGCGATGTGACTGAACCGTTGATGCCGCAAGCCGATGAAGGAATTACTGAAATTAAATGGGTCGCAAAAAATAGTCTGACAAAAATGTCGCAACTTGTTTATCGCTCACTGCGCGGAGTGGTGCAGGATGTTGCCGGGATTGTATAAATGAGATTCCTTCATCCCAGTGAGCGGTGAATAGTGAGCAGTGACCTTCTTTTGCTGATAAAAAATTCAACGATTTAGATTTTTCTATCTCTCTGGCGTTTACGGTCGGAGCAATAGCTGAAAAAGGAAAGAAGAGCGATACATTGAATAATCAGCAAAATTCACCGATCACCGATCACCGCTCGCTGCTCACCACTGAAACCTTGACCTTGTCCTCGATCTTGACTTTGACCTTATTGCCCAACATCCGGCATATGACTGATGACTTTTTTTACGGCATTTTTCTGAAACAATTCGATCAAACCACGACTGGGTAAAGGAGTGCAATAATCAATCAGATTTCCGTTTTTGTCAATGAACATTCCATGCGGATATGCAGCCAGCCCAAGGTTTTCGGCCATTACCCAGTCTCCGCCAAAATGATATATGGGGAAATTGAATTTGTTGTCTTCCAGAAAATAAAATAATTTCAATGGCTCACGGTCCATGCTTACACCAACAAAACGGATACTGTCTTTCCACGTTTGATAAAGATCATTGGTTACCAACAATTCAGAAAGACATGGCTTGCTCCAGGTTGTAAAAAACAATATAAAAGTATATTTATTTTTTAAAGAATCGTTATTGAAAACATTGCCCTCAAGTGATTTGAAATTCATTGCTGGAGCTTTATTTCCAGCATTGAGATGTGTAAGCATGAAAACAAGGTTTCGTGCGATGCGCGCCTGAATATCAAATTTTGTTTTCTCTGCATACAGGTTCAGAACCTTCATCAGACTATCCTGTTTGATGGTTTTCGATGAATACCAATCGCGCATATTGAGCAGCATGACAGCTTCGCGTAGTTGTTCGTTGCGCAGCATTGAGTCTTTTCCCAGCGAATCTGTCAACCCGTTTAGATTGGGCTTCAGATTGATGTTTAAGACAACATCGTAGGGTTGTATTTTTCTGGATGTTCCAAAAATAAAATCAGAAAAGAAATTGCTGAAAAAGTCCATATAGGCCACATTATCATATAAAATGGGTTTATTATATATATATGTGTCGAATAAATATTTTCTGCTTTTCGATTGCATATTCAATTGCAGCAAGGCCAATGAATAATTGCAGTAATTTTTAAAAAAAACATTATTGATTTGAAGGTATTTAGCAGTAACGGTGTTTACAAAACTATCAACTTTGTGTTTTGGTGGTCGTTTTAGTGAATAAGAAGAAGTGTTTCTGATGATTCCGGAACTTTCAATTATAAAAGCAGAATATTCATTATTGAATGCAGAAATCTGGCGGTTGATATCTGTGGAATCAATATTGCGGAAATGATACTGCAACTGGATTGTAGAAAGTAATGGTACATGAATGCGATTTGGGTCTTTGTAATCAAAAGCATCAAATTCAATATCATAATTTTTATTGGCTGGAATGTACAATTCGCTGCTTGTAAAATCCATTATTCTAAAGAATCCGCTGATCACCTGGTTTTCATAGACATTGAGCGAAAACTGAAAATGGCCGGAGCTGTCTATAACTGTATTGGCCAGCAAAGATTCCCGATTGCTGATATAATCATCGTAGATATACAGGCGAATACAGAGTTTTTCTGCACCCGGAGCATAGCCTTTAATGATTGTTTTTGCTGCAGACAGATTGACAGCATAGAGTAATGACAAAACAACAACAATGATTCTGAAACTCATAAGCGTGTCTTTCGGAAAATAACGCAGCGATCGGCCTCTTATTGCCATTCCATTATTTGTTTTGCAACAATGGCAGGAACAAAAGGTTGAATATTGCCACCGTTGCGATGAATATCGCGCACAATGGATGAATTGACCGGTGTATGTTCGGGGCGGGAAAGCAGGAATATATTTTCTATGTCGGCATGCAGCATTTTGTTTACCTGACCTACGCTGCGTTCGAATTCGAAATCGGCGGCGGTGCGCAAACCGCGTAGAATGTATTCAGCATTTTTGCTGATGCAGTATTCAACAGTGAGTCCGTGATAAGAATCAACATGCACATTGGGCAGATCCATAAAGGTTGTTTTCAACCATTCGATTCTTTTTTCCACCGGGAAATAGGATTTTTTATCGGCATTGACGCCTACGGCCACGATGAGTTCATCGAAGAGTAGTGCAGCACGGCGAACGATACATTCGTGCCCTGTGGTTATCGGGTCGAAGGATCCGGGAAAAACAGCAATTCTTTTCATAATAGAAAAAATTTAATTCAAATATAAAAAACAATAGATCAAATTACAAGACCACGTTGACGAACCGCTTCGAAAACAATAATTCCGGCGCTGACCGAAACATTGAGCGATGCCACCTGTCCGGCCATGGGAATACGGATCCATTCATCGGAAATTTTAAGAATCGGAGCTGAAATTCCATCTTCTTCGCTGCCAAGAATAATGCCGGCGGGCACATTGAAATCAGCTTCGCTGTATAGTTTCACGGCTTTTTCGCTGGCCGCAAATAAGCGTATTCCGCTTTGCTGCATATATTTTAAAGCGCCATTCATGTTTTTTGTTTTTACAACAGGCACATTGAGCAAAGCTCCGGCTGATGCCCGAACGGCATCGGCAGTAACGGAAACGCTTTTTGTTTCGGGAATGACAATTCCTGTAACGCCTGCTGCATCGCAACTGCGTGCCATGGCACCAAAATTACGGACATCGGTGATATTATCCAATATCAGAAACAATGGAGTGATGCCTTTTTCAAAAGCATTCATTACAAGGTCTTCGAGTTTGTAGTAATGCACCGGAGCAATAAAAGCAATGACGCCCTGATGATTGCCACGGGTAACACGCATAAGCTTTTCAACAGGCACACGCTTTATCTGAATGTGTTGCTGACGTGCATCGCTTAGTATTTCAGAAATGCCCGGTTTGCGATCCGATCCTGTTGCTATCAGAATGTGATCGATGGGCGTTTCTTTTTCAATGGCCTCCCGTACGGGATGAATGCCGAAAATAAAATCTGTTTCTTTCATATTATTGTCTCCAGATATCAACTGCACGAAACCAGTTGTCTTTGTAAACCGGTGCCCTTTGCAGACTGTAGTCGTTACTACTGAATTTGTTTTTTATTTTTTCAAAAGTGAAAGTGATGGAAAAAAAATTATTTTCTTCTCCATAAATCCATGATTCATTTTCATCAGAACGATAAGCAATATTGGGCGGACCAAAAACGATGTAAATCATTCCGCGGTCGGTTTGCCATCCTTCGGTGTAGCTGGTAAAAAGCCGGTTGGCATTCATTACCCGTGAATAATATTTTCGGATAAGATTGCGGGTCCGCTCTTCCTGCTTTCCTATTTTAAGCCAGAACCCTTCAATGGCTGCTACGGTATTATTTGCTTCGGCAATGTTTCTGAATTCTTTCTGTGTTGAAATGTATCGGATGGGCTTCAGCATGGCTGCATGTGTATTGATATCCGGAAATCCTTTGGCAGTGCATACAACAGTAAATCCTTCAGCCATCGATGGATCGGCCGAAAAGAAATATAGTCCCGTTTTTTTTGTTTTAATGCAAAACCCACCAATGTCAGTCTGAAATAAGAGATTGAAAACTGAGTCCGGGTCAAGTTTTTGAGGCACAATGTTTTCAAGTGCATATGGCGGTGAAGGAAGAGGGAAAGAATCATTGAAATAATAACATTTCATTTTATCCGGCGAATCCCCATGGTAAGCAAAGGTAATATCTGAACCGGCATTTATTGTAAATGCAGATGGAATACCTGTTGTGGCCTCGTCAGGTACAAACCACTGAGAACCAAATCGGCCTGTTTTGTCAATCAATAACATCAGGGTTTGCCGGCTGTCTTTGTTGTTGTCGCGAATAGCAACGTATGCAATGGTATTTTGACCCGTATTGAGTTGCAACGGAATTTTACTTTGAAAAAGCCCTTGAATGCTGTCCTTTTCAAAACGAATGCTGATTCCGGTACTGTCTTTCCATCGATTATCGCTGTAGGAATCAAAAAGGACAATGCGTATTGTTGCATCTGCCATAAATGGCTCCGATGGTTTTTCGCGCTTGTATAAAAATCCGTCCGGATCAAGTTTTAAAATCAATTCTGATAAACTGTCGCTCTGATGAACAATATAGGCGGATTGACACAGTGGCTGAAAATCTTCCTCATAAGCAGGCGCCATGTTTTCGCTCGACATTTTCACATATGATACGCATCCTATCGTTATTGCGATACAGGAAAGCATAAAAATGAACAATAAATACCGGCTGTTGATTTTCATTAAAACAATTTCAGCTTTTTTCAGAAACAAGTTGCTGCTGATAAGGAACACGTGCCTGAATCGATCGCCCAAGCGTTACTTCATCAATGTATTCAAGTTCATCTCCAATGGATATACCTCTTGAAATAGTGCTGAAGGTGATGTTCATGTGCTGCAACTGACGATAAATGTAAAAAGAGGTCGTGTCGCCTTCTACTGTGGCCGATAAAGCCAGAATGATTTCCTTGATGGGATTCTGTTGAACCCGATTCTGTAAAGAATCAAGAAAAATATCCTGCGGCCGGATTCCGTCGATTGGTGATATTAATCCGCCAAGTACATGATAAACGCCGTTAAATTGCGAAGTTCTTTCGACAGCCATGACGTCGCGAATGTCTTCAACCACGCAGATAAGCGATCGGTCGCGCGACGGATTGGCACATACCGGACAGGTTTCAGTGTCGCTGATGTTATGACAAACAGAACAATAGGTGATCTTTTCACGCAATTCGATCAGACTGTTGCCCAAGGCATTTGACTGCGATTTATCTTGTCTCAGTAAGTGTAAAGCCAATCGCAACGCTGTTTTGCGACCAACGCCCGGCAATTTTGATAATTCTGACACTGCATTTTCAAGGTATTTTGAAGGCAATTGCTCGAAAAACATGCGGTATTTTTTTTTGTAAAAGTACAAAAATGCAGCGAAATGAACAATACTGGTTTTGCAATGAACTGGGTATGAATGAAAATGTTTTTTGATGGGTTTGAGTTTTTGGGGAAAAGAGGAGTATTGTATGCCATTTATAGGTTGGGAATTTTATACAAAGATGTGATTTTGCAAATCACATCTTTGTATAAAAAATAAAATTTTAAGTATTTGAAAATCAATGTTGTATTTTAAAATTTTCCTCAGAAAAACTCCACTTTTTTTTCATCTGCATCAGTCATTTTATTGGTTTTACACTCAGGTTGTGTTGGTTATATTTACGGCTTTTTTGTTTCTTTTTTTCATTATTCTTGTAGTTCGTTTTATTTTTGCATTTCAACGAAGTCAAATAACACTAATTTCCCCCCATATGAGAATTATTTTCACCATTGTCATTGTTTTTATATTTTCAGTTACCAGTGTAATTTCTCAATCACTGTCAGGTCAGGCATCCGAATCTTACAAGGGGGCGCTTGCTGATTCTTCCCGAATGGCCAATTTAAGCTGGGCTGAAATGATGTCGGATCAAAGCATTAATTTTTATGCAGTCCGAGATGCTTTCAATCAATTCTGGGCTGGCCGCACTCCAGGAAAAGGCAAGGGTTATAAACCGTTTCGACGGTGGGAAGCTATGATGGCCCCGAGGGTTTATCCTACCGGACAGCGTTTGGTGACTGATGCTGAAATAATGAAGCGTTTCAAGGAATTTGAGCAGCAGTATTCTGCTCAAAGAAATTCAGGTAAAAGTTTGACCGGTACATGGTCTGCATTGGGTTCCAACGGTGCTCCTTCCGGATCTCCGAGTAATCAGCCCGGCGGGACGGGTCGTGTTAACTGCATCGCGTTTAATCCATTGAATACCAATATAATGTATATCGGTGCTCCTTCGGCAGGTTTATGGCGCAGTAATAATGGCGGCTCGAGTTGGAATCCGGTGAATGACACTTTTGCTGTGGTTGGAGTGTCGAGTGTAGTCATCAATCACATTGATACGTCTGTTATGTATATTGCTACTGGTGACGGTGATGCTGGTGATACTTATACTGTGGGGATTATGAAATCGACCAATAGCGGTCAGAGCTGGCATTACACTTCTTTTCATCCCTCGGTACAAAGCGGATACCTGATCCGTAAGCTTGTAATGCATCCGACAAATCCGGATATAATGTGGGCAGCCACTAATGGTGGAATATTGAAAACCACCGATGGCTGGGCTTCATATACAGTTGCTTCGGGTATTGGGGGAACTTTTGACATTGAACTCAAACCAGGTGATCCCAGCACTTTGTATGCTTCGACATATACTGCATTTTACAAATCGACTGATGGCGGAACAACTTTCACTGCTGTGACATTGCCAACGCCTCCTGCAAGCGGATTTCTTCGAATTGCCATTGCAGTGTCGGCTGCTGCTCCAAACAATGTTTATGTTGTCTGTGGTCGTAACGATGCTTCGCCTTACACCAATTATGCTGGTTTTGGCGGTTTTTATACATCAACCAACAGCGGCGGATCTTTTACTGAAACTTTCAATGAAACTTCATCAAACCACAATCTGTTGGGATGGTCTCCTACTTTCAGCGATCAGGGTGGCCAGTCGTGGTATGACCTTGATATTACTGTCAATCCGGGAAATGCCAATGAAAT
>DAOPKE010000102.1:0-9318 GCA_035390965.1 Bacteroidales bacterium | reverse complement strand
CTTCTTACTTCAAATTTCCATGTTCCTTGTTCAAAATTCTTTTTGTGTCTTCGTGCCATTGTGGCAAATTTCCTTTGCCATTGCCGGATATAAAAGCTGCACCAAAAATTTCTTTTTTATAAGGTATTTTACCGTACCTTTGCAACCCTGATTTTACAGTCACTAACTCACTGATTTCATGTCATCCGGCAAAAAAATAAGCTCAGCCCTGATTTCCGTTTACGACAAAACGGGACTGGAACCCATTATTCACCGACTGAACGAACTCGGCGTAACCCTGTACTCCACCGGCGGCACCGCCGATTTCATCCAGAAACTGGGCGTTAAAGTCATCGATATTTCCGAACTCACCGGTTATCCGCCCGTATTTCATGGCCGCGTGAAAACCCTGCACCCTGCCGTGTTCGGAGGTATTCTATATCGCCGCGACAACAGCGAAGATCTGGCTCAGGCAAAGGAATTCAACATCCGCGCGATTGATCTCGTCGTGGTAGATTTATATCCCTTCGAAGAAACCCTAAAAAAGACCAGCGAAGAAGCCCAGCTGATTGAGAAAATCGACATTGGCGGCATCAGCCTTATCCGCGCCGGTGCGAAAAATTTCAACGATGTTTTGATCGTGCCTTCAGTTGAATATTACGGCGATCTGCTCGATATCCTGCAAAGCGGCGAAACCACACGCGAACAGCGCCGTCTCTTTGCCACACGCTCCTTCGAAGTGTCGTCGCACTACGACTCACAGATTTTCACCTGGATGAACGGCAACCACGAAGTGGACGCTATGAAACTCAGTCTCCGCAACGGATCGCAACTCCGCTACGGTGAAAATCCCGCACAGAAAGCCCGTTTTTACGGCAATATGGATGAATATCTCACAAAACTGAACGGAAAAGAACTTTCATACAACAATCTGCAGGACATTGGCGGAGCGCTTGATCTTTTGGGCGAATTCGACGACTGCGCCTGTGTGATTGTGAAACACACCAATGCCTGCGGTGTTGCCGAAGCCGGCACTGTACACGAAGCCTGGACCAAAGCCCTCAGCTGCGATCCTGTTTCTGCATTTGGTGGCATTGTAGCTTTCAATAAAAAACTTGACGCAGAGACCTGCGCGAAGCTGCATGAATTTTTCTTCGAAGTGCTGATTGCCCCCGATTTCGACGAAGCCGGTCTGGCGCAACTTACATCGAAGAAAAACCGTATAATTGTCCGCCTGAATAAATTACCCCAGGCAACATCGATGATCAAACAACTTTCGTTCGGCTGCCTCTGGCAGGAAACCGACAGCCTGAAAGAAAACCTGCAGCAATGGGAGCTGAAAGCTGGGAATGCGCCAGCCCAGGCTGTGATTGACAACATGCTCTTCGGAATGAAAGTGGTGAAGCATCTGAAATCAAATGCCATCGTGCTGGTGAAAGACCGTTTGCTTATCGGCAGCGGCACAGGCCAGACCAACCGCGTGGATGCCGTAAAACAATCGGTCGAAAAAGCCATTAAATTCGGCTTTGACGTTAAAGACAGCACACTGTGTTCCGACGCATTCTTTCCTTTCAGCGACAGCGCTGAAATCGCATACAATGCAGGTGTAACTGCCATTGCCGAACCAGGAGGCTCAATCCGCGATGAAGAAACTGTAAAATATTGCACCGAAAAAAACATCACTCTGATGTTTACCGGTAACCGACATTTCAAACATTAAAATACCTTAACAGGACTATGGGACTTTTCAATTTCATGACGAAAGAAATAGCAATGGACCTCGGAACGGCCAACACCGTCATTATCCACAATGACAAGGTAGTGGTCGATGAACCGTCAATTGTTGCTATTGACCGTACCACCAACAAGATCATGGCCGTGGGAAAACGGGCCATGATGATGCACGGAAAAACACACGAAAACATTAAAACCATCCGCCCGCTGCGCGACGGTGTTATTGCAGATTTCATGATTGCCGAACACATGATGCGCGAGTTGATCAAGATGATCAATACACGCAAACCGCTGTTCCCGCCTTCATTGCGAATGGTTATCAGTATCCCGAGCGGCATCACAGAAGTGGAAGAACGCGCCGTACGTGACTCTGCCGAACAGGCCGGAGCTAAAGAAGTACGTCTGATTCACGAGCCCATGGCAGCTGCCATCGGTATCGGACTCGATGTTCTTGAGCCATCAGGGAACATGATAATTGACATCGGTGGCGGTACCAGCGAAATCGCTGTTATCGCGCTTGGCGGAATTGTGAGCAACAAAAGCATCCGCATTGCCGGTGATGATTTCAATGCCGACATCGAAGAATACATGCGGAAGGCACACAACCTCAGCATCGGTGAAAGAACCGCAGAGCGCGTAAAGATTGAAGTGGGTGCAGCCATGGCTGAGATTGAAAATGTCCCGCCCGACTTCCCTGTTCACGGACGTCACCTGCTGTCAGGTATTCCGCGCGAAGTTATGGTCTCGCACGCCGAAATTGCACAGGCACTTGACAAGACCATCAGTAAGATTGAAGCGGCAATTCTGAACGCCCTCGAAAATACACCGCCTGAACTTTCTGCCGACATTCTCAACACCGGTATTTACATGGCTGGTGGTGGCTCGCTCCTGCGTGGTCTCGACAAACGAATTGAACAGAAAACAAAACTGAAGGTACATGTGGCCGAAGATCCGCTGCGCGCTGTTGCACGCGGTGCCGGTATCGCTCTCAAAAACTTCGATAAATTTCCGTTCCTGATTAAATAAGCGAAAGCGCTTTATGCGAAATCTTCTGGACTTCATAAAGAGTATTCGCATTCTGTTGCTGTTCCTGTTTCTCGAAACAATGGCGCTGCTCTTCACTTTCAATGAAAGTGCTTTTCACGGAGCCGCTTCGTTTCAGTTTTTCACGGGAATCAACAACCGCATTATGGCCGTTCGCTCCGATGTGGTCTCATTCTTCAATCTGCGTGATGAAAACCGTAAACTGGTTGAAGAAAACATGAGACTGCGCGAACAACTCAAAGAGTCCTACATCATTTCAGATCAGCGCGTTTTTACTGTAAATGACACGCTGTACCGGCAGGAATTTGAATACCTCACCGCGAGTGTAATCAATTATACCATCAGTTATCAGGACAACTACATCACGCTGGACAAAGGATCGCAACAGGGAATTGAAGAAGGCATGGGCGTTTACTCGCCTGCCGGTGTAGTTGGTATTGTCGATCATGTTTCAAAAAATTATTGCCTTGTCCGATCTGTTCTGCATTCCGAAGTGACAGTCAGTACAACGATCAAGGACAAAGGCGTTACCGGAACCTGCGTCTGGGATGGCTTGAATTACGCCTATGGTGTGCTTAAAGATATTCCCGTTCATGTGAAACTAAAACAGGGCGACACGCTGCTTACAAGCAATTACAGCAGTATTTTCCCTGCGGGAATACCGGTAGGTTATGTCACTGAATTCAGCACCGATGCCACACGCGCTTTTTACAATGTCCGGTATCGCATTGCTGCTGATTTTGGCAACCTGTCTTCGGTATACATCATTCGCAACCTGATCAAAGGCGAGCTGGAAGAACTCGAAAAACTGAAGGAGGATAAGAATGAACAATAAGCTGATTCTTACCAATATCTTCCGCTTTCTGGTAGTCATTCTGCTTCAGGTGACAATATTCAATTACACGAATCTTTTCGGTTACATCAATCCATTTATATATCTTTATTTTGTTCTGCTGATTCCATTTGAAACACCCATGTGGATCGCATTGATTCTCGCTTTTCTCACGGGTTTTACACAGGACCTGTTTGTCAGTACCGGCGGTCTGCATGCCGCTGCCACAACGGCTATTGCTTATCTGAGACCGGTTCTGCTCCGCACCATTGTTTCCAAAAGAGAGTACGAATCAGGTCTGCAGCCCGGTGTGAGCGACCTCGGTTGGAAGTGGTTTCTCACCTACGCAGGTGTATCGATTCTCATTCACAGTCTCCTTGTTTTTTATCTCGATGTATTTCGCTTCAGTCATTTCTTCACCACCTTCAAACACGCATTGTTTCAGGCGCTCGCAACATTGTTCTTCATCGCACTTTTTGAGTTTGTTGTGAATATTAGGAAGAAGTGATGACATTCTGAAACATATTTTGTCGTTCTAAAAAATATTGAGGGTAACACACCTTTGTATATACTTTTGGGAAACAGAAAAAAAAGTGTTGAGTTCCCGGTCACTTGTTGAGTTTCAGCATTCACTGCCAAACCGGGATCTCTCCTAAGAGAACAGACTTTTCTTCTGTTGATTTATTGTGTACAGCCTATGTCTTTTACAACATATATACGCTAAAAAATTGAATTTAAAAACAACAACAATTTCATCCCTTAATTTCCATAAACGTAATGATCAATCATATCCTCACTCTGAAGTTCATGTTTCGTGAATAAATCCAATAGCCTTGAATGCAGTGGGGATCCAATACTATAACGGGATAAAGCGATTGTAACACTGTCATTAAAATCTTCAATACACTCTCCTTTAATTTCTATCAATACAAGTTTCCGGCTTCTTAAGCCCGGATTCTTGTCGTATGCTTCCACCCGTTTCAAAAACTCAGAGAACAAATTGATGCCCAGCCTGCACATTCTTATTGAATCATCTACAGGAAGAGGAGTTGATACCACTTTCATCAATTCTGATGATTTGTCAGTTTTATAATTACTATCCAAATAAATGACATTTGAATTTAATTCAGTTTGTTCATTTTTTACCAACGATGGATTATTTGCGTTTATCAATGGCGTATTGATGGTTTTTTCATTTCTGATGTGATTTCTATTAGTTATAAAAAAGAGAATAAGAACAGCAATTGTCGCTACCAAAGCCAAACTCACAACTGAAAAGATTGTCATTTTCGTTTTTCTCTCATTCAGTTTCCGAAGAATATCCTGAGCCGATTGAAATCTGTTTTCCTTTTTTGAATCAAGACATTTGCGGACAATTTTACGATACCTGCGTGGAACTTTGCCGACTCCCGATAAATCAGTGCTTCCGGTGAACATTTCAAGAATAACCAAACCCAATGAGAAAAAATCATTGCCGGAAGTTGCACATTCCGGATTGCTCAATTGCTCTGGTGAACAATATTTCCTCGTTCCCGACGAAATTGAAATGTACGAATCGGAAACCGACATTCCAAAATCAATCAGTTTTACATTGTTCCCTTTATAGGTAATGAGAATGTTTTCGGGTTTTAAATCCAGATGAAGAATATTGTTGGAATGCAGGTAATCAAGCGCATCTAACAATTGCCGTACAATTTTTTCAATGAGTTTTTTATCACCAATTCCATTTGCATTTTTCTGAATAAGGCTGCGTAACGTAATACCATCAATGAATTCTGCCAGTATATACAAACCATCTTTATCACTGCCTTTGTTCAGATATTTTACAATATTCGGATGATCGAGCGAAAATCCAAGATTGAATTCCTTTTCAAGTGCAGCAATATACAATGGGTTGTTTCGGAATTCCAGAGAAATTCTTTTCAAAAGCAGCCATCTGTCCTTTATCCGGATCTTGTACACTACGCTGCCATTGCTCTGAATGGGTAATAATTCTGCAGCAGAGAAATTTCCTGCATTGAGAAAATTCTCCCCGGAATTATCGAAACCAGAGTTCTCTATTTCCGGCATATCATCAACTTTTAATACAAATGCCAGTTATGCCACTTGATTTACCGGCAACAAACCTTCCGAGATCTTTTCCATCTCTGATGACCGACGCAATGATCAGAGGATAATGTTTTACAATGCTCATAATTTTCAACTGATCTCCTCTTAAAAGTTTGCTGTTGGTTGAATGCTCAACATTGAACCGAAAATTTCCCTGATAAACCAATCGTATAATCCGATCCGGGTCATAAATGATTTCAATGACTGCATCCGGCTTCAGAGCGTCAATTTCTATTTGCTCTGCAGTAAAAAATTCGGAATTTTCAATATGAATGAATTTTTCATAATACACATCCCAGTTCGGATATCCTAAATATTGCGCCAATACATCGAGCGTGTATAGCCTTGGTTCATGTGTGCCATTCACAAAGCCAAACATGCGCTTCAGTGTGGTAATGCTAATGCTCTGACCGGTTTTGTCTGAGATATGAGCAGATAGTGCCTCACAATCGGCCGGGTAACGGATTTCCTTACCGAATGTATCTTCAACTTCCTTTTTAATAATAGCTGAAAGCATGTGCGTTGTATAGGAAACGCAAATATATTGGAAATTTCATTAGATTCTAAAATGAACAAAGTGAACTAATTGAACAATTTGAACGATATAGTCTTAATGAATTTTATGTTCTTTTGTTATCCGGTAAATCAAAATCGAACATGACAGACAAAGGAATATCCAAAGCCCGTGAGATGGTGAATACTGTGCTGAGTGTCGGATTGATGCGCGCAGTTTCGATACGGGCAATCTGGCTCAGCGAAACACCGGCCTCAAAAGCCAGTTGCGCCTGCGTGAACCCGGCTTCAGCTCTCAGATATTTCAATCGCGATCCAAACGCAGCCAAGCCGGCAGCATCAAAAATAAGTTTCCGTTTGTTTTTCCGTTTCACGGATGAAAATTACCGTGTTATGGAAAAATAATTATAGCACATGTGCTTTTTTTAGAAAATTTCTTTTATATTTGCTGGAGAAACAATCAAAAAGGTAGTCCGGGTACCAGAAAAACCGGAGGCGGATACCGAAAAGCCTTATGAGTAGGAATAAAATTTAACATCATGAAAAAATTCAAAAGTAACCTGGTTATGTTTTTAATTTTTGTGGCCTATTTTGCCATAGTTATTTTAATCTTAGTCAAAACATTCCCTGATAGCAAAATAGCTTTAATAATTGGCATTCCAATTTCATTTATTTACGCAATTGTGTGTTTTTTCAATAAAAAAACACGTTCCGTAATGACTATTTGGTGGGGTATTTTGAGTTTACTCTCTTGCGCATGGTGGATATATTTGATGTCAAAATAAGATATCAGGTGTCCGCAATAACAATAATACAGCAACTGATACAAATTAAACATATGGATTCCGTAGTCCATTCAAAAACGGGGCGTATACCGAAAAGCCAAATGAGTAGGAATTAAAAATTTTACCTCATGAAAATATCAAAAAAAACGATTTGGATTATTAGTGTAATTGCAGCAATTGTAATTATATCAGGAATTTCTAAATTATGCAGCAGCTCTAATAACAATGGCGAAATTGAAATATCAAACTTCAAAGTAAAGCCTATAAGCACAGAAATTGAAGGTGGACTTAAAGGATACCTGTCAATTGTTGATGGCACTTACGAAGGGACCTCACCAGACTTTGGTCAATGCTTCATCAAAATTAAAATAAAAGTTTTAAAAACATGGAGTGAAGTTGATAAATCGAAAGCTGACGATATTGATGATTATTCAGCAGACCTGAAGTTAACCGTTTTAGATGAAAACGGCATTCCAATTTCGGGATTTGAAGAATATACATACAGCAGCAGCTCAGATAATGACAGTGAACTTCATAACGCATTAAAAAAAGGAACTGGTGACTTAATCCTAAATTTTGCCAGTCTTATGTATGACAGCGAAGAATTGGCGGAATTATTTACAAAAGCTGCTAAATTTCAGGTTTCCGGAGACATGAATCAGTACAGATTCAAAGCAGCCCCAGGGGAAGAATCGACAGATAATCAAAGTGAAAGCAGCGGTGCAAATAGTTCGACTGTAAGCAAGAGTGATTGCGAATCATTTATAAATGGTTATGAGAAATTTGCAAGCAATTACCTGGCTTTTTCAAAGAAATACAAGAAAGACCCAAACGATCCGACACTGATTAGCGATGCTGCAGAAATGAATGCTGAAACACTAAAATGGTCATCGAAGTTAGAAAGTTATGGTGGATGCGATGACCCTTCATACATTCAGCGCCTCGCAGCTGTTCAGGCAACACTTGCAAAAGCTGCCGCAAATTTGTACTGATAAAAACCACCATTGTAATTATGCGGTTTAAGCTGTATGCATTTTAGAGAAAGAGTGGGCGTTTATTAAGAAATCCCCACTCTTTTTACTTCTTAAAACAACAAAAACAATCACAATATGAAAAAGATAATCATTCTGCTTCTTTGCGTTGCTTCATATACGCAAGTGTGTCCTCAGAAATTAATTCAAAAGAAAACATATTGGGATATATGGGAGACACAACTAAGTTTAGTCTGGTATGAAACCGGTGATGGCATTCAACATGGTGAGCAAAAGGCCTATTACCAAGACGGGACTCTAATGTCTTACAAAAAATATAATATGGGAACGTGCGTTCATAGTACATATTATGATGCAGCCGGGAATATTACACGAGTTGGAAATTGGGACAATGATGGAAATATTGAAGGAGAACAGAAAGAGTATGAGTATAGTGAAGGTGAGACTTTTCTGCAAAGAAGTATATTCTGTAAAGATAAAGAGGTAATAAGCTACTCATCATATTATGGCAAGGATAGGCCAAAGATTCAATATGAAAAGAATAAGTTTTTACGCACCTACGACAATAATAATGTGAAAACCAGCGACTTGTCATTAATAAACGGGGAATACAACGGTTTTCTTACAGCTTACGAAGGAGAATATTATTTTGAAAAGAGTGTTTTGGTGAAATACTGGAACTGTACACATAACGGAATGCAGCACATTGATTTTGTTCCTGACAATAAAGTTGAAGGAACATTTTTGGTTGCTACGAAATATTCAGGTATCGCAAATAAAACAGCCATTAAAATATGCAGATACAAGAATTTGGAGAAAACAAAACCTTTGTTAAAGAAAATCAACATTTCATTTCCTGATGGGAATTTTGAAACAGAGCCTTATTTATATGAAATTGAAGAAAAGTTTAATAATAATATGCAAATTACATCCACTCTTTTAGATACAAATGTTGAATGCGATAATGTTTCTTCATTAAAGGATAAGTGTCTTGAAAAGTATTTAAAATACAGCAATGGTCAAAAGAAATTTAGTGGCGATACAACTTTTTACGAATCCGGGAAAATCAAATCGCTCGGAAATAAATTAGAGTACTATGAATCAGGTATTATTAAACGAAATGGAGACTCATTATATTTTGAAAACGGTAAAATGCAAACCGATGGAATAAACACCTGGTTTGAAAATGGGAACCCGAAAAGAAAGCTACTCACTGATCGAACAGAATTCTATTATGAGTCTGGAAAAATCAAACAGATGGTACTGATTGATTTTAGTAAATATATTGATTATTATGAAAACGGAAACACTTCAAAAATTTGGGAAAAAA
>DAOPKE010000101.1:0-9375 GCA_035390965.1 Bacteroidales bacterium | reverse complement strand
AACAGCCTTTATCAACAGTGTTGATGCGGTTTTTGAGTTTTTAGAGATGCCCTTTTGCATAATTTCTTTAGCCAGATCGCGCGTGTCGGCCACAATAAGCGCTTCGTTCAACTGAGTCACCGAATTCTGGAGAATAGCTTCGAAACTGGTTCCGGAACGAGGTACCACAAGCTCTTTTTCAATGGTAACATATCCAAGCATTGAAATAATCAACACGTTTTTACCCGGCTGAACTTTTAGTTGCCAATGTCCGTTTTCATCCGAAACAACACCGGTATAGGTGTTTTTCAACATTACTGTGGCTCCTGGCAATGGAAGCCCCGATCCATCCTTTACAACCCCGCTTACAATCTGAGCTCTGGCAACCGTAAAAATCAATAAAAACACGGTCAGTATTACAATCCGGACAATCATCATGTTGCAAAAACGAATCATTGGTGGTTTTATGTTTCCTTTGACGAATTTTACATGCATTTAGTTACAAATAGCATCCGTATTTCGTATATTTGATGTTGAAAAATGCCTGATTTTCAATGAAGAAGATACAATCAGTCGTTAATTTATTGTTAATGTATTATTGGCGTTAAATTCATTTATACATTTGCGTATTGTTTTACCTAATTGCTAATTTAAAACCCAAACAAACTATGAGCATGTTTTGTTTTCAGTGTCAGGAAACCGCCAAAGGAACCGGCTGCACCATTGCCGGTGTATGCGGAAAGAAAGAGCCCGTTTCTGCCATGCAGGACCTTTTAATATATAATGTAAAAGGGCTTAGCTGGTGGATGGATCAGGCCAATCAACTTCAGATTACAGTAGATGCAAAAACCGACCGCATGGTGCTGAATGCCATATTCGCCACCATCACCAATGCAAATTTCGACCGCAAAGCCATTATTGCTTTGATTAATGAAACCATGGCGGCCAAGAAGAAAATCCGCGCCATTGTCGAGCCCAAACTCAACGGGATACAGATTCCGGGAGCAGCCCAATGGGAAGCAACCAGCGAAGAAGAATTTGACAAAAAAGCACTTTTGATTGGCATTCTGGCCGAAACCCACGAAGACATCCGCTCACTCAAAGAGCTGATTATGTATGGAATCAAAGGCATGGCTGCCTATGCCGAGCACGCATGGAATCTGAACCACACCGACAAAGACATTATGAGCTTCACTTCGAATGCTCTTGCTCAGCTTCTGCGAACAGATATCAGTGCTGACGAACTGGTAGCCCTGACCATGAAAACCGGTGAATACTGCGTAAAAACCATGGCTTTGCTCGACAAAGCAAACACCAGCACCTATGGCAATCCTGAAATCACTCAGGTAAACATTGGAACGCGCAACAATCCGGGAATTCTTATCAGTGGCCACGACCTGCGCGACCTCGAAGATTTGCTTGAACAAACCAAAGGTACCGGAGTTGATGTTTACACTCACAGCGAAATGCTACCCGCTCATTACTATCCCAAATTCAAACAATACGAAAATTTTGTCGGAAACTACGGTTCTTCGTGGTGGAAACAGGTCGATGATTTTGAAACCTTCAACGGACCATTCCTCTTTACCACCAACTGCATTGTTCCTCCACGCGCCAACGCAAGCTACGCCGACCGCATTTATACCACCGGCGCATCGGGTCTCGAAGGGGCCATTCATATTGCCGATCGTCCCGAAGGTGGCCGAAAAGACTTTTCCGTCATAATTGAACATGCCAAAAAATGTCAGCCACCGACACAAATCGAAAGCGGCAGCATCGTTGGTGGATTTGCTCATGCTCAGGTACTGGCTTTGGCCGATAAAGTGGTCGATGCAGTGAAATCCGGCGCCATCCGCAAATTTGTGGTGATGGCCGGTTGCGACGGACGTATGAAATCGCGCGAATACTACACCGAATTTGCCGAAAAACTGCCAAACGACACAGTTATTCTTACAGCAGGTTGTGCCAAATACCGCTACAACAAACTTCAATTAGGCGACATTGGCGGCATTCCACGCGTACTCGATGCCGGTCAGTGCAACGACAGCTATTCACTCGCCGTAATCGCACTCAAACTGAAAGAAGTGTTCGGTCTCGACGATGTGAACAAATTGCCTATTGTGTATAACATTGCATGGTACGAGCAGAAAGCTGTTGCCGTTTTATTGGCGCTGCTTTCACTCGGCGTGAAAAACATCCACCTCGGACCAACGCTCCCGGCATTTCTGTCGCCAAACGTAGCCAAAGTGCTCGTTGAGAACTTCGGGATCGGTGGCATTACCACTGTAGATGAAGACCTTGCCTTGATGATTGGTTAATTAAAATTCAGAAAAGGGACATGCTGAATGTCCCTTTTCTTTAATATCATTCTATATGAAAAGCACCCATTATTCAACTGCCGGAGCAAAAGAAAACCCGCACGGTGTCGATGTAAAAATGTTGTATAACGATCCGACCGCTCAGGCGCTCATGATTAGTCTGCAGCCCGGTCAGGCGCTGAAACCACACACCACCCCGGTCGATGTATTCTTCTTTGTATTTGAAGGAACAGCCACTGTGCATATCGGAGAAGAAACAGAATCCTTTACAGCAGGAACGCTCATTGAAAGTCCAAAAGACATTGTGCATTTCTTATCGAATCAATCGGACAATATTGTTCGTGTTTTGGTTGTAAAAGCGCCAAAGCCATAAGCAATGTGCATAAAGGCAGCATCCTTCCATCTTATGAAATAAAACGCAACAAAAAACACCCCCAAAATAAACAGCCATGGAAAACGCATTTGAACACTCAAAAGCTACAACAATAGCTGCCGCCATTGATTATACGCCTGGTGGAATCGTTAGTAAAATCATATCGAAAAACACCGGCGGATCACTGACTCTTTTTTCATTTGATGCCGGACAGGCACTGAGCGAACATGCAGCCCCTTTCGATGCAGTGGTTCAGGTGATTGAAGGAACCGGCGAATACATTATCGGCGGTGTACCTCATACCGTCAAAGCCGGCGAGCTTATCATCATGCCGGCCAATATTCCACATGCAGTTAAAGCACCTGAAGCATTCAAAATGCTGCTATTTATGATTAAGGGATAGTTTTTCCTCAAAATGTTTGTCCGTTCAAATAAAATCTGCCTCCGTTAATGTAAAACACGGCTGCAGATTTTTATATTTCACACCGTATCTGTTTCATTTTCAATTAAAAACAACAGTTCTGACAACATGCTTATGAACATATGTATTTTTTTCAATAAAATATTCAATTACATTTGCACTATTCAATCAAAAACCTTTTTTTGGTAAGAAATTTGAGAAGCGCTTACACCAAAACCACTTCAATGAAATCAATTCTCGTAATCATTGCTTTTTTTGCTGTCATAGCCATGACCGCACAGAACAACACTTTGCCATCGGTCGATTTAAAAAAACCAGACGGCACGATAGTATCATCTGATTCTATCTTAAATCAAGGCAAACCCATCATTATCAGCTTCTGGGCCACCTGGTGCAAGCCCTGCGTAAAAGAACTCACCACCTTTGCTGAAGTTTATGAAGAATGGCAGGAAGAAACAGGAGTAAAACTCTATGCCATCAGCATTGACGACTCCAGAACATTTCCCAATGTGGCCTCGTTTGTCAATGGGCGCGACTGGCCTTTCGATGTTTTCTGCGATCCGAACTTCGATTTCAAGCGCGCCATGAATGTCAATCTGGTACCGCATACTTTTATCATTGACAAAGACAGAAACATTGTCTGGCAGCACACTTCGTTTACCGAAGGCGGCGAGCTGGAACTGATTGAACTGATCCGCAAACTCAACAATGGCGAAAAAATCAGCGAATAAAGTTTATGGCGAAACACATGAAGAAATTTTTTGCAGCAGCATTTATACTGAGTTCAATAGCAGGTGCTGCTCAGAATGTATTGCAGAATGCACAAATTCACGGCGACTTTCAGACCGACTTTCAATATTATTTGCCTGACTCCTCGATTGGTGCCGATACTGTTCCTGAAAAGCTGCTGAGCAACGGATACCTCAATCTGCTTTTTACATCAGGGAATTTTTCTGCCGGAGTAAGATATGAAAATTACAACAATGTGATGCAAGGATTCGACCCGCGCTACAAAGGCAGTGGTATCCCATATCGTTTTGCATCTTATTCGCACAAAGATTTTGAAATTACCGCAGGAAATTACTACGAGCAATTCGGATCGGGACTTCTGCTTCGCAGTTACGAAGAACGAAGTCTTGGAATTGATAATTCGCTTGACGGAATCCGGATCAGATACAAACCTTACAAAGGTATTTACCTGAAAGGCGCTATCGGACAGCAACGCTTTTTCTTCGACAAAGGCGAAGGCATTGTTCGCGGCCTTGATGGCGAAATCAATCTGAATGAATTCAACAATAAATGGGCGGCATCGAAACTGAAAGTAACTGTCGGCGGGAGTTTTGTGAGTAAATATCAGGCCGACCGCGACCCGATTTACAATCTCCCCCAAAACGTTGGAGGATGGGCTGTCCGCACTACACTGATTTATGGCAACTGGATGCTCAACGGTGAATATGCCCATAAAGTCAATGACCCCTCCACGGTAAATAAAATGATTTACAAACCAGGTGAAGCCCTTTTTACATCACTCAGTTATTCAAAAAAAGGTTTTGGTATTACCTTGAGTGCGAAAAGAATAGACAACATGAATTTTCGCTCAGACCGCTCAGCAACAGGCAATGTACTCACGATGAATTATCTGCCCGCATTAACCAAACCTCACTCATACACCCTGCTGGCATTCTATCCCTATGCCTCTCAACCCAACGGTGAAATGGCTTTTCAGGGACAACTCAACTACAAAATAAAAAAAGGTACTAAACTCGGCGGCCATTACGGAACCGACGTCGCAGTAAATTATTCAAGAGCCAATGCCATTGATATGCAAAAAATAAACGACTCTACGGCACTGATGCAATCAGGGACTCTTGGCTATACAAGCGACTTTTTTGCCATTGGCGATGAATTGTATTTTGAAGATATCAATATTGAAATCAGCCACAAATTCAGCAAAAAAGTCAAGGGAATTTTCACCTGGGCCTATCTCACCTACAACAGCGATATAATTGAAGGTCATACCGATGGCACCTTCTACAGCCATATTGGAGTTGCCGATGTCACCTATAAAATCACACCAACAAAATCGCTCCGCATGGAGGTGCAACATCTGATGACCAAACAGGATGAAAAAAACTGGGCCAATGCCATGATTGAATTCACCCTCGCGCCAAAATGGTTCTTCATGGCCGGTGACAGCTATAATTACGGAAATCCTGCTGATGATAAAAAGCTGCATTACTACACAACCGGCTTCGGTTATACCAAAAACAGCAGCCGCATCGCCATTACTTATGGGAAACAGCGCGAAGGAATTGTCTGTGTTGGCGGTGTCTGCCGCAATGTGCCCGCCTCCTATGGTTTCCTTGTTACCATTACCAGTAACTTTTAATTTTTGATCTGTGATGAAAAAGTTGTTTCAAATCTGCATCATTGCCGCAATAGCAATTTTCACTTCCTGTGATGTTATTGAGCCCCCCTATACACAAACGAATAACAATCCTGTGGTTACAGACACCGTGGTTCGGAAAGTTCTGCTTGAAGACTACACCGGCCATCAATGTCCAAACTGTCCGGGAGCAGCCATAATAGCCCACGAACTAATGGAACTGTATCCCGGAAAAATATCGCTCATTACCATACATGCAGGACTTTTTGCCAATCTGGCATCACCAAATTACATGACCGATTTCAGATGCACAACTGGCAATGACCTCAATACATATTTCGGTGTTGATCTGATTGGAAATCCAAACGGCACCATCAACCGCAAGGAATACAGCGGCTCGAGAATTATCGGTCCAAACGATTGGGCATCGAAAATTGCAGAACTGCTGATGCTGGCACCCGAAGCCGACATCAATACGACCCACACATTCAATACAACAACTTCAACCATTGACCTGACTGCAAAGGTTGATGTTTTGGCCGACTTTTCCAATCCCATCATGATTTCGGCCTATCTGACCGAAGACAGCATTGTGGATTATCAGAAAAACAATGATCCGGCTGTAGGCACTACCCCGGAAATTGCAGATTATGTTCACATGCACGTACTCCGCGGATCGATGAACGGAACATGGGGCGACACACTTTGTTCGGGCGGAGCCACTGTTGGCACACAGCTTAGCAAAACACTTTCCTACACTGTATCAAATGCTTCGTGGAACAAAGATCACATGAACATTGTCGTTTTTATTTATGATGCAGCAACACTGGAGATAATTCAGACAGAGGAAGTTAAGCTGAAATAAATAAGCTTCTGAAATGAAAAGCGCATTAAATCAAATGATTTGATGCGCTTTTTTGTTTGCGGATAAAGAAATTCAATAAAATTTCAAGTATTCAACAATCTGTTAAAAAAAAATCCAGATTTTTCGATATACATAAAATTAAAATAGACTATTTATACAATAATACATGTTAAACCTGAAGTAATCAAAGTAATTTAACAATGATTGTCCTGATTTTTATGTGAACAAATGTGAAACCAAAACTAAATTCATTAACTTTGCCATCCGCTCAAAACCCTTGGGGGGTAATGGCGAATTTTTAACCAAATCTTTAAATATGAAAAAACTACTATTAATGTGGATTGCCCTATTGGCATTTGGAGTGTCGTTTGGGCAGAGTATCACGAACTACGCGTTCAGTTACTCTTTCACGGGCTCGCTTGAGGACATGTCAAGCGGAACCACGAATCTCATGACGGGAAATAATGATGATGAAGCCTCGGCATTGACAGACATTGGCTTCACATTTTATTTTATGGGGACACCCTATACGCAGTTCAGTGTCAACTCCAATGGACAGTTACGCCTTGGATCACCAATTATCAGCAGCTACAGTATAACATCCTTTTCGGCTGGTGTACCCATTTTAGCTCCGATGGCCGGAGATAATGAAGTGAACAATGGCATCGTCTATAAAGTAATTGGCACCGCTCCCAATAGGATTCTGGTGGTTCAATGGAATGAATTTGCAGCGTCTTATTACACTGATGCCTCAGATGGTGATATGCAAGTTCTGCTGTATGAAGGCAGTGGAAAAATAGATTTTATTTACGGCGAAATTTACAATTCAAGTTCCTCTGCTGTAACCAGATCTATTTTTATTTCTTCTTCAAATACTGCATCTACTGCTGGCTATGTGACTGTTGGAGCAACTCCTACTTTCACACCTGCCGCTTCACCAACAACCAATTCTTTTGCAGCCAGTGTTCTTATTGCTAATCTTGGCTCAACAACACAAGGCAACAGAACAGTTTACACCTGGACACCTCCCACTACGGTAACAGCTCCAACAAATCTGACATTCACAAATGTCGGAGCTTCAAAAATGACCTTAAACTGGACTGATTCTCCAGATGAAACATTCTATATCATTTCAAACTCACTCGATGGTATAACATATACTCCTGTTACCAATTTACCTGCAAACGCCGTATCCTATCAGGCAAACGGGCTGACTCCCTCAACCCTTTATTACTGGAAGGTCAATGCAACTGTGGAATCAGGCCTTTTAAGTACTGATCTGACTGGTTCACAATCTACCTTAGCTCAGGTACCCCTGCACGGTATATATTCCATCAATAATCTTTTTCCAACAACAGCTGTGTTGCTTCACGATGGCACAGACAACTTCAATAACTTCACAGATGCCATAAACTATCTGAACGATAATGGCATTTCCGCATCTGTAACTTTTGCAGTAGCTGCGGGACAGACTTTTGCCGAAGACTGCCCTGCTATTACAGCAAGCGGAACTTCGGTCAATAAAATTACTTTTATTAAGGCAGGCGCAGGTGCAAATCCAATTATAAGTCCGACCGGAACAACTGCAACCGGAGAAGCCGGTATTGCCATTGTCGGTGGTGACTATATCACGTTCAATGCTATTGATATTGCTATTGCAAGTGGATCAAACGTTGAATATGGATATTATATCGCCAATGCATCAGCAACCGACGGTGCCCAGTATAATGCAATTGCAAACTGCAAAGTCACACTGAACCGTGCAAATACAGCAGCACGCGGTATTTCGCAATACACCCCGATTTCAGCCACAAATGCCAGCGGTGCAAACTCCTACAATATTTACCATAAAAATATTATAGAAAATTGTTACCATGGAATTCAACTTACAGGAACTTCCTCAACATATCCTGACATTAACTGTGTCATTGATTCAAACATTGTAGGTGCTGCCACCGCCAATGACATTGGAGGCGGAAGCTCTGCTGCCAACGGTATCAGAGCCAACTACCAGCAGAATATAACCATTTTTGGAAATATTGTCAGAAATGTAACTGCCAGTTCTTCCGTTTATGGTATTTACGCTCAATACCTGCTTGGAACCGACAACAATATCGGAAACAATATCGTTTACTCAATCAACATGACAGGAACAGGGACAACAACCTATGTTTATGGATTAAGAACCGATATCAATTCAGGTGCCATGGCCAATATATTCAACAATATGGTCTCTGACCTGAACCATGGAATAACCACTGCGTCTTCAAATGTTGTTGTAAGAGGTATTGGTGTCGGCTTGACCGGAACCGGAACCAGCAACATAGTACACAATTCTGTGCTGATCTCCGAGGATGCTGCGGCTTCATCCGCGGCCCTGTATCTGGGAAGCAGTGGAACTCACAATGTTCTGAATAATGTTTTTGCCAATACATCAGCCACAGATGCAACCTCAAAGCGTTACTGCATATACAGAACCACAGGAGCAACATTATATTCAGATTATAACGACCTGTTTGTTGATGCTGCAGGCACAAATAACTATGCAGGGTACTTTACCGCTGACCGCAATACCCTTGCAGACTGGCAGACAGCCTCATCGCAGGATGCCCATTCAATTTCTGTTGATCCTACTTTCAACGGTCTGACCGATTTGCATACGACTAATCCGGCATTGAACGGAACAGCCATGCTTATTCCCGAAATTACTGAGGACATTGATGGTGAAGCACGTGATACATACTTCCCTGATATGGGAGCAGATGAAAACCTGACTCCGGTTGTATTTACCTGTACAACTCCGACTCCGGGCAACACAATAGCTTCTTCAACTGCTTTGTGTTATGGAGATGGCGTATTACTGACACTTGAAAATGCTACTGCAGGAACTGGTGTTACCTATCAGTGGCAGAGCTCAACCGATGGTATTACTTATACCAATATTACCGGAGCCACCGCTGAATCCTATGGAACAATTCAAACAGCAGCAACTTATTTCCAATGCGTTGTTACCTGCCACGAAGGTCCAGTTTC
>DAOPKE010000100.1:1470-9409 GCA_035390965.1 Bacteroidales bacterium | reverse complement strand
GTTCCTGGTATTTTATCCAGAGTCAGCCCCTTTCATCATGCAAAACTGGGCATTCGTAATAAATTCTGCAAATTGGTAAAACGGATTTTGTCTGTCGGATTATCAAAACTACATTTACTCAGGATTTGCGATTTCAGATAGCGAAACCTGTTTGCAATTCCTGACTTATCTGCCCCCCCAATATACTCCCCCAAGTAAAGCTGCAGATAAGTACAAAATCCCGGAGACAAAAGTCACGGGATTTTTTTTGCAATAAATGGAGTGTTTTTTCTTCATAAAATATATTAATCCTGATATTGCCTTTGAAAAACAGAATTGAATATGATGCCGTGCATAAAATAAAAACCTTCCGTCTGATTGCTTGTACATAAAATCTGTTCATTCGTCAATAGTTTTATTATTTCGCGTAGAGTGTTGTTATTGAGTGTACTAAATTTTATAAAGGTCGGTCGATGCTGTATTTTTGTTCAAAGTCTGTGTGCATGGAAAATAATGGATCATGCAGGCAAAACGATGGCATGAGTAACCAAAAACAATCGACCGTATGAAAATTTCACTAGTTCTTTTTGTTTTTTTATCATTGGTTGTGCTGAATGATTGTGGGGCGCAAACCCAGGGTGTCTGGATACGATTTGATGGCGCCGATGTGTATCTTCCTTCGGATTATATCGACCCTTCGTATTCCGAAGCGATTAGAAAATCAGCAAATCCGGATGACCAGGAATATGCATCGTACCTGCATGACCATTTATTTCCGCTACCGGATGAAGCTGATTATGAAAGAAAGATTGAGTATTGGCTGTTGCATAACAGAAAGTATTATCCGCAGTTTTTGTCAACGGGCAATCCAACCTTGGATTCCTTGAGAATGCTATCAGCACAGGAATTCTGGAAACTGAAAAACGAAAAACTCCTTCTTCAGCTGTCAGGATATAATAATCCGACAGCATATTCCGATGAAGAATATCGGGCGCTGTGCAATTCTTTTCCGAACCGTGATGATTTTGAGCAAAGCGAAGCTGGAAGTCTGCGTTATCAGTCAGCGGTGCAGGAATGGATCCGCATTCATTCCATGCAGGCCTATCTGGCCATTCAGTCAGTTGTAGAAAACCATAATGATTATTCTAAAACGGGGAGGGAATAGCTATGAAAAAGATTTTGTTTGCTGTTGTTTTTTTATATGCATGTTTTTCTTTTTCTGTTGCTCAGGTTAATACTTATACCTTCGCGCAGGGTACCGGCTCACCGACCTACTTGTCATCGGGTTACACCGAAATCGGCATTGGAACAGGCCTTGATGAAGACTATCACAACAATGTCCCCATTGGTTTCTACTTCAATTTTAATGGTATAGAATACTCTTCGCTGACCATACATGATAATGGATACATTGTTATGGGGAGCTATACAGGAACAACTTCTTCACCAATATCAAGTGTCAATAATTCAATATCGGCTTTGGGAGCTGATTTGCAGGGCTTATCGAATGCGACATTACGCCATCAGACCTTGGGCTCTGCTCCCAATCGCCGTTTTGTGGCCGAGTGGCGTCATTTCGAAACCTACGGAACATATGGTGGCGGTGATTTTTCTTTCCAGATTATTCTTTATGAAGGTACCAATGTAATTCAGTTTGTTTATCAAACCCATACGGCTTTTGCCGATGATTTTCAGGTTGGTTTGCGAGGAAACAATTCGGCAGATTATTCGAACAGAAAAAAAGATGCCAATGCCAACTGGACTTCTTCTTCTGCTGGTACTGCTACAAGCAGCGTGATGCTGACAGGAAGTACTTCAGCACTAAATCCGGGTGGTATTTACACATGGACCCCAAAAAACATGATCTATGTATCATCTACAACCACGCAGACTGTTACTACAGATGTAGGTTTGGGCGCATCTAATCAGGAGATTATTGGTGTTCAGATTGTGACTCAGAACACAAACAACCCACTCACTGTATCGTCTTTTACAATCAATACCAATGGAAGCACGGCTCCGGCAGCTGATATCAGCCGGATGAAGCTATGGAGCACCGGCACTTCTTCAACATTTGCTACCACCAATCAAATTGGAAACAGCATCAGCAATCCCTCTGGCTCAATTGTAATCAACAGCGGGTCTAATCTTCCTTTCACGCTGGTTCCCGGAACAAATTATTTCTGGATTACTTATGATATTGAAGCATCGGCAACAATAAATAATTATGTAGATGCTGAATGCGACAGCATTTCGGTTGGCGGAACGCCGCGTACGCCTACGGTTCAGGCGCCTTCGGGGAGCAGGCAGATCAAGGATTTGTGTACATCAGGCATTGGTACCGGGCTGGTGAATATTGATTCTTTGCCATATAACAGCGGATCACAGACCACCTGCGGCATGGTGAATAATCTCAAATCTTCGAATACAGCTACCTGTGGCGATTCGTACTATCTGAGCGACGAGGATGTTGTTTATGTTTTTACTCCTGCTGTTTCGGGCTGCATCACAATAAATCTCACTTCAAGTAAAACATACAGCGGACTGATGTTGTATCATGGCTGCCCAATCAATGGTGTTGGTGGCACCTGTGTTTCGTATCAGCAGAGCAGTACTGCCGATAAAACTATGACTGCTGGTGTTATTGCCGGTGAAACCTATTACCTGGTGATTGATTCGTGGACATTGAATACCCCACATTGTTTGAATTATACAGTATCTATCTCAACTCCTTCAGGAGGTCCGGCCAACAGCAACCCATGCAATGCAGTTGAATTGCCTGTCGGAAATTACTGCTCATTCAATAGTTATACAAATGAATGTTCCGGTGGTTCATTGGTGCCAAATCCGGGCTGTGCAGGATATTCCGGTGGCGATGTATGGTTTAAGGTATTTGTGCCTGCTTCCGGAAATATTGTCATTGATACGGATGATGATGTTGTGACCGATGGCGGAATGGCAATATATAGTGGTGCCGATTGCAATTCACTTACATTGCTTGCCTGCAACGATGATGGCAGTGAAAACGGTTATATGCCGATGATTTCATTGAGCAACCAAACTCCCGGAGCTCCCTTGTGGATTCGTTTCTGGGAAGCTGATAACAACAATAACGGAACATTTGGTATTTGCGCATATCAAATGCCCGATGTGCCGGTATGTGTTAGCAATCCCGCAGCCGGAGACCATTGCACAGATGCCACACCCATTTGTAATTTAAACGGATATTGCGGAAATACAAGTGCAACCTATGATAGTGACGAGCCGGGTAATCTATACGATTTGTGGGTGAGTGCTACCATTGAGAACAATTCATGGTTGAAATTTGTTGCTGAAAATGATACCGTTGTTTTAAATGTATGGGTTTCGAATTGCGTTTATGGCGACGGGATCCAGATGCGTATCGTTGGAACATCTGACTGCAACGCGTTTGCAGCGTATTCAAATTTCTGGAATCCTGAGGTGGAAACGGATGGAATTATCATGGCAACCGGTCTGACTATTGGCGAGACCTACTATCTGGTGATTGATGGTTATGCCGGCGATGTATGCGATTATGTTATTGGCGCCGGAGTCTGGTCAGGTGTGCTGGCTCCCAATGCCGGTGCTGATACTGTGATAACAGCCGGGGCCTGTGCAACATTGTCGGCTACAGGTGGAACCGGTTTCCAATGGTCTTCGAATCCCGTTGACCCAACACTTTCAGTAGCTGAACAGACGCAGCAAACCATTAATGTGTGCCCCACAGTGCAAACAACCTATACCGTTACGGTCACCGGTGGAAATCCTCTGTGCCCTTCGAATGGAACAGACGAAGCCGTAGTTTATATCAACAGCGGACTGCCTGTTGATTATTTATTTTATAATGCTCTTTGTTCAGGAGACGAAGTGACAATTGATTGGAGTACAGCTTCTGAAACAAATTGTGATTATTTTTTGATTGAAAAATCAGTTGACGGTGAATTGTTTTATGGAATCAAAACAATGGCGGGCCATGGAAATTCCAATGACATTGTTCATTATTCAGTGAAAGATGCAGATATTCATTCTTCTGAAAATTACTACCGTATTAAACAAGTTGATTTTGATGGGCAGTATAATTATTCACCTGTTATGACCGCAATTTGCAAAGACAATAGTAATCAGTCTGACTTATTTGTTAATTACAGCAATGAATCAATGATTGTTCATTTCGATGCGGTAGATGGAGAGCAGTATGTTATTTGTGTTTATGATGTTCAGGGCAGAAAAATACATGAAGAAATGTATGTGGCAGGTGATGATGAGACGGCAGATATAGAATTATTATTAGTTAAACCATTATCAGGAGTGTATCTTGTCAGTGTGGAGAGTTTGTCTTTTTCCGGATACCAGAAATGCATAATACAATAATGTTGTTATTTATTCCCCCCGTTTCAAACCTCAAAGCCCTGCGATCTGATTGCGGGGTTTTGTTTTATAAAAAAACTGTAATTTTATGCTGAATTAGAACCAGAGAGCTATGAGAAAGTTTTTATGTTCAATCATTACTTTATTTTCCGCATATGCTTTTTTGTTTGCATCATCAGCTGATGCAGATTTAAATTCACTGATATTATCGAATCCCAGAAAAGCGGTTGAGCTGCTGAATTCGCGCATTGAAAAAGGATTGCGGAAGGATGATTATCACAATGTTGCTCCTGATCTGATTCATGTTGCTTCTGTTTATCGCATGCTTGGCAATTTCGACGATGCCATGCATAGCTTACTGCGTGCCCGCGAAATAATTGTGATGCACGCTTCCTCTGTTTCAAATACCGACTCACTCATGGGGGCCTATTACGAAACGATGGGATTGATCTACATTGGTCGTTATATGCAGACACGCGGCGTCAGTTTTTTGAACGAAGCCATTACATTGTACGCCAAATCCGGGTACTATCATGGAGCTGCTACCTGCATGAATTGGCGCAATTATGCTTTTCTGATGATTAATCAGCCGGATGAGGCTGGTAAATATTTAAAGCAATTGTTTCAGTGGCAGCAGATAAATCGCGATCCATTTATTGTGGCATGTTATAATGAATCTGAAGGAGCCATTTCTGAACTGAATGGCGATTATGAATCAGCCATTAAGCTTTATAATATTGCGATGAATAATTATCGCCTGTGTGGAAATGTTATCGGTCAGTCCGACATGTATGCCTACATCTGTCGTGCATTATACACTCAGGGTGATTACATATCAACCGTAAAATGGGCTGAAAAGGGCGCACAGTTTGCGAAAGAGAATGGTTATTCTGGAGGTTATTATGAGATTTTATCATACAAAATCTTTGCGCTTTCGAAAAGTGACATGGCGATGGCATTCGATTTGGCAAAAAGTCAGTTGGATGATATTTCCGGATTAGGACTTACAATTCACAAAGGGATTTATCTGACCAACATGATCAGCTACGCTGAAAAAATGAATCAGTATGAAACCGCATTTAAATACTCACGTCAGTTTCTCGATGTTTTTAAAGAAGCATATGGATTATCGAGCGAACAGCGAATTGCAGACATGACTATGCAGATGCAGACAGAAAACCTGAACTTACGCATTGAAAATCTGAGCACGGAAAAGGAACTCAACGAGCGTATTCGTCTGGGTCAGCAGAATATGATTTTTTATTTTGTTATTGCATTGCTTGTTCTGCTTCTGATTTCTGTCGGGAATTTAAAAAAGCTGCAATTCCGGATGTTTCTTTTCCGTGATTACGTGAGCGATCTGATTCCACTGCCGGTTTTCTTTCTGGCTTTTGTGGGTTATGGTTTTTTGTTGCTGCTGTTGTTCAAAAGTCCGGTTTTACATAGTCAGGCAGGATTCGTTCAGTATCTGCATCTGTTGGCGCTGTCGGCAATTCCTTCGCTGATAATAACGCTGGGCCTGGCTTCGCTGCCGGCCATCTGGTCGTCGGCGCCTGAGAAAAACCGAAGCTTTTCAAGGGTGACTTTTAGCGGATTATTGTTGATCTATTTGCTGGTGATCGCATACAATCTCATTTTTGGTTTGATTGAGTTTAATCTGTATGAAATACTGAATGTCATTTTTACTTATACAGGACTCATTGTTGTTCCGTTATTTTTTATTGTCATTTACATCGAAAAGGTATTGTTGCGCAAACGTACGCAGGAAGCCGGTTTTATGAATACGAAAATCCGTAAAAGCGAAATGCAGCTGAAACCAGGTGTTGCACGAATCCGTATCGTTTCAGATAAATCGAAAGATGTGTTTGAAAGTGATTCAACCGATTTGTTGCTCGTGGAAGGACAGAGCAACTACACGAAGTTTTATTTTATTGAAAATGAATTATTGAAGACCTCGTTGTTGCTTATGACGTTAAAGCAGGCTGAGAGCCAGCTGCAGAGTTATAAGGAGTTTATCCGATGTCATAAATCCAATATTGTGAATCTGACCCGCGTGAAGAAAGTGCGTGGAAACTCTCATGGATACAAGCTTTCAGTACCTCCGATGGAAGAATCAGTAACGGTTTCGAAAAGTTACATCAGTGAATTTAATGAGGCGTTCAATCGCTTTTCGGCCGGCAATGCGCCTTTGGATGATTAAAAAAAAAGGCTTCGAATCAAAAGAATCAAAGCCTTTCGGAAGAGTGGAGAGTTCTTATTTATACTCAATATTCTTTCGTCCGGTGATTTTTTCGCAATAGTGGCAGCGGAGTTTCAGATCTTCCTTGTCAATTACGTAGAAGCGCGTAGGAACCGCTTCTTTGTTGGTGATGCATTTAGGATTGAAACATTTCACCATCTTATGCACTTCGTCGGGAATATGCACTTTGGTTTTGCTTTTTACTTCGTAGTCGCGGATTTCAATTACCGTGGCGGTTGGTGCAATCAGACCCAGCTTGTCAATTTCTTCCTGACCGAAAAAATGATTGGCCACTTTAATGATGCCTTTGCGGCCCATTTTCTGACTTTCGAGATTGGCTCCCATGTAAATCTGTTCGGTGAAATCTTCGAGTCCGAGAATGTTCAGAACGCGCTGTACAACGCCCTGTGGAATATGGTCAATGACGGTTCCGTTTTCAAGGGCTTTTACCTGCAATGAGTGATTATCGTTTTTAGTCATGGTGTTTTCTCCTTATACGTTTAGTCCTAAAATATGTGCAATCAGTGCTTCGCGCACAAACATTCCGTTTTGTGCCTGTTTAAAATAATAGGCCTGAGGACTGTCATCCACATCAAGTGCAATTTCGTTTACCCTGGGCAGCGGATGAAGCACTTTCATGCCGGGTTTGGCATTGCTGAGCAGTTCGCGGTTGAGGACGTAACTGTTTTTTACCCGTTCGTATTCCATGGGATCTGAAAAACGTTCGGCTTGAATGCGTGTCATGTAAATAATGTCGCTCAGGGGAATGGCTTCGTTCAGATCTGTGTATTGATGGTACGGAAGTTTTTTATCTTTGATGTGAATTTTTACAGCACTCGGCAGTTTGAGCTCTTCGGGCGAAACCAGGTGAAATGTGGTGTTGAACATGGTCATGGCAATGCTCAGACTATGAACGGTACGTCCGTATTTCAGGTCGCCTACAAAGGTCATGTTCAGATTGTCAAGGGTGCCTTGAGTTTGCAGAATGGTATAAAGATCTAGCAGGCATTGGGTGGGGTGCTGATTTGCACCGTCACCGGCATTGATGATGGGGCAGGTGGCCACTTCGCTGGCGTAGCGTGCGCTGCCTTCGACAGGGTGTCGCATCACAATCAGATCGGCATATTGATTCACGGTCTGGATGGTGTCTTTCAGCGATTCGCCTTTTTGAACACTGGTGCTGGATGCTTCGGAAAAGCCGATAACACGACCGCCCATGCGGTTGATTGCTGCTTCAAAACTCAGACGTGTACGTGTGGACGGTTCGAAAAACAAAACGCCAACAACTTTTCCTTCAAGGATTTTGCGATTTGGATTTTCTTCGAATTTTTT
>DAOPKE010000100.1:0-1370 GCA_035390965.1 Bacteroidales bacterium | reverse complement strand
TTATTTTTTCAAATTGTGTTTTTTAGCAAAGTCGCCAATAACTTGTTTGAAGTCTGGTGTTCCTATTTCTTGCATTTCGTATCCAATTTTAACTGTAGGTTTTTTAATTTTTATGATACGGTTTATGTCAATAGGAGTTGCGATAAGTACTAAATCGCATGGTGTTTTTTCAATAGTTTTTTCCAAGTCTTCTACTTGTTGTTTGCTGTAACCCATTGAAGGAAGGATTGGACCTAAGTCAGGATAATTGTCATAGGTTTCTTTTAATTTTCCAACAGCATAAGGTTTAGCGTCAACTAATTCAGCAGCACCATATTTCATAGCAGTTAAAGCACCATAGTTATTTTGAACGCCGCCGTGAGTAACGGTAGGACCTTCTTCAACAACTAATACGCGTTTTCCACGGATAACTTCTGGATTATCTACAAAAGTAGGAGAGCAAGCATCCATTGTAATGGCTTTAGGATTGATTTTAGCCACATTTTCTCTTACCATAAGTAGGTCTTCTAAGTCAGCGCTTTCAATTTTGTTGAAAACAACTACATCAGCAAGGCGTAGTGTGGTAGAGCCAGGATAGTAATACATTTCGTCTCCAGCACGTTGTGCATCAGCCATTGTAATCATCAAGTCAGGCTTAATGAATGGGAAGTCATTGTTTCCGCCGTCCCATAAAATAACGTCTGGGTTTTCGCTTTCAGCTTGACGAAGGATAGCTTCATAATCAATACCAGAGTAAATAACTGTGTCGCGTACTACGTGTGGTTCGTATTCTTCCATTTCTTCAATGGTACATTCGTGTTTCTTTAAGTCTTCAACAGTAGCAAAGCGTTGTACAGCTTGTTTTACTAAGTCGCCATAAGGCATTGGGTGTCTAATAGCAATAACTTTTAAACCTAGGGCTTTTAGTTCATCAACAATTCTTCTTGATGCTTCGCTCTTGCCACCACCGGTTCTAACAGCTCCAGTAGCAATTACTGGTTTTGTTGATTTTAGCATAGTGGTTTTCAATCCCATTAGGTTGAAATCTGCTCCAGCAGCATTAACTTCAGAAGCTAAGTCCATTACGTAATCATAAGGCATATCGCTATATGCAAAAACGCATTCATCAACATTATGTTCTTTGATTAACTTGATTAAATCTTTTTGTGAATGAATAGGAATACCTTGTGGGTAAAGTTCTTTTCCTGCCAACTCTGCTGGATATTTTTTTCCATCAATGTCAGGAATTTGTGCAGCTGTAAAAGCAACTACATTGTATGCAGCATTTCCTCTGAAAAAGGTGTTGAAGTTGTGGAAATCTCGTCCAGCAGCTCCAATGATAATAACATTTCTTTTCATCGTTCAACGTTTTGTTTTGAATTTGCTGCAAA
>DAOPKE010000099.1:0-9443 GCA_035390965.1 Bacteroidales bacterium | reverse complement strand
CAAACACGCGATCCTAATCAACTGGATTTGTTTGACTTATAACCGGACACGCCTGGTTTTAAATACGGGTTTTTAATGGCTTTTTCTTCAAGTAAATCTACATTGCGTTTAAAAAGTTTTTCCAGCGATTCTTTCAAATCAAAATAGTTGTCGGCATAATCATGCCGATCCATTTCAGCAAAATCAACAACCAGGTCAATATCGCTGTTTTTTTTGAACCGGCTGGTCAGAACCGATCCGAAAACAAATAGCCGACTAACTTTATGCTGGCGGCACAAGTCCTGAATTTTGTCAATGTTTCCGGAGATCAGATTCATGTTACAAAGATAATAAAAATAAGCGCAAATGTCAAATTTGTAATTGGGTTAAAATAATATTAAACATTTCGTTATTTCTGCTTTATTTCAATGGCATGAAAGGGTACTTTTGTTTTGTTTATGGTCAGTCTGTATTTGTACAAGCAATAACAATCGCATTTGAAGTCATTTATTTGCTCATATTGAAAAGTAAGCGTGTCGTTTTGGATATTATAATCTCCTGAAAATTCCATGCAGCAATCATCAACAAATCGGAATTCAACTACCGCGTTGGTTCCGGTAATGTTTTTGGAGTCAATAAAAACATCCTGAGTTTCTCCAGGTGTGTCTTCGGGCACATCTTCGCATGGGCCCAGCATTTTCAACTGAAAGTTTTTTTCTTTCATTTTATGCTCGTAGAATTCTTTCTTTGATAAATGAATATCATTTCCGGAGCTCTTGTCATTTGCTTTTTTATTGTCGCATGATGAAAAGAATAAGGACAATACCAATAGTAACGATATGACAATTCTCATTTTATTCCTGATTTTGAATCAGTATTATCTGATGTAGTTCTGTATGCAATTACATGATTCACTTATGCTCCACAATCTGCACCGTCATCCCATCCGGATCTTTGATAAAAATGAAGCGGTCATTGGGCGATGGCGCAATAGGCCCGATGATGTTTTCAACGCCTTTGCTTCTGAGATCGGCCATTTTTTCGTCGAGCGAATCTACGAGAAAGCCAACCGAAACGCTGTTGCTGAATGAAACTTCATTGAGCTTCGAGGCATCTTCAATCAACTCATAATCGGCGCCGTTACCTTCCAGAAAGCATATGCTGAAACCAGGCCCCGGAGCGAATTCCCGCTTGATTTTCAATCCAAGAACATCGCAATAAAATTGTTTTGATTGTTGCATGTTCGTCACATGAATGGTTACCCAGCAGAGTTTCATAGGTTTTGTGTTTTTTGAAGAATTAATAATGTTTTTTTATTGATACAACACAAAAATACTGATTATTGTATTCTGATCATGCAAAACCATCCAATTGATTTTGAACTCTGAGCCCCGCAGCTGTCACGCTGCGCCCTGCCCGCTGTCATCCTGAACCTCAGCTGAAAGCTGCTCAACCTTAACTTCAACCTCAATCTAACTGACCACTGACCACTGATTACTGGCTACTGACCATTCACTACTCACCACTGATAAGAATTTTATCCACTCTCTTCCCGTCCATATCCATAATTTCAAAGCGGAATCCGGCAGCATGAAACACATCGCCGGCTGATGGAATTTTATTGAGTTTCACCATCGCATAGCCACCAAGAGTATTAATTCCACTCAGAAGTTCTTCTTCGTCCGTAGGGACTTTTACGTTGAGCTTTTCAGCCAACTCACTCCATAGCATGCCTCCATCAGCAAGCCAGGAGCCATCTTCGCGCTGCATGATTTCGGGTTCATCCAAATCGTCAAGCAGCGGCAGATCGCCCATGATGTTTTCAATCAAATCGTGCAATGTTACAATGCCCGACATGGTGCCATACTCATCCACAACAACACCAAAGTGATTTTTGGTGCGCTGAAACAATTCAATCATACGCACTGCCAGCATTTGCTCGGGAATATAAACAGGATCTGTTAAAATATCTGCAAGCCGTATAGTTTTTTTCGCAATGTACTGTTTGAGAATGTCGTGAACTGATACAACTCCGGCAATATTGTCGATGCTCCGGTCAATAACCAGCAGTTTGGAATACATTGTATTTCCTGCCATTTCAAGAATTTCTGCAGGTGAGGAATTCAAATTCAGAAAATCAACATCATGTCGTTGAGTCATTACATGTGTAGCTTTTTTATCCCCGAAGCGAAGCACTTCATTAATCAAGACGGATTCTTCCTTATTAAAAACGCCGCTTTCAGCGCCGATTTTCAGCATAAACCGTAATTCCTCATCTGTTACCGGAGGTTCATTTCTGTTTTTAACCCCTATCAGTTTTAAAATGAATTTTGTTGAAATTGAAAGCAACCAGACAATCGGATACATTAATCTGCGTAACAAATTCATCGCTGGGGACAGAAAAATGGCTATCGGTTCTGCATTGTTCATGGCCAGTGATTTAGGCACTAATTCGCCGATAACAAGCGACAAATATGTTATCATTCCAATGACAATAAGCATGGAAATGGTAGGGGCATATTGTTCCAATCCGTTTATAGATGCTATGTGTGGAGTGAGGTCGTCGGTAAAGGAAACTCCACCCAGTGCACCGTTGATAATTCCAATCAATGTAATTCCAACCTGAATGGCTGAAAACATTTTGTCAGGGTCTTTCAGCAATTTTAATGCAAGTGCAGCCCCATTACTTCCGTTCGAAGCCCGCTCCTGAAGCCGTGCACGTCTTGATGAAACCATGGCAATTTCAAACATGGCAAACACCCCGTTGAGCAGTAACAATAATAAAATAATCAATGCCATTTCGTGATTTTATAATACAAAAATACGAATTCCGGGTGATATCCCTGACATTTTAGCGTCAGCTATTAGTGGTTGACCAACAGGCATTGCTGACCTGGAATCGTCAGGGGAAATGAACTTTCAACTAAGAAGCAATACGCATATAGCAGCATGCCCTATGCCTCATAATTATACGTCACCTTTCCACTTTAAAACTTTATGAACTTTATAAACTTATTGCGCATTGCACGCCTACCTGCCTGCAACCATATTTGTCAGCGGACTTTTATACAATCGTTTATATTCGTCGCCGCTGTAATCCTTGTAAATGAAATACAAAACCCCATTTGAAACACATAACTTTTCTATATGTGGATATCCTTTGAAAGTAAAAAACTTAATCATTTTTCCGGTGCTGATATCAATTTCAATCAGACTATTGAGGCCGTTCCTGATCTCACGTCCATAATATTTTCCGCTTTTCGAATCAAAATAAATTTCTTTCTGAATTTTGTTTTTTTCACCATACTGCATATCAATTTCGCTTAGCAACTGGCCCTCAAGATCGAAGTACTGGATTTTCCAGCTGATAAAGTTGAATGCGACAATATCATTGATGCGAAAAAAAATTGGTATTTGCACTGGTTTGTACACAATGAGTTCTTCGAATCGCTGATCAAATTCATTTCCATCGAAATATGGTCCCCATGCCATTCTTTCGTAGGCGCTTTCATCAATGAACTCAAGAAATAAACGCGCGCTGTCTTCAGGTATTTGTTTGATGAAATAACCGACTCCCTGATTCTTGAAATAATAATATTGCAGCACCACGCTGTCTCCGACCGAATGAGTCCAGTGCTCACGTGCAGCAGTTACATACTTTGACTCGAATGATTCCGAAAAAGTAATTTGGTTGTTGTTGGTGAACAACTGATAAGCGTAGTTTTTTTGTGTCACATAAATGGCACCTTCCGGATCACGGTATAATTCTGCAGTTTCAGAAAGTGTTTCTGAGTCAATAATACGTCCGTTCAGATCTGTGTAAAGTAAAACGGATTGGTTTATTTTTCGCTGAAAAAAGGCAGACAGAAAAATTCTTTCGTCACTTATTTCATAATCATGAACAAATAAAGGTGTGTCGGGAAGCAACGCCACAATTGGTTTTGAATATATGTCTATGGGTTTTTGCAGATATGCAGATTCATTGAGAACAATGTTGGGATTTCTCTGAAGTTCAGTTGCTGATATTGTTTTTTGCTCATAGCTGATGTGACTGATTATAATCAGAGAACATCCTTTTGAATTAAAAATGTATTGTCCTTTTGAGTCCGATACTACACCAATGTCATCGTCGTTGCAGTAAATATGTGCTCCTGAAACCGGCTTCCCGTCAGCATCTTCGATAATGCCGCTGATGGTTTGAGCAGTTGACATCAGCCCAATGCTGAGCAGAAAACCGCTAAGAAAAAATTTAATCATTGAATTCTTTTTGCAGCAGTTCCTGTGCTTCTTCAGTGAATTCTCCCTCCGATCTTTCTATTTTTCTCAGCAGGTTTTTTGCTTTGGTACGTTCGCCAGTGAGCATATAGATGTGTGCTGTGTACCAGTCTGCTTCACTCATAAAAGCCATGTATTTTGTCTTTTTTGTTTTTTCAAAATAACTCAGTGCCAGTGGATAATTACCTTGCTGAAAGAAACAATACCCAAGATAAAAAATAGCGTTTTCGTCTGTGGGTCTTTGTACAAGCAGTTTCTTAAATTGATATTCGGCAGCTGCATATTTGCCGTCTTTTATTTTTGTAACAGCATCCTGCACGAAAGTTTTATAAGGAATGGTATCCAAAACGACAGATGCTTCAACTTTTTCTTTTTCCAAATGATTACTGAATTTTGCATCAAGACTTCCGGTTGTTACCGATGTAGGGGCTTGCGGTATATCGTTATTGAGTGCGTCATAGTCAAGATATCGGTACTGGCTGATATAGCCGTAAGGAAGCGCATTTTTCAGTCCGCCTGATATTTCATTGTTCACTTTTTTGGCCTGCACCGGATGCATGCGTGCATTTGATTCGGTGTATTTTTCTGTTTCGGAAATCTTGTCGGTTTCCATATCATAGTCGCGCCAGTCATAAACAGTTGCCTGCTCTGTTTCATCTTCAGCAACAGGAATATTGTTTTGAATTATTGTATGGTTGCTGTTTTGTTCTTCATTTGTGATGGTAGTGAATCCTTCTGTTTTTGTTTCTTCCTGAGACACATTTTCGTTTGTAATTATTTCTTCTGAGGGAATTATTTTATCTTTCTGGCTTGTGGTTTCCTGTTGTGCCAGTTCTTGTTTGTTGCTGGAAAAATTGAATGGAATGGTTACGGCCGCAACGGTTATTAAGGCAACCGATGAAAGCGTTCCAATGGCAAGTTTGCCGGCAGCCGGCAATACACTCCACGATTTTCCGAAAAGAAACAGATTGAACTGTAATTTCTTCTTCCACCACCGCGACCGTGCGCCGGGGAACTGTGTCCAACCTTCCTGTGCATCCCTCAGGAATGGATCGTCCTCTTGTTCCGGGGGCGATATGTAAGTCTTGTTATTCATTTCCGGTGCTGATTAATATGTTTCGCAAATTTCTTTTTCCGTTCTGTATATGGCTCTTGATTTCTTTCCAGCTATATCCCGTTTTGTCGCTGATTTCATTGTATGAAAGATTTTCAAGAAAAAACATTTGTATGCATACCTGCTGGTCGTTTTTCAGGGCGGCGATGGCGCTCTGCAACTGCTCTATCGGAAGGTCGATCCTCTCTTCGTCATCTTCTTCTCCGGCAAGACCAAATGCGACTTTGTCGATGGAGCAGACTACTGGTTTTGCTTTGCGGAGTTTCATCAGACATTCGTTTTTGGCGTAGGTGTAGAGCCAGGGTTTGAATGCCCGCACATCGTAATTGCCAAGCGTTTCCAGCAGGTTCTTAAAAATGGTCATGGTGGTATCGGCCGCTTCATCTTCATCTTTCAGGTATTTAAGGCATACCCCCATGACCAGTTTTGCGTATCGGTCGAACAGGATGCCAATGATAGATGGATTGCCATTTTCGGCAAAGCGTGAAACCAGCTCTTCATCAGCTAAATTCTTATTTGTCCTGTTCAACAGAAATTGCATATATCAAATTTTAAAAACCTCCATTTCGCAATCTTTCTGATTCCTGAGCGGCCAGCCATTCAAAATAACTTTGTGTTTCAATGACAATGACTCCGCCTGTGAAATCTCCGTATTTGGCTGGTACACCACCCGTGTAAACCGACATACTTCCAATGGCCAGCGAAGGACAAAGTGCGCCCGGATTTATCATCCGCATGCCATCAATGATGTAGAGGGCATCGCCTGAACGTGAACCGCGAAAATAAATCTCACTGTCGTCATCACTTACCTGAATGTCGCTTGAAGAAATTGCAACCAGTTTGTTTATGTTGCCATAGTTTGGAACCGATTCAATAAAAGTTTGGTCGATAACTTTCAGACTGGTTAATTCAGGATCAATCATTTTATTTGCTGGAATGACAACGACGGGAATATCAATTCCAGCGCTCATTGTAACTTCATTTAAATAAGTGTATTTATCCTGTGTAATTACAACGTCGGTTACAATTTTGTCACCATATCCAACACATTTAAATGTAACAGAATAAGTTCCCGGAGGAACAGGTTTTATTGTAAAGTTTCCGTCAAAATCGCTTTGAGCACCAATCAGATTGTCGCCGTATTTTACGAATACACTTACGAAAGGAATAGGATTTCCACTGATATTTTCAATGACAGTCCCTTTAATGGTGCCGCCGGCCTGCGAAAAAACAGGGCTTATGGAGGCAATGCTCAGCACGAGCATAATGGCTAATGATAGAATTTGTGTTTTCATGACTTGGTTAATTTGTCATTCAAGATGCAGTGCTGAAGTTTTTCCATACTTTTCAAGTGTAAAAATAGCATTTTTTTGCTAAAAGGTCGCTTTTCGTCAGTTATCGGTTGGAACGGTGCAGCTAACGGCGCAACGCTGCGCGAGTTAAAAGTTCATCAAGTTTTTAAAGTGGAAAGACTCGTTATGAGCATGTCGAAGGGTGACACAAACGCTTGCAAAATGTTGCAAAGGCATGGCTTTCGCTCTGTTCACTATTCAGCAACTTGCTTTCGACCTTTCAGAGCCCTCTCATAGCGCGGATTTATAATTCGTGCTATGAGTTCACTGTCTCGGATCAAATATCCGCGCCAGTAAAGAGCATATTCTGCTCAGCTTCTTCTCAGAGCGCCGACGCTTAGGTCGGCACCTGCTGCTGAAAGCTGACTACTGACTGCTAAAATGTAACGATTTCCGCTTCCAGCGGAATAAATTCCACGCGTAACATGTAACGAAAAAAGTCAGTCTTTCAGCGGAATGGCATACTCAATACCAAAGCGGAACAATGGATTGGAATACGGTGAGTACTTGGTGTAATTCAAATCATACAGCAGCATAATCACTGTACTGAGGCGGTCGGAAAGATATTCACGGTAGCCGGCCCCCACCAGCAATCCTTCTGCAACAATTTGCTGCACCTGATAGGTTGGCGCGTTGAATATATTTGTTTTGTATGTCAGGAATTGATATTCTGCATGCAGAAAAACCGGCTTCAGTGGCTGGATGCGTAAAAAAGCACGGCCTCCGAAAATATTCATGCTCTCGTTAAAATATCTCGAATGATAATACTGATAGGTGCCGCCAATTCCAA
The DNA here is from genome assembly GCA_035390965.1 of Bacteroidales bacterium. Taxonomy (GTDB): domain Bacteria; phylum Bacteroidota; class Bacteroidia; order Bacteroidales; family DTU049; genus GWF2-43-63. The sequence goes on along the minus strand of DAOPKE010000099.1, from coordinate 1,933 downwards.
AGCTGACTACATTGGACAAATGATAGCCGAATAACGGGGCTGCTTCGATATTGGTTTCGTTACCAAAAGTAAGACCCAGAGCTCCTCCGGTGAATAAATGATTTTTCAGTCCGCTGCCTATGTCATCATTTTGGGCAGAAATACTCAGCGTGGTAATTGCAAAAAGTAAAAAACAGAATTGCTTAAGGTTTGTACTCATATTCTTGTGTTGTGAATGTTGTTTGACCACAGGTAACTTCGCAGCTGATTGACAGAGGTTTTGTATAAACGTTGGGGTCGATAAAAAATTGCACTGTATTGGCGCCGGAAATGTCTGTGTTATTGGCTTTCCATTGAATGCTGGCATCAGCGCAGGGGAGTGTTACAAACAGAGTCAGACTGTCTTTTTTTGATGAAGAGCTTTCATAGATTTCGACAGCATTGCCCCACAACATTTTTACTGCAATGGCGATTTCTGAATTGGTGAGATATGGTCCACGAACGGAATCGTTTTCATCGGCCAGAGCATAAAATATTTCAGAGGATGGACCTTTGGCAAAGAAGGGCACCAGTGTGTTTGAGTGATTATCGCTGTAATATTTGAAAGTTGGCAAATTCCCTTTTCCGTTGTTTTGCGGCAAACTGAAAGTTGATCCGGCACAGCCTGGCCCCCACAGATAGCCGCATTCATGGTCGTTGGTAACAATAATAAGCGTTTCTTCCAGCAATCCTTTTTCTTTCAGCCATTTCTGAACGGAATCTACGGTGTTGTAAAAATACATGTATTCTTCAATCATGCGGGGCATATTGTTGTCATGGTCGGCCCAATCGATGGCACCCCCTTCAATCATCAGAATAAAACCATCCGGGTCTGTACTTAATGTATTCAGCGCTGCGAGCGACATTTCGGCAAGTGTTGGAATGGATTGTTTAACGGGAATATCGAAGGGTATGATTGAATGGCCATCTCTGGCTTCGGCCAGATTTCCGGATACCGGAGCCAGCATGAATAATTTTTCAGGCGCAGTTTTTCGATCAGCAAGTGTTTGAATTTCGCTGCGGCTTTCGGTGTAAAACCACTTGATGTTGCCTTTTCCTGCTTTCAGATTCTTCCACGATGCAGTATCAATATATTTTGTAAATGGCTTTTGAACAGCATTACCATCATTGTCGAAGTAGGGGTGTCCTGATCCGCCAATTACATCCAGAATGCCTGAATTTAGCATCTGGCCAGTGATTTCAGAAAAACCATGACGGGATTTGGAATGTGTCGAAAAACCGGCTGGTGTGGCATGACAGAAAGGAACCGAAGTTACAACTCCTGTTTTCTTGCCTTTTGATTTTCCTATTTCTATCACATTGGTCATTGGATTCCCATCGAGATTCATTCCAATCATGCTGTTGTGTGTCTTGAACCCTGTTCCCATGGCTGTTGCCGAAGCAGCAGATTCTGTGAATCCGGCCATTCCGTAACTGAAATCGGTCCAGAATTTTTTACTGTCGTAGCATGTTGCGCCATGAGAATGTAAAGAGCCGTTATACGTACTCATGGCTAACTGCACCGGAAACGCAGCCAGTGGCGACTTTGGATAGTCTCCATACATAAAGAAGTCGGTACACATCATCTGATTATAACCACCACCGTCGGCGATGAGAATGATGATGTTCTTTGGTGTTTGTTGCTGTGCGTAAGCATATGTGCATAGAAATGCAATTAACAGGAAGAATGAAAACCTCATCTGAATATTTTGCTGTAAAGTTACAAAACCTTGCGAAACAGATTCCCGAGTTCAGATTTTTCGGATGTACTTTGTTTAATATGGAGTTTTTTATTGTATCTGTCAAATTTGCATTTGCAACATGAATTGCGTAGAATCAATTCTGTTTTGCAAAAATCGGTTAGTAACTGTCTAAAATTTCAAAATCAAAATTATTATTGCCATTTTTGTTAATA
>DAOPKE010000098.1:0-9748 GCA_035390965.1 Bacteroidales bacterium | reverse complement strand
GAATATATTTCTGTTTTTGTGAGTGTTACGTGTTTTTCAGCAGACCCTATTTAAAAATATCAGGAATCAATCATGATTCGATCTGCATATTCAAAAAAAAGCTCCCGGATTTTGTGTCCGGGAGCTTCCGCTTCATGCTGTTGTGTCTGCAGCCGCCTTCAATAATATCATTGTTGAACCGGCAGCTTTGAGCAGACTATTGCATGAGCAAATAATCATTCGAAAATCTATTTAAACACACAGGAAAATACATGGTCGCTTTATATTACCGAAGTTGGTATATGTAAATGTACAAAAGATTCATCCCTGATTCCAACAGATGTTTACATAAATAACTTAGAAAAAGTAATCCTGAATCCGATTATTTGATCTGGTTCAGGATGTAGCCGCAAGGATACAATGTACGACAACTGCCTTCGGGTCATTTCAGCACGAAAGCCCTAATTTCCGCACTTATCAGTGCTCCAGCATTTTTCGAATCGCGTAATCACAATCTCTATTTCCCAGGCATTTTTGTATTTGCTTTCGAAATCAAGAAATTTCATGGGCATGTCATAACTGATGGTGCCATCAAATGTGACTGTTTTTTTGCCTCTACTGTAGGAATGGAGTCAAGACTGCATTGCAGATTTTCCTGCCCGGAATTTTTTGAGTTATTATCGGCCTAATGATGCCAATGAAATTACGTTTATACCATCTTTACGGGTGTAGCTTATTCCTGTCCCAGTAATAATGTTGAGGGATTTTGGTGGTTTACATTTTTTTGTATCCAGAATTGATGCAAATTTATTTAAAGTTGCAGCAGCGTCGTCAATTTGTCCGGTACCAAGTTTGATTTCAAATGCGCACCAGTCACCATTAAATTTCTGTACAATACAATCAACCTCCAAACCGCTGGAATCACGGTAATGATAGACCTTGGCATCGTTTGCCTGTGCATATACCCGCAATTCGTGCGTAGCCAGTGATTCAAACAGGAAGCCGGTAAAATTCAGATCGTTTAAAAGCGCATTTTTATCAGCGCCCAATGCAGCAACAGCTAAAGAAACATCAGTGAAATGCCGCTTGGGTGTTTTTCGCAAAGAATAAGATGAACGAATATGCGTATTCCATGCAGGTTGGTCTTCCACAATCATTAAACGATTGAGAACGTTGAGATATTCATATATTGTAGGTCGCGAAATACCAATATTGTCGTTTTCCCGGATATCTCTTTCCAATGCACAATACTCAACTAATGTGGCTGTGTTTCGGGCAAGAGAGCGCAGCAAACTCATCACTTTTACCGGATCACGATTGACATTGGAAACCCGACTCATATCAACTTCTGCCAGCAACTCCACATAAGCACGGTTTAAGTCTGTCGCCTGATTAATTCTCTTGTTTAATAGTGTCGGGAATCCGCCGATAACTATTTTCTCAATAATGAATTCAAGATCAGTAGGGCTATCCAACACACTCATCTTCTCGCCCTTCAGAAGATTGGCAACGCTTATTTTGCCAGATGAATAACCCAACTCCTGCCACGTCATTGTGCGCATATCAACAATGGTAAAACGACCTGCCCCGGAATGCATTTTTACTGTTTCTACAGGGTTTGCAGATCCGGTCAGGATGAATTGTGCACTTTTGTTTCTAGCATCTACTTCATGCCGTACATAATCCCATAGCTTGGGTTGTACTTGCCATTCGTCAATCAATCGAGGCGTTTCTCCAATCAACAGTCTTTTTGGAGCGGCGTCGATAAGAACCGAAACCTGTTCGTCCCTGTCGACATTAAGTGAGCTTTTAGCAAATTGCTTTGCTGATTCAGTTTTTCCACATGCTTTTGCACCTCGTATCAATACTGCGCCCGAAGCTTTTAGCTTACGTTTCAGCTCAGTATCCGTTATTCGTTCTATATATTTCATGGGAAATAATTAATGCAAATGTAATACTATTTTACATATATTGATCATTTTATTTTACATTTCTTAATTATTTTACTTTACATATTTATACATTTTTACTTTACATATTTTGACCATTTTACTTTACATAATTTGGAAATACCAGGAAAAAGCTCCCAAATTTATTTCTGAAAACAGGGTCAAAGAACAGAATATGCGAAAATGCAATTAGAATTGAGAATGAGCTATTACGCCAGCAGAATGCTGACATAAACTACACAATTGCCTTCGGCTCATATCAACACGCTGTTCCTAATTTCCGCACTTATCAGTGCTCCAGCATTTTTCGAATCGGGTAATCACAATCCCTATCTCCCATGCGTTTTTATATTTGCTTTCGAAATCAAGAAATTTCATGGGCATGTCATAACTGATGGTGCCATCAAGTGTGAACGTTTTTCTTCCTCTTCCGTAAAAACGGAGCCCCGCCGACCAGGTCAGATGATTGCTTGACCTATAGTGCAAACCAAGACGAGCCCTGTCCCAATATGCATAATGAACAATTGGGAAAAAAATCGCATAAGTTCCGAAAGCAAAATCACTGGAACCATTATAACGATACAATCCATTCACAACAAAGTTAAACTGCTCAACCTTCTTGATGAGAAAACCAGCATGCAGCTGAACTTCGCGACCAGGCATCAATGCCGTATCGGCCCAATCGCTCAAAATATTATAGGCCGCAATACCAATCTGATTTTTAAAAATCTGATCTTCCTGCCAACAGTAAATGGTACCACTGCCCCAAAGCAATCCTGCATTAAGATCAAATTTCTTTTCTGCTTCGCTTCGCATATATCCGGGCTGAATCCCGAATCCGAATGTGCTCTTTTTAAATGCATGCCGGTACGAAAAGGAAAAATAATCAGCAATGTATTCAGCTCCGGTACTATCGCTGCGTCGCCGGTCATCCATGATACCAAAACCAAAAGTATTGCCGGTGGCTTCATCCATCACAAGCCCGTAGCCGCCACTTTTTTTAATAATGTCCTTTCTGAAATCTGCCGAAATAGTATTCCAATGCAAGGTGCCCCCTTGGTTGAAATTCTGACTCCTATGATGTTCCATTAAACGCCATTTTCCAGTCATTACACCCGTCAAAGCCGGATTCAACCTCAATTCGGGTGACCAGAAAATGCCATGCGGCTGCTGTCCGAAACTGCTGAAACTCACTGCAAGAAACAGCAGGAAAATAAGCAATGATTTCCTATGATTCATCTTCTGTGATTTCAAATGTATTTGCAAAACAAATAACGCCGTTATACGGACAATATTGGCAGGTTTTTACAGCAGGTTGAGGATCAAAAGTTTGTTGAGGATCAAATATCTGTTCAATAAAATCAAAGAATACCCCCCCGATTTCTTTCAACTGATCTGCTTTGAGAACGAGCAATTTCTTATCCTTCGACCTGAGCAAATCAGGATTATAACCGGCACTGTTCAATACAGGATAAACACCTCCAGTTATAGCTTCAACATTTTCTGTCAACGAAAAAAGCCACGAATAAAACAATACCTGAGTCATATAATGATTCTCCGGATGACAGATCTGTTCATAAATGCCGGCATCAGGCCCATCATCAAAAATAAAACGACTTCGCTTGTTGGTAGTTTTAAAATCCATCACTCGCATAATCCCATTGCAAAATTCCACCCGGTCTGCAACACCCTTCAAGGTTACTATTCTACCATCTTTTAAACTAATCTGAGGTTTCAACGATTGCTCTACGGCTCTCACATAATAGTCCCCGGGCAATGTTTGTTTCATTTTATGCAACCAATGAAGCAAAGTATCGGACAAAACTTCCTTTACTAGAAAATTATATCCACTGGTAGTATGAGAAACCTTTAGATGCTGAAAAGCATCATGAAGAGCCGTTTCTGCCGCTGCCGACATGGTATCGAAATCCTGTTTCACAAGAATTTTTCCAAGAAAAGGAATTGTCAGGTGCTCAATAGCATCATGAAACACACTGCCCATCGTATTGATGGCAATATCACCGGTCTCATCTTCCCATTTCTGAATATTGTAAATACTTTCCAGTAAAAAACGATGCGGACAAGCTATAAAATTATATAGTCTGGAAAAGGATAAGCCGGATTCTGCAATTTTATTGAGCACAACCTGAATTTTATTAACATCAACAAAATTGAATGAAGTCTGCGGCTGCTTATCATAACTAATTCCAAGAACCCTTCTTTCAACCACAATTGATGGAAAAACATGCTTTAATTCATGTTCAATCTGTGCCAGAAAACGGCTGGGCTCTTTCCCAAACAAAGGATCACTTTCTGTATTATAAATCAAAGTTATTTCTTCAGCCCGTTGTATCAAACGCCAGAAGTGATAAGCATATACGGCATCACGCTCATATTGCAATGGAAGCTTTAATTCACGTCGGACATCATTTGGGAGAAATGAATCACCTTGCCCGCCGGCCGGCAAAAACCCTTCGTTGGCGCCAACAATAATGACATTTTTAAAATCCAGTGATCTTGTTTCAAGCATACCAAGAATCTGAATTCCTTTGAGTGGCTCACCTTTCAATGGAATCTTGGCAATCTGCAAGTGGCGGCGAATGAAATAAACCACAGACCCGATGGTAACATCCGATACATCGCCGTAATTTTTCAGTGTGTTTGAAAGTGCTTTCAACATTGACTGTACAAGCCATGCAGCTTCATGCTCCAAATCGACCTCACGGCATTTTTCAAACAATTCGCTTGTCAGACTGATCAGCCGCGACAAGACATCGTCCCAGCTTTCACAAGGCGAAACAACACCCGGAATCAGCACATTGAAACGCTTTAATAAAAGCGTATCATCCTTATCACTCTCACACCAGCGAAAATATCTTAGCCGACCGGAGCTAATCTCATCAACGACTTCAGAAAATTCTCTCTTCTGATTTTCATCAGGCAGCAGCCGCAAAAGAGGATTGGAAACCACTTCCAGAAGCTGCTCATAGCGATATGTTCTGACTGCACCATTCTCGTTCAATGTTCCTGAAATCAATTCCAGCTGCGCATTTACAAATTGTCCGAGCAACGTATTTCTCAAAGGATACCCCCCTGAAATATTGACCCGGTCATCCCATTCTTCGGGCAAACTACTGAGCAACGGCATCATCAATCCCTCATCGGCCAGCACCAATAACGTATTGCTTATATCATCGCGATATTTGGTATCGAGCAAAGTAAGTGCTGACTGCACCTGTGAGTAACCCAGAGGAGCACCGATAAATTCAATTTTCTTACTGATATTTTCAAAAAAACGAGGTGTTTCTCCAAAAGTTTTAGGCCAGGAATTTCTGTTCAGACGCATAAAATGCCCTGCCTCATGATTTGGATTATCGAGATACCAACTGTCGGCATCCCAGATCAAAAGGGCCTGATCGCTCAACAGGAGTTTGTTGATATGTACTTCGAGCGATGGAGTCACCGCATTGAGTCCGGCAAAGACAATGCGCGAAAAATCAGAAAAAGTATCTTGCTGCGATAAAATACGCGAGGCCTTACCCTGATAGCACATGCCAGTTTCATGACATTTTTCAGTAAACAAATGATACATCGGCTTGAGCAACTGATAGAAACTCAGATACCTTTTCTGAAGTTCTGTTTCAGCTTCACCCGGCATCCAGTTTTCGATTTCACGAACACGCATCAGAAAAGTAAAAACCTCGTCGGGATCCAGCAGATAGTCATCCACATCATTGAAATCGGCCAGCAATGTTTTGCCTGTCGGCAGAAATTCATCTATCGGAAAAGCGCTTTGTCCGGCATGTTTTTTATAAACCGTGTACAAAAGAGTCAACATGGTGGTCTCGTCCATTTTACGCATGCCGCTCTGATCGAAAATGTATTCCTCGATGCTGAATATCTGCGGCAGTAAAATAGTTTTACCTGCAGCCATGGCAAGTTCCTTTTTCAAAAACAGTCCGCCACGTCTGCCTGGCACAACAATAGCCACCGAACGAAGATCCGTTCCGCAGCTTTCAATGATTTTTTTTGCGGTTTCCTGAATAAAACTCATTTTGTAAATGCATTATAATATGAATATACGAACTGCTCTGCTTTTTGCAACACTTCGGGTTTCCCCACGTCGAGCCACTCGTGTGAAGCATCGTATTTTTTAATTTTAATGTTTCTGGCTAGGGTTAAACATGCCGGAATAAAGCCAAAAACACCGCTTTCGCGCATCAGAAGCGGAAATTCGGCAGATACTACTGATATCCCTGAAAATGCAAAACGCCTCACCTGCCCCTGAAAATCATTGACACTGATATGTTCTCCGGTACTTTCATTTATCCATCCACGCAAAAGACCTTCATCAGAAAATTCAAGTTTTCTTGTGGTTTGCCGGTCTTTCACAGCAAGCATGGCGGGCGTCGCAGCTTTCAGAAAATCTTTCTCAAACTGTCCGAAATCGAGATTGCTCAAAATATCGACATTGTGAATAAGAATGGGCTCATTGCCTTGCAGCATCGGCGCAGCTTTTTTGAGTCCACCTCCGGTATCGAGCAACAGATTCCTTTCATCTGAAATCTGAATATTCAGTCCCTGAACAGGTTTGCGGTTGATGAAATCAATGATCTGTTCCGACAGATAATGGACATTTACCACCACATCGCGGATTCCGCTTGCGGCCATTTTAAGCAAAAGCCATTCAAGAAGCGGTTTTCCGCCAACAATCACCATGGCCTTTGGAACCGTATCTGTGATTGGCCGCAGACGCGTTCCTTTTCCTGCTGCAAATATCATGGCCTTCATGGTTGTCGTTCTTTGATGAATAAAATATTTTCAGGTGATTTTTTTTCTGAAATCAAATATAAAATGTAGGCACCATCTGCCAATCGGGCTATGTCGATTTCAGGACTTCCGTTTTTATTCAATAAGCCCTGAGCCATCAATTGTCCGGAAGTCGCATAAATTCTATAAAAACTGAAACCATTCCCGTTTACAAAAAGCTTTTCCGAAGCCGGGTTCGGCCAGATACTGATTTCTGAATTCAGCTGCTGCTCTTCATTTCCGACAAAAGCACAAACTGTGTCAAGCATTGATATATAAACGTCGAATGACGGTTTCGGATTTCCAAGCGAATCAAGCAATCCGCGCGATTTAATGCTTTGATGAAACTCCGGCGCATAAGTCATATACAGATTTTGTTGATAATAAATGGCGGTTGTATCGAAATCAGCCAAATAATAATACCCAACAGCTTCAATCTGCGGAACATTCATGGTATATAAAAAAGTATTTCGGACAAATTCCGACTGAATATCATCGCGCTCCGGCGCCATGGCCGTTGTTACCCCGCAATCCGAAATAACCACAGGTTTACTTCCGCATTTGGCCAGCAAAACGCTTATAACAGAATCTGCAGAATTTATTTCACTGGTATCAGCCATATAATAACTGTCAAGCGGCCACCACGAAACCGACATAATATCGCCCCTCGTCAGTACCATATTCCAATAATGATTGTCAGGATTCAATGCACAAAACATACTCACTCCTATGCCAAATCTTATTTCGGGATAATGCAAATCAATGTAATCTGAAATTCTCTGAGCCATAACAAAAAAAGAATCCCGCTCAGCCGGCCCGCTTTTGAAATAAATATCGGTCTCACTACCTAAAACAAAATAATCCAGCACCTGATGCATGGTGTCGAGAAAAGCAGTGGTAAAACTATATAAAGCATTGGTTGTATTGGTATCTGTCAACGGATTGCCGCACCAAACAGGCGGCATCTGATTTGAAACAGATACCGGATTTTTGAATTGAAACAAATATTTTTCAATTCCACCATTGGTTTTTGCCCACATAATTTCATCCCTGAAAGGAACGAGTGTGTTGCTGTCCATCATCACCTGAAGCTGACGCCAGGTACGCCCGTCGCTCTGGAAGCCCTGCCCGTGCACAGCCATGTCGAGATACCAGTTCTGTCGGTCGGTCTGAGTCCAGTTAACCGGCCAGACGGGATTCAACCCGTATTTTGTAGCCGGGCACTGCGCTGTTGCTGACGCAGAAAACAAAATAAGGATGGCCAAAACTATTAAAGCGCTGATTGTCTGACTCTTCACAAATACTATTTTAAGTCATTAAAGATAGCAATAAGTTTCAGAACAGACAAAACAGGCAACAACGAAGAAATGAACAAACCATATTGAAAATGAGCCTAAAAGACAGAATAACAGACCAAACCGAAATTTTCAGCGGAGATGCAATTACCTCTGAATAAATATTTTTCCGATTGGGGTTTGTGTTTCAAAAAAAGTTTATATCTTTGCACTCCCGTTTCAAAAAGTATTGATTAACAACTGAAATCACTTACGATGTACGCAATTGTGGATATAGCCGGACAGCAGTTTAAGGTCAGCAAAGCCGGAAAAGTGTATGTTCATCGCCTGCAGGCCGAAGAAGGCAGTCAGATTGAACTGAAAAATGTATTACTGATCGACGACGAAAAAAACGTTCAGGTTGGAAAACCGAATGTTGATGGCGCCCATGTTCTGGCCGAAGTGGTCGAGCACATGAAAAGCGACAAAGTCCTTGTTTTTCACAAGAAACGTCGTAAAAGCTATCAGAAAATGAACGGTCACCGTCAATATATGACCCGCCTGAACATTCTTTCGATCGTGAAAGACGGTGTCAGCCTGACCGGCGACAATGCTCCTTCTGTTGAGAAAAAAGTAGTCGAAGCTCCTGTTAAAGCGAAAAAGGTAAAAGCTATTGCTGAACCCAAAGCTGAAAAAGAAGAAGCTCCGGTGAAAAAAGCCGCTCCCAAAAAAGCTGCCGCTAAAAAACCCGCTGCAGAAAAGAAACCGGCTGCAGAGAAAAAGCCCGCCGCTAAAAAACCGGCTGCCAAGAAAACCAAGAAGGACGAATAATTCTCAATCAGTTAACGCTTAAAATCTTTAGATATGGCTCATAAAAAAGGTGTCGGTAGTTCATCAAACGGTCGTGAATCACATAGCAAGCGACTTGGTGTAAAAATATACGGCGGACAGATTGCCAAAGCCGGCAATATCCTCGTTCGTCAGCGCGGTACCAAACACAATCCCGGCGAAAATGTCGGTATGGGTAAAGACCATACTCTTTTTGCACTGAAAGACGGTATTGTTGAATTCCGCAAAACCAGAGACGATAAATCTTTTGTCACTGTAAAAGAACAGCAGAATTAATTAATCTGAATAAAGTTACTGTGAACCACCTTCGGCTGCGGAGGTGGTTTTTTTTTGTTATCGGATAGATACCGGAAAAATTGCCACTAGGGCACAAAGACACGAAATCAGAATCATTCCTCCATTACAGGAAAAATTCCCAAATTCAATTCGCGCACTCTGACAGATCAATAAAAAATAAAAAAGAACAAGAAAGTGGATTTTACTTCAAACTTCGCACTTCCTTGTTCGCTGTTCAGAGTTCATTACTCCTGACTTCGGCACTTTGAAATTTCCAATTGTGTAAGCAATTGATATATACATTTATACAATTTTAAGGTTGCTCAAATGGGTGTCCCGGCAAAAAAGACATTGTGTTTTATTATTGAATAATATTGACGTCCGGAGGATGTCAAACAATAATAGCATCCGGCTATCTTGTCACGTTTTACGTGAAGCCGGATGTAAAGAAGCACAAAAACAGGATCCGCCAGCTGGCGGATCCAATCCACCTGTTTTTGAAAAACATTGTTTCAATATTTTCGTTTTATTCGACCTCTCCGAGGTCGTTTTTTGTTTATCTTTTACCCGGCCATTTCACGTAAAACGTGACACAGCAGGCCGGGCTATTAT
>DAOPKE010000097.1:0-9911 GCA_035390965.1 Bacteroidales bacterium | reverse complement strand
TTCGTCTTGTCGCCTCGAATACTTGTGCCGTACGAAGTTACGGTATGGCGCACCTAAGACTTTTTCAGCAGGCCCTAAATAATGGTGTCTTTCTGTCTTTGTGGCTTATTATGCAGGGCACAAAAAAAGAGGCCTTCCGTTTGGAAAGCCCCTTCAGTATTGGAATCCCGAATATTATTTTACGATATTCTGGAAATCGGTTGAGTTGAAGAATTTGAAGAATTCGCGGTCTTCTTTTGCCTGAGCTTTGTAAGCGGGTTCGGCAGCGATAGCTTTCTTCAGATTGTCATAAAGCATGCTTGAGTTGTTGGTGCGGGCGCCGATAACAGCGAGGAGATAGAAAGGAGCACCGTTGTCAAGTTTGCAGCAGTTGAGGTTAGATGTAGCGTTGGTATAGTCAAGTTTGAGAACCTGAGCAAGAGCTACATTGTATTTGCAGGTTTTGCTGCCAAACAACTGGAGAGCTCCGTCATAGTCACCTTCACGGATTTTGAGGATGCCCAGGTTGTAGTTAGCGCTGACACCGCCACTTTGTGCAGCTTCGTAACGTGTTTTGGCAGTTGCATAATCTTTGTCCCATGAAGCAAGAACACCCATGTTGTTCATAACAACAGCGTTGTTTGGTGAAAGAGCGTTTGCTTTTTCAATGTAAGGTTTGGCATCGTTGACTTCGCCCATTTCCATCAGGATGGCACCGCAGTTGTTCCAGAATTTCCAGTTGTCAGCGTATGTTTTTGTACCTGATTTGTAAATGTTTACTTTGGTCTGATTGTCTTCGGTAAGAGTTGCAGCGAAAAGAAGTTCTTCAGCTTTCAAGCTGTCAGGAGCTGTGGTTGAAAGCATGGCGATGTTTTCATCGGTGCGTTTTGGTTCGTAGCAAACGACTGAAATTTCGGCACGACGCAGAGGTTCAAGAATTTCTTCCACCTGAGCATAAATAACGGTCATGTTTTTGATTTCCTGTTCGCGCTGAACTTTGCTTGGCTGTGATTTAATCACATTGATGATGGCCTGTTTTTCAGGAAGGGTTGATTTCTGAATGGCAGCCATGAAACCTTCAAAATCTTCACCATTGGCTTTTGGATTAATGGTGTAAGCACGTTTGATTTCTTCGTATTTGGCTTTTTTGTCTTTGGCAATCTGTTTGTCAAGTTTCTCAATGTATGAATCAATATATTTCTTGGCAACTTCTGAACGATCGTTTGAAAGTTCTGCGTTGTAAGCTTCTTCTCCTTCAGGAGATGCCCATGCATTGATGTCGATGGTTTTGATTTTCCAACCTTTGGCAATAAACTCTTCAGCTTTTTTCAGCGCTTCTTTGCTGGCATCTGAATTGTTGAGTTTCTGGGTTTTGCTGTAATTGGCGCTGTTGTAATCAAAATAAAGATTGGCAGTTTCAGTAATCAGGACTTCTTTTTTGTAGCCGTGATCAGCAATGGCCATTTCTTCGTCGCGGGCAACGCGTTCGCTGGTGTAAATAACGCCATCGGCCAGTTTAACTTCGCCGAAATCTTTTGTTTTGTTTCCTTTGCTGGCTTTAACATTAACCACAAGTTCCGAAGCATTCATTTCCGGTTTGTAAGGAATAACGTCAGACCAGTCAAATGTGCCACCATTTACTTTGTTGATGGTAATGCCTTCGCCGGTAACTCTTTCGCCCTGAATTTTGATGGTCTTGCAGGTGTAGCTGCCACCTTCCCATTTCAGAACCGGGGTGAATTCGAGGGTGACTTTCTTGTCAAAGTATTTCGCCGGGAATACACCTTTTACAGCAGTATTTATTTTACCGCCATGGGTTTCCAGCATTTCAGGTTTTGCCTCATATTTGACCGTGCTGTATTTCTTGGCCATTTTACTGAGACCGCAACCTGACATGAGCGCTGCTGAAAGTACAAGAGCAACAACAATTTTCAGATTAAGGTTTTTCATAAGATTGGTTGTTTATTGGTTTCGTTTTTTGTTGAACTGCAAAAATAGGAATTTTGGGCAAATATATAATATTTTTTTCAGTTTGCCGCATAATATGTTAAAATGTTATTTGCTTAAAATGTTCTTTTTGTCCTGCAGATGCCATTTGCAGATCTCCCAAATTACAATGCCGGCACATACTGATACGTTCAGTGAATGTTTTGTGCCAAATTGCGGAATCTCTATGGTCCGGTCGCATAATTCAAGCACTTCGTCCGACGTGCCAAATACTTCGTTGCCCAATACAAGTGCAATTTTTTCGCCCTCATTTAGCCAATGGTCTTTGTTGATTAACAAACTGTTGTGGGTCTGTTCAACGGCAATTACTGTAAAACCCTCTTGTTTTAACTCTCTGACAGCTTCGGCCGGGTTTTCATAATAACGCCAGGATACACTGTCGGTCGCTCCCAATGCCGTTTTCTGAATTTCTTTGTTGGGCGGAGTTGCTGTGATTCCACACAAAATAATTTCCGATACCCTGAATGCATCGGATGTGCGAAAAACCGACCCAATATTATGCTGACTGCGGACATTGTCCAAAAGTATGGTTAAGGGCAGTTTTTCCGATTTTTTGAATTCTTCGGCCGACATTCTTCCTAGTTCCGACATGCTCTTCTTCATAAGCTGTTAACTTCTTTGTTTTGGAGACAAAAATACAAACATGGTTAAAAAGAATTTCATATTTTTGTTGCAAAGACTGAATCAAGTGAGCGTAGGATCTGTTGCTGAAACGCCTCTGATGAGGCAATACAATGAAATTAAAGTCAAATACCCCGATGCTATTCTGTTGTTTAGGGTTGGCGACTTTTTTGAAACCTTTGGCGAAGATGCTGTAAGGGCGTCGGCTATTTTAGGTATTACGCTTACCAAAAGAGCCAATGGCGCGGCTTCGCATATCGAACTCGCCGGATTCCCTCATCATGCCCTCGAAACCTATCTGCCCAAACTTGTTAAAGCCGGGCAGAGAGTGGCTGTTTGCGAGCAACTTGAAGACCCTAAACTGACAAAAAAAATTGTCAAACGGGGTATCACCGAACTTGTTACGCCGGGTGTCGCATTTTCCGACAATGTGCTCGACCGAAAAAGTAATAATTTCCTGGCTTCCGTTTTTCTGCATGCTCCCAAAACCGGAGCTTCTTTTATTGATGTTTCAACCGGTGAATTTTTTGTGGCCGAAGGAAGTAATGAATATATTGCCCGCTTGCTTCAGAACATGCAACCGTCTGAAGTGCTTGTTAAAAAAACACAGAAAAATGAATTTCTTGATGTTTTTGGTCCGTTCAATGTGTTTGCTTTCGATGATTGGATATTTTCTGCTCAATATGCACAGGATTTACTTCTCCGGCAATTCGAAACAGAAAATCTGAAAGGATTTGGTGTCGATACCATGGAAAATGCTGTCATTGCAGCTGGAGCTTGCCTCCATTATATCAATGAAACACGTCAGAACGGTGGCTCTGCTCATATCCGATCGGTATCACGCATTGATAATGATGATTATGTGTGGCTCGACCGTTTTACAATCCGAAATCTTGAACTGGTGCAGTCATACAATGAGCGTGGCCGGACATTACTGAGTACTATCGACCGGACTTCTTCGCCCATGGGTAGCCGCTTGTTGCAGCGTTGGTTGTTGCTCCCTCTGATTAATAAAGATAAAATTAATGACCGCCTTGATGCAGTTTCCTGTTTTTACGAAAATAAGGAATTGTCTTTTCAGGTTCAACAATTATTGACTGAAATAGCTGATTTGGAGCGGCTTTGTGGCAAACTTGCCGTTGGAAAAATTAATCCGCGCGAATTCCTTACGCTTGCATATTCCATTGAAAAAACAAAAGAACTTTGTGCAATTATTCCAAACGAAAAAGACCCACTGCAAAAAATCGTTTCGCGTTTTGCCAATCTTGATGAACTTTCGGTCTTGATAAAAAAATATATCCGCGAAGATGCTGCCGCTTTGATTGTAAAGGGTGGTGTTATTTGTCCGGGTATCAATAATGAGCTTGATGAACTTCGTTTGCTTAGCACAGACAGTAAAAATTTTCTTTCCGGTATTCAGCAGAATGAAGCGTTGCGCACAGGAATAGCATCGCTGAAAATTGGCTTCAATAATGTGTTTGGTTATTATCTAGAAGTTACCAATACACATAAGGATAAGGTTCCTGAAGAATGGATCCGCAAGCAAACACTGGCCAATGCAGAACGATATATTACGCCGGAACTTAAAACATATGAAGAAAAAATTCTGGGGGCTGAGGAAAAAATTCTAAGAATTGAACAGGATTTATATGCTTCGCTGATTCAGCAGTCAATGCCTTTTACCGCAGCATTGCAAAAAAATGCTTCGTTGCTGGCCATCATCGATGTTTTTCTTTCCTTTGCGCTTATTGCTTCCGAGAACAATTACTGCAGACCAGTCATCAATGATGGTTTGACCATTGATATCAAGGGCGGGCGTCATCCTGTTATTGAGACTCAGTTGCCGCCGGGTGATAAATATGTTGAAAATGATGTTTTATTAAACAGTGATGATCAGCAGATTATTATTTTAACCGGACCCAACATGGCTGGAAAATCGGCTCTGTTGCGGCAAACGGCGCTTATTGTCCTGATGGCTCAATGTGGTTGTTATGTCCCGGCGGCTTCTGCCGAAATCGGGTTGGTGGATAAAATTTTTACCCGGGTAGGGGCCTCTGATAATCTCACTTCGGGTGAATCGACCTTTATGGTTGAAATGAATGAAACAGCCAGTATTCTGAATAATCTTTCTTTGCGGAGTCTTATCCTGCTCGATGAAATTGGCCGTGGAACCTCGACCTATGATGGTATTTCTATTGCCTGGTCAATTACGGAATATTTGCACAATCATCCGCTCTGTCATGCCAAAACGCTTTTTGCAACACATTATCATGAGCTCAATGAATTGGCAACCTATCTGCCACGTGTGCGTAATTTTCATATTTCGGTTAAGGAAAGCGGAAACAATATTGTTTTTATTCGCAAACTGACTCCAGGTGGAACAGAACATAGTTTTGGCATTCATGTAGCCCGCATGGCAGGCGTGCCCCGTAATATTATTGAACGCGCAGGGGAAATTCTCGTGCGTCTTGAAAAAGAACATGGCTCGGATATTTCAGTTGGTGAATCAAATAAAACCAAAACAGCAGCGGAACCTTTTCAACTCAGTCTGATTCAGTTGGATGATCCTTTGCTTGAAAATCTTCGTGATGAAATTCTGAATACAAATGTTGATATGCTCACACCGGTCGAAGCACTGATGAAGCTGAACAGCATAAAAAAGATACTCGAAAAAAATAAAAAACAATAATTCTTATGCTCAGATCAATGACCGGTTTTGGCAGGGTGCATACAAGCATTGGTAATTCAACCGTTGCTGTTATGGTGCGAACCCTCAACAATAAGCAACTTGACTTGTCGGTGAAAACGCCGTTTCGGTACCGTGAACGTGAAAATCAGATACGTGATATTGCTGCAAAAATTTTGTTGCGTGGAAAGGTTGACATTAATGTGATCATTGAGGATGTAACAAATGCCGATGCAAGTGTGAATAAAACTCTTGCTAAAAAGTATTTTACTGAACTTTCAGTGTTGTCTGATCATCTTGGTATCAATAAACCCGACAATTGGATGGAAATTTTGATCCGGCTTCCGGAGGTGGTTGGTTACGGAAATCCAGTTGTTGAAGAAGATGAATGGCTTGCTTTGTTCGAGCTGGTTCGCAAGGCATGCGAAGAAACAGATGCTTTTCGTATGCAGGAAGGAGCTGTGCTTGAAACTGATATGATCCGTCATCTCGATGTAATTGAAAAATTGTTGCCTGAAATAGAACAGCTGGATCCGGAGCGAAAAATACAGGTTCGTGAGCGTTTGGTAAAAGAACTCCAACAGGCACAACTCGATGTGAAAACTGATGAAACAAGACTTGAACAGGAATTGTTTTATTATATTGATAAATTTGACATCAATGAGGAAAAGGTTCGTCTTGCAAAGCATATCGAATATTTTCGCAACACGCTGAAACAAAACGATTCGGAGCCGGCCGGGAAAAAACTTGGTTTTATCGCTCAGGAAATGGGGCGCGAGATAAATACGCTGGGTAATAAAAGCAATTTCTTTGATATTCAGAAACGTGTGGTTGTGATGAAAGATGAACTGGAGAAAATCAAAGAACAACTGGCCAATATTCTCTGATATATGAAAAAGGCAGTGATTTTTTCGGCGCCCAGCGGGGCAGGTAAAACTACCATTGTGCATCGACTTATTGATGCGGGATTGCCATTAGGATTCTCGGTCTCGGCAACCAGCAGAAAACCACGAACCGGTGAAATAAACAAAATCGATTATTTCTTTTTTTCCGCAGAGGAATTTAGAAAAAAAGTGGAACAACAAAATTTTTTAGAGTGGGAGGAAGTATATGATGGACTTTTTTATGGAACATTGAAGTCCGAAGTAGAACGTGTCTGGAATAATGGCAACGCCATTATTTTTGATGTTGATGTTAAGGGTGGAATAAATCTGAAAAATATTTTTGGCGAAAAGGCCTTGTCTGTTTTTATTCAGCCACCTTCTTTTGAAATATTGGAAGAACGACTCAGATTAAGACATACAGAGTCTGAAGAAGCAATCCAAAAACGCCTTGACCGGGCAAAATATGAATTAAGCTTTGCGCCTGAATTCGATGTGGTGATTGTGAATAATGAGCTTGAAACTGCTGTCAGCGAGGCCTTGGATATTGTCAGCGATTTTCTGAAAAGCTGATTTGTTGCATTATATTTCATTCCTCATTTTTTTGTTTATGATTTTTGCTTCAACAAAAAAGCCCTCCAAACCGGAGGGCTTTTGAGCCATGTAATTGAACAACGTTTATTTAACAACAGTAACGTGTCCGATAAACTGATGTTCAAGACCACTGATGTCTGTAAGAATAATCAGATAAACATATACATCTTGTTGAACGGTTTCGCCGTGATCGTTGACCCGACCGTCCCATCCTTCTTCAATATTGTCTGTGTCAAAGATTTCCTTGCCCCAACGGTCGTAAATATACATTTGGTATTGGGTGAAATCAATGTTGAATCCCATTGGACGGAATACATCATTGTTGCCGTCGCCGTTTGGTGAAAAGGCTGAAGGAATGTATTCGTCCCATGTTGGATTGATGATGATGCGATTGCTTACAGAATCGAGACAACCCCATTCATTTTCGACAAACAATGTGGCCCAGTATTCTCCTGATGCACTGTAGGTGTGTGTCGGATTTTTTGCAATGCTGTTGTTGTCAAGACCACTTCCCGGATCGTCGAAATCCCAGAGTCGTGATTTTTCACCCAGAGACTGATCGTAGAATTGAATGGTTGGATATTCCAGTGTTGTTATATCTGGCGTACGTGCAAAACTTGCTATAGGATTTGGATGTACAATAATATAACTTGGTTTTTGTATGGAGTTTTTGCATCCTGCTGTTGTAACAACACTTAATCCAATGGTATATGTTCCGGTTTCAAAAAAGGCATGCATCGGATTTTGCATCGATGACGAATTGCTGGCTCCTGAAGCAGGATCACCAAAATCCCATTCCCATGACTGAATCGATGGGGAAGCCATTCCGCTGAAATGTACTACTGTTGCCTGACAGATATCTGTTTCATCTGCACGGAAATCAACAGTTGGTATCGGATGAACTGTTACTGTAACATTGGTTGATCCCTGACAACCGTATAAATCAACTCCGGCAACGATATATGTGGTCGTCGAGTCTGGTGATGATGTAACTATGTGTCCGACATTTGTGTTGAGCCCTGTGGCTGGAGTCCAGTCGTATAAAACAGCGCCGGATGCTATGAGTGTGACAGAGTCTCCATAACAGATTTTTGGATTGTAAGGCGAGACTACAATGACCGGTGCATTGCGCACAACAACTGTGGCTGCGGCTATTCCAATGCATCCATTGATGTCGGTTCCGGTTACACTGTAGCTGCTTGTGTTTGATGGCCATACCGAAATGCTGGTTGTTGTTGCTCCGGTATTCCATGCATAGGTAATTGCCATGGCAGATGAGGCATTCAGGGTTGCTGTGTCGCCCGGACAAATAGTGAGCGAATTCGGATTTATCGTTACCGTTGGATTTGGATTTACCTGAATGGTAATTCGATTGCTTCCTGTGCAACCATTGGCATCGGTTCCGGTTACTTCGTACGTTGTACTCGCTGGTGGACTGACAATAATTGAGCTGCTTGTTTGTCCTGTGTTCCATTCAAAATCGGTGTCAGGAATGTTGCTGGTGGCTGTGAGTTCTACACTCATTCCTTCACAGATTTCGTTTTGTGCCGAAACAATGTTGATGTCGGGTAAAGGATTTACGGTTACAATGAATTCAGCTTCTCCTGTGCATCCGTTTATGTCGGTTCCTGTTACGGAATAAGTGCTGCTTGCAGCTGGTGATACATTGATGCTGGGCGTTGTTTGCCCGGTGCTCCATTCATAACCGGTTGAAGGATGATTGCTGTTTGCCGTTAAATCAAGCGATGATCCTATACAAATCGCTGCGGCTGGTGCTGTAACCGAAATATCTGGCAGCGGATTTACAAAAACCGAAATGTCGGCTGTTCCTGAACATCCTTCTGCAGTTGTCAAAGTAACTGTATAAGTGCTTGTTGTAGCCGGTGTAACAATGATGGATGGATTTGTCTCGGCGGTATTCCACAGATAGCTGTTGACTGCAATGTTGCTGTTGGCGGTCAGTGTTGCTGTTGACCCCATGCAAATAGCGCCTGATGATGGTACTATGCTTGCAATCGGATTAGGATTTACTGTAATGGTGCTGTTGGCTGTCGATACACAACCTTCTGGGGATGTAACAGTCAGATAATAGGTGTTTGTCAGATTTGGAGCTACAATAATTTCTGGTGTTGATGCGCCTGTGCTCCATTGATATGTCGATCCGGTTATATCTGAGAATGCTGTTAATGTAACACTTTCTCCATCGCAGATTATACTGTCTGTTACCGTCGTTGTGATTGTTGGCAGCGGATTGACGATGATTTCAATGCTTGCGGTTCCGGTACAGCCGTTGGCCGATGTTCCGGTAACAAAATAGGTGCTTGTGCTTGCTGGTGAAACAGTAATGTTTGCCGTTGTTTCTCCTGTGCTCCATTCAAAAGTTGTGGCAGCAATGGACGAAGAGACAGAGATGACAGAGGGGTCTCCAAAGCAGATGGCGCCTGAGCTTGCAGTAATTGTCAGCACCGGATTTGGAAAGACATTTACAGTTACTTCGCCGGTACTTACGCATCCTTCGGGGCTGGTAACGGTAACATTGTATGTGGTTGTTGCCGCAGGTGAAACAGTGATGGAAGCGGTGTTGGCGCCGGTGCTCCAAAGGAATGAGCTGCCCGGAATGTCGCTTGTAGCGGTCAGTACAGAGTTTTCGCCGACACAGATATTGGCATCCGAAGCAGCTACAGAAATGACTGGCAGCGGATTGACGATGATTTCAATGCTTGCGGTTCCGGTACAGCCGTTGGCCGATGTTCCGGTAACAAAATAGGTGCTTGTGCTTGCTGGTGAAACAGTAATGTTTGCCGTTGTTTCTCCTGTGCTCCATTCAAAAGTTGTGGCAGCAATGGACGAAGAGACAGAGATGACAGAGGGGTCTCCAAAGCAGATGGCGCCTGAGCTTGCAGTAATTGTCAGCACCGGATTTGGAAAGACATTTACAGTTACTTCGCCGGTACTTACGCATCCTTCGGGGCTGGTAACGGTAACATTGTATGTGGTTGTTGCCGCAGGTGAAACAGTGATGGAAGCGGTGTTGGCGCCGGTGCTCCAAAGGAATGAGCTGCCCGGAATGTCGCTTGTAGCGGTCAGTACAGAGTTTTCGCCGACACAGATATTGGCATCCGAAGCAGCTACAGAAATGACTG
>DAOPKE010000096.1:0-9967 GCA_035390965.1 Bacteroidales bacterium | reverse complement strand
TATGCAGATAATAGCTCTTTGAGATAACTCACGAGCTGGTTCAGATTGTTTCGTTCTCCAACAGCTGTATTGAACACCTGGCCGCTCACAGCAGGATTATCAGAAGCAAGTGCCAGATGATTCATCTGAATAACATTGTCAATGTAGGTGAAATCGCGGCTTACGGTACCATCGCCATTTATAACCGGGCTTTCATGTGCCATGAGCACGGAAACAAATTTCGGAATTACCGCAGCATAAGCGCCGTTTGGATCCTGCCTGCGTCCGAACACATTGAAATAGCGCAGACCAACAATGTCCAAACCGTACACATTGTGAAACACATGCGCGTATAATTCATTCACATATTTTGTAACAGCATACGGCGAAAGCGGCATTCCAATGTGTTCTTCAACTTTTGGGAGCTCGGTACTGTCGCCATAGGTAGAAGAACTGGCTGCATACACCATGCGCTTTACATTTGCATCGCGGGCAGCAACAAGCATGTTGAGAAATCCATTTATGTTGTTATCATTGGTATTGATCGGGTCATTCACCGAACGAGGCACAGAGCCAAGTGCAGCTTCATGCAGAATATAATCAACACCCTCGCATGCTTTGTGGCAGGTATCAAGGTTGCGTATATCGCCTTCAATCAAAGAGAAATTTTCATTCGGTAAAAATCCCTCAATATTTTTGTGGTGGCCTGTCGAAAAATTGTCAAGACAAGTGACTGTGTGTCCAAGATCGAGAAAATATTCACAAAGGTTTGATCCTATGAATCCGGCTCCACCGGTGATTAATATGTTTTTCATTTTCATTATTTGACTATTTTACTTCTTATTTGTCTTTTCCCATTCTTGAGTTTCAAAATTGTATCTTTTAATAACTCTTGCTGGTGCTCCAACAGCTATGCAAAAGTCAGGAATGTCTTTTGTTACAACAGAGTTAGCGCCAATTACACAGTTTTTCCCAATTTTTGCTCCAATTACACAAACATTTTCGCCTAACCATGTTCCATCACCAATTATAACAGCATTTTTTTGAATAATTGGCTGATTCATAATTGGTACAAGTGGATTTAAAAATCCGTGAATATTATCAGATATATAAACTTTATCGGCAGTCAATACTTTTTTACCAATAATAATCTTATTTGTTGAATAAATATGATTAAAATTACCTATTGCAGAACCATCTCCAATTTCCAGAATTGGACTATTATTCGCAGTCAATGGTCTAGAAGCAAGCCATGTTTTATACTGAATTGTCACCTTCCGTCCAATTGAAATGTTTTTTGCACCATCAATTTTTAGTGCTCGATTTATATATGAATACATTCCTAATTTCTTAAATCGCCACAAGTTTATAGACCACCAGAAAAGTCTATATCCATAAATAATGTACTTTTTAATCATGCGAGATTTGACCTATTTAGTTTGCTTTTGTTCGTAATTAGTCTATTATGGTTTCGAAAATTTGCTTTCTGATTTATCATTTTGGCTAAGCAATTAAATATTCAATGTTTTTTTGAATTTCCTTTTTCGCATCATATCCAACCTTGTAAAACAAAGTTTCACTGATATTGGTTGTAGGATCGTTTATTAATTTTTCAAAATCAGAGGCTTGCTGAATTAATGAAACTCTGAAATATTTATTTAATTCAATACCGTTTCCAGGAGATTCATCAAGTATATCTAAAATGCCAACCTTTTTCTTGAAAAATAGTACTTCTGCAGCAAGACCACTGGAATGAGACAATAATACATCCACAAAATTAATAAAATCCTGATATGGTATATCGTGAGGAAGAATATCAATGTTATAAATGTCTTTAATCCATTTATATTCCTCATAATTTCTTGCTGGATGAATCTTTACACAAAAATTGTAATTTTCATCACCATATTCGCTTTTAATGTGATATAAAAACTCTACCAGTCTAATGTCGTTTTGCTTATTTGGAACACTTAGAGCTAACACTATGTTACTACCATGTTTGAAACCATATCTGATTTCAGCAGATTGTTTGATTTCATTGGATATTTCAATATCCTGAACTATTGGTGTTCCAGTTATACGAATTTTAACTTCTGGAACATTCAGTTCCATCAACTGCATTTTAGCCATACCACCCCAAACCCAAATTTCATCAGCGTTCACAGGAGAATATCCCACAGGAGGATTAATCACTCCGTGTTGAAAAGTAAAACTCTTGATATTTAGTGATTTTGAGACCGCAAAAAACAACGATGAATCTGATCCACGATCATAATCAGCCCCGATGAGTTTCGTTTTAGATTGTATTTGAACAAATTTCTTCAAAGACAAAGATTTCACCAATTGAAGATGCAAATCAAATAATAAATTTAATTTGAAAAACAATGATAGATTAAGTGGCTTTATTTTCTTATTAAAAGCATGTAAGCAGCAAATCAAAAAAAATGCTATTTTAAAAAAAATGAAAATATTCGAAAAAAAGAAAACATCTCTATTTACATTTTGATTGGCATGTGGAGAAATATATAAGGTTTTAATATTTATTAAATCCGAGTCGGACAAAGTAGTTTGCATGTTTTTAAGATGCCGGTGATCCCCGGTACGGAAATAAATTAATTCTTTTTTATGATCAAATAAAATCTGCTTTTTTGAGACAGGTTTTATCGAATAATAAATGATAACCACAATTTTCTTTAACCAATTGAAATTGTAATCATTTCTATACAATCTGTCAAAATAGTACGATAACAAATTCCCAACTTCGAGACCCTTATATTTGATTGAATTGAGTTCCGATTCAACTTCGTGCAACTTTCTGGAATCAAGTATAATTGTTTTTTTAGTCATTGTTCTTTATTGTTGAAAGAAATAACAGACTTAAAACTTGTTGAATTATCGTACCGATTAATATGCCCTGCGGAAAGTACTCAAGCTGAAAGTTCCCCGATTGAACTTTCCAGTAAATATAAAGAGACCCTACTATAGCGCCGGTCAATAGTGAGAGAAAATACCATTTTTGCTTTTTTACTACATTGTAGATGTTATTAAGTGCTCCAAACGATTGGGCAACCGGAACAAACAGCATCCATTGAGCAGCTAAAATTCCTTCGGTATATTTTGGTAAAATAATGGGTATAACTATGGGCAGTAATAATACACCAATAATACTAATTCCTGCCATTACAAAAAATTGAAAAACAATTGGTTTTAAACTTGACCGAACTATATATGAAACAGACTTACCCTGTCCTAACATGATGCTCATACGCGGATAAATCACTTGACTAAAGGAGTGCGGTATTACACCAAAAGCGCCTTGAATAATAGTACTTAATGAGTATAATCCAAAATTGAGCGCTCCACTGCCGCTAAAAATAATGTTATTCATTATTGTATTCCAAATTGGGCCAACCTGCCCCACCATAAAAATTGGGAGACCTGTTTTAAATAAAGTTCTAAAGTGCTTTAAATGATAGACAAAGGAGAGCTTATAGGGTTTGTTTTTAAATAACAAATAAAACTCAAGTAATGCTAAGATAATGCCCCGGGCGATGAGACCATACAGACTGAAAAAATAAACCAGAATAACCGTAATTACATTGCCAAGCCCTACAGAAATGTTTTGTTTTGAGAGTGAATCAAAATCCTTGTTTGTTCGATACAAAGTTGGTAAAAACTGCTTATTTAGAAGATGCAGCCCACCAATAATGGTGTAGGCAAAATAAATAAATGCAGTGGTAGTATCGCCTTGAAGCAGAAATTTTATCCCGAACCCTAAAAATGACAATGAGGCGACAAAACAGATGGCAACAGAGAGAACGTACACCGAAGATGCCATTTGTTTGGCATATTGATCGTTATTTCGACCTAACTCATAAGGCAATTCTCGGCTAAGACCATTTACAATTCCACCATGCCCTAATAAAATATACCCCAGAAAAACACCGATACCAGAGAATTGCCCATATAAATCAGGGTCAATAAAACTGACGACTAAAAAGCCCGATAGTAATCTAAGAAAATTTGAAGCAATCTGGGCAGACGCATAGCGTGCAATCACTTTCCCGAAATCTCCAAATTGCAATCTATTTTTCACTGATTAACTCAATCGATAACGGTGTTCCTTTTCTCAAATCCTTTTTCGCCACTTTCCCAATCACCTCCTTCAAATATTTCGGATGCATTCCATATCCCGGTCTTATGCTGCGCACGTTTTCTTCTGTGAAAACCTCACCGGCTTTGATGTCTTTCACAACATACAGCGATCGCGCAAAAGCCCTGCTCTGAATCTGTTTTTCACTCAGCGAATAATCCACTTTGCCCAATGATTTTTCTGCATCACGGACCGCTTTCACCATATCGGAAAACTCTTCAACATTCATCGAAAACGAAGCATCGGGGCCGCCTGCAGAACGATCAAGAATGAAATGTTTTTCGATGATGCGCGCGCCCAATGCCACAGCCGCAATCGGAACCGTGCTTCCCATGGTGTGATCCGATAATCCTGTGATGCAATGATAGCGCTCCGCTATGTCCTGCATCATTCGGAGATTGGCTTCAGCAACGGGCGCCGGATAACTCGATGTGCATTTCAGCAGCGCAATATCGTTGTTCCCCGCTCTGCGACATGTATCAACAGCCAGCGCAATATCTTCTTCGCTGGCAATTCCGGTAGAAATGATTACCGGCTTTCCCTTAGAAGCAACGTACTCAATCAAAGGAATATCGGTGATTTCGAACGATGCAATTTTATAGGCCGGTGCATTCAGCGTTTCCAAAAAATCAACAGCTGACTTGTCAAACGGCGATGAAAAGCAGATCAGCCCTTCTTCTTCAGCTGTTCTGAAAAGCGCTTCATGCCATTCCCAGGGCGTGTATGCTTCGGAATACAGATCGTGCAGATTTTTTCCGTCCCAGATGGTGCCCCTGATCATGAAGTCAGGTTTGCGGCAATCAATGGTAACGGTATCGGGTGTATATGTCTGAAGCTTGATGCAATCGGCTCCGGCATGTTTAGCTGCACGTATGGTCTCGACTGCGGTTTCAAAGCTGCCGTTGTGGTTGGCCGACAATTCAGCGATAATAAAAACGCCGGCTGCTTCCGATATGTCTCTGTTTCCGATTTTCACAATCAAAGTGTTTTGTCAAAACGCAATGTACCGGAATCGGCTTCTGATGCTGTAAAGCCAAGTTTCTCGAAAATCCTGACCGAGGCCGGATTTTCAGACTTTACCATTCCGTACACTGAATTTATATGTGGTTTCTTCCATCTGATCATCTGAATACCAAGCTTCAGAATAGCTGTTCCAAAGCCCTTTCCGTGAAATCCGGAGTCAATGAGATAGCTGATCATCGCTTCGTTTTTTTCATTCATTTCAAAGCGGATCGATCCGATGCACTTGTCAATACTGCATAAAATGTAGTACTCACACGATGCATCATTTATTTTATTTGTAAACCAACGCTCGTGTTCGCTGTATTCAATTTTTTGCTGACTGAATGAATACTTCCGGATTTCCTTATCCGAAGCCCATTTGAAGGTGATGTCAACATCCGCAGCGGTAGCGGAACGAAGATAATATGACGCGCGTTTTGAATGAATCAGTACATCAGTCATCACACCATCGATTTCAACATGCGCCGGCAGTTTACTTTCAAGTTTGAAACCACAGGCCTCAAGCGCTTCATACAGCCGCGGACGCAGGTTGTAGGCATAGGTGAAAATTGTATGCAGCCCGAGTTCCTCAAAAGCAACTTTCTCAATCAGACTCAGAAAAGTACTCCAGTGATGTACAAAGAATTCCTTCTCAAGAGCAGTGTCCATAATAAAGGAAATTTCCGCTGTCAGCTTTTCATGGTCTATATGTACGAGCCCTCCGTAGCCAATGAACGAGCCATTTTCAAGAAACGAAAACAATACCTGCGATGGCATCCGCTGATCGTATAATGCCGAAATCACATTGTTGAAATAGGCATCCTGCGCATCCTCTGTAAGCGGCTCCTGCTGCCTGAGATGATAGATCTGCTCATTGCGCCATTGCATGATCAGCCAGCGGTCTTCCATTCGTATGGGCACAATGGAATACTGTCCCGAAACAAATGTCTGCTTATGTAAGACTCTGTAGGTATTCATATTTGAATTCAGCCATTTTCCAGTCAATCAGCGTATCAATGTCCTGCACTTCGGTTTCGGATAAAATCACTGAAGCGGAATTTGATGAAAATATCTTTTTGTCAGCAAGAAAACTTTCTGTATTCAACCAGTACCACTGCCCTGCATCGTGATACACTTTTTGCAGATCCTGCGAGCGCACCGATGCATTTTCGGGATGAAGCATGTTCGTTCTTCCTTCGCTGTCAATGATTAATCCCCTCTGCACCGGATAAGAAAATGCCACGACCGGAAAAACCGAATTGCGCTTTTCATTGATCAGCTTTTCATAACCTTCGGTCAGATGAGTTGATTTGATGAGGGGTGCAGCCGGATAGATGCAGCAGACATTTTCGAAAACCCGCCCCTGCAATTTATACGATTCGATGACTTCAATCAACACATCGCTTGTTGTTGCAAAATCATCCGATGTATTTTCAGAACGCATAAAAGGCACTGCAGCCCCGTATTGGCGGGCAATTTCAGCAATCTCATCATCATCGGTCGAAACCATCACTTCATCAAAAAGTCCTGATGATAATGCGGCCTGAATGGAATATGCAATAATGGGTTTGCCGAAAAAATCCCGGATGTTTTTTCGCGGAATGCGCTTACTGCCGCCTCTGGCCGGTATAATTGCCAGATTTTTCACTTGTAATAATTCAAAATTGTTTCAATAACAAAATTCTGCTCCTCATCGCTCAAAGTCGGATACATCGGCAGACTCAGGCATTGCTCATAGTATTTTTCAGCATGCGGAAAATCGCCTTTCTTCCATCCAAGATCGCGGTAATAGGGCTGCATATGAACGGGAATATAATGCACCTGGGCAAATATTTTATGTTCGCGCAGATAATCATACAACCCTTTCCTGTCATCAACTTCAACAATATAAAGATGATAGGCATGGCCATCAATATCGCCCGATTGCCCATGAATAAAATTCTTTCCCGCAAAAGCAGTGTTGTATTTCGCAGCAATTTCTCTCCGGCGCTTCAGGCCTTCATCGGCGCGCTGCAGCTGACTGTTGCCAAGTGCCGCCTGAAAATCCGTAAGCCGGTAATTGAATCCAAGCTCCTGCATTTCATAGTACCATCCACCATGGTTTTCATGGAGCAACGCCGGATCTTTGGTTATTCCATGCGTGCGCAGCAATGAAACTTTTTTGTAAAGCTCTTCATTGTTCGTTGTAATCATGCCGCCTTCACCAGCAGCAATGTGCTTTACCGGGTGAAAGGAAAAGATGGCCAGATCGGCATATACACCATTACCGCAATGTTGCTTTTCACTTTTCGAATCAACGAAATATCCTCCCGGCGCATGACAGGCATCTTCCAGAATCCAGCATCCATACTCATCTGCAAGCTTTCTGAATGCTTCAGTATTGACTGACCGTCCTGCGAAATCAACCGGAATGATACCTTTGTAAGTCCCTTTAGGAGCCGATTTCAGAAGTTCTTCAACACTGTTTATATCGAGCAGATAAGTTGTCGGGTCAATATCGGCAAACACAACTTCACCACCTGCATATCGCACGCAATTGGCCGAAGCAGCAAATGTGATCGGTGTGGTAATCACCTTTTCACCGGGCTTTACATTCAATGCAAGCGCACATAAATGCAGCGCCGCTGTGCCATTTGCAACAGCAACAGCGTATTTCGATCCAATGTACGCAGCAAATGCCTTTTCGAATTTTTCAATTTCCGGACCTTGCGTCAGAAAGTCTGAGCGCAGCACTTCGGATACCGCATCAATGTCAGACTGAGTGATGTTTTGTCGTCCGTATGGAATATTTTTCATTTATTCGATCGGTTTGAAATTTGGATCAACAAACTTCACAATTTTTTCGCGCATGCTTTCAATGGTTTCCCATTCTGCGTTAGTACCTGAATTGTATCTGAAACCTTTTTCCACTTCGTGAGCATTGTAGTGTTTCAGAAATTTTTCTTTGTTGGCATCAGTAGGCAAAATAGCATAATATCTGTCAAACTCAATGGTATTGTATGAATCACTGTCGGTAATCATTTCCTCATGAATTTTTTCACCGGCACGGATACCTATATATTCAAGTTTTGCATTGGGGGCAATGGCTTTTGCAACAGTCTCAATGGTATAGGACGGAATTTTCGGAACAAAGATTTCGCCACCAATGGCATTCTCAATTGCCCATAAAACCATTTCAACACCTTCTTCAAGAGAAATATTGAATCGTGTCATTTCCTTATGTGTGATTGGAATAACACCTTCTTTTGCTTTCTGCATAAAGAATGGGATTACTGATCCACGAGACCCCATCACATTTCCATAACGAACCACGGAGAAACGCAAATCACGTTTGCCCTTGATATTATTTGCTGCGATGAACAATTTGTCAGAAACAAGCTTTGTGGCTCCATATAAATTGATGGGCGCAGCAGCTTTGTCAGTTGATAATGCAACAACAATTTTTACATCTGAGCCAAGTGCTGCGTCAATAACATTCTGAGCCCCTCCAATGTTGGTTTTAATGCATTCATCCGGGTTGTACTCGGCTGTTGGAACCTGCTTCAAAGCAGCAGCATGAATGATAACATCAATTCCCTGGCAAGCTCTTTTAAATCTGGGATAATCTCTTACATCACCAATAAAGAACCTTACCTGTGGGTATTTTGAAGCCGGAAATTGCTGAGCCATTTCATACTGTTTAAGCTCATCTCTTGAATACACAACGAGTCGTGTAACTTCGGGATAGTTTTCAAGAATTGTTTTCACAAACATCTTTCCGAAAGAGCCGGTGCCGCCTGTGATTAGAATAGATTTTCCATTTAGCATAATATCAGTTTTTTATTTATTTTTTCGATTGGTTTTCCTCAGAGAGGCGTTTGAATGTGCAAAAGTAATTATTATTGCTGAATTCAATTCCCAAAGCATTTTAAAATTAACCTAGCTGTTCAAAGAAATAACTAATCCAATCACCGAGATCACCACACCCAGTACAGCGAGGAAAGTTGCGAGGCGGTATTGTGCTTTGAGAATTGGATCGGCAGCGTGGAGCGGCGCCCAGATGAGGGATTCGAAGCGGTTGCATTTTTTGACAGTCAACAACTTTAAAGATTTCCCTTCCTTATTATCTCTTATTCCCAAAGCAATTCTTGAATCATAGCTCAACCAGATGTGCTTTTCAGTAAAGCCAGCAGCAACTGTCCCCTTTACAATTCTAAAGATTGCTTTCTTGCGATATTTTATCTTTACCCATTTGTTCCTGCTGAATATCTTCTTTTCGGCCGCCAGTTGTTTTTGCGTTTCTATATTCTGATCACCTACGACATTTTCATCTATCAAACCAACCAAATGGTTGTTGAATTTCACTTCATTCAAATCCGGTTGCAGCTCAAATAATTGTTTCTTATCTACATCTTTTCCATCCTCAGTTTTACTAACACCTTCTGGACGATAAAGTTCCCATTTCTTTTCAATTTTTCTCATGATTGGTTTTGTTTTGAATAATTATTTTGAATGTGTGCTTGATTACTGTAATATTGATAGTTCTTCAAATCATTGTCCGGGAGCGGGATGGAGAAAAATACGAGAGACGAAATATGAAATACGAGATGTTTTATTATGCGCTTTGCGCGGAAGTGAAGATCGATGTGGCGTGTGGGCGTTGATGCGCGTGGGCGTGGTGTCGCATCATCGCATTATCGCCTCATCGCTGCATCGCTGTGTCAGTTGTTTTATTGGTTCGCTTCGCGAAAGATTAATTTAGGCACTTCGTGCTTAACTTTTTTCATGCGCTTTGCGCAGGAGATTAAGAAATACGAAAGACGAAATACGAGATCAGAAATACGAGATGTTTTA
>DAOPKE010000095.1:0-10271 GCA_035390965.1 Bacteroidales bacterium | reverse complement strand
TAAAGTTATTAACAGCGATTTTAACACAGGTTATTCATTGTTTGCATAACGCTCCCGATATCCGCGCGGATTGCGCGTTGTATGTTGACCAGATCAAATCACAGTGCGATATGCAGGCGTTTTTCCGGCGGGAAATTTAACAAAAAAACTTCAAGGACAAGGTCGAGGTCAAAGACGAGGTTGAGATCAAGATCAAGCTTCTACGGTAACCAGCGAGCGGTGAGCAGCGATCGGTGATCTTGGTCGGATACATATAAAAGCTATTTCGACTTTGAGTTTTCTTCAAATTTCGGTGCCTTCATGCCAAATTTCTCTGCGTCCCTGCGCCCTCCGCGCGCAATTCTCCTGCACCCTCTCTTCGACCCACTGAATCAGTCTTCATCGCAGCACGCCAGACCCTGACTACCAAGTCCCCGGACTTGTTTGCCACGTTTCACGTGGATCCGGAGTCTCTCCTTCGCGTGCGCAGCAAGGGCTGTGAAGGTTTTCCAGGAGATCCCGGCACATGTGAACTCTGAACATGGAACAAGGAAGTGAGAACGTCGACGAATTCTTCACTTCAAACTTCACTTCATACTTCAAAAAATCCTTGTTCATTGTTCAATATTCGTTTGGCTTGCCCGGGAACTCAGTACGCCCGGCTAACACAATATAGTCCACATATTACGCGGATTACACTGAAAGAGATTTTTAGTCAGCGGCCCCACCTCGATTACACTGTCGTCAACAATTATTACTGCGTAATAATCATTGACTGTAAAAGATTCATGCACATATCCGTGGATATGGCTTCAGTCGCAGACTGAAAGGCATTTCATCCGCTGAAATCCAAAGACCTGCTGAGGTATTTTAATCCGAGCTTTCCGTGTCATCCGTGGACAAAAGATAGCAATGGCTGTGAAGGTTTTCCAGAAGATCCCGGCTCAGCATCAGAAGCTAAATCACAATCAATGACTGGGAACTCAGTAGTGGAAAGTTTATCAGGTTTGTAAAGTAGAAAGGTACTTCAAAAGATTTTCAGCATTCAATACTTCAAAAATAAATCAGCACTTCACCCTTCAGATCAAAAATCAAAAATCACCGATCTGATATCTCCTGACTTCATACAGTTAGTGCGGTGCCTCAACTGCGTTCCCGGAAGCTTAAGCTTTCCAGTTTTTTTAGCACAGCCTACCGGCTGAGAATACTTTTCTTTTGCCCACCAAAAGAAAAGTATCAAAAGAAAAGCTCGTCGCTTGAACATTTTGCGGGAAATCGATGAACTACCCCCCCACAGCCTGAAATAACTCGCTGCATGGAACAACTGTTTATATTATTCCAGCTCAAACATATTTCAGGCATCATGCCTTCGGCGCCCACGCTTCTTTTCATCGATTTCTGATCCGCAAAATGTTAGGCGACATCCCGAAGTCAAAATACAGAAAATGGTCATATTGTTGCTTTTTCATGTTATTAAAAACAGGTCGTTAGTGCGGTAAAATGTAACTATCACAATCTTTATTCCGCACATTATCAATAAATTGAAATTTTGCTGCCGCACTAATTTTGATGAGCGTATGAAGTCGGGAAGTTTATCAGGTTTGTAAAGTAGAAAGGTACTTCAAAAGATTTTCAGCATTCAATACTTCAAAAATAAATCAGCACTTCACCCTTCAGATCAAAAATCAAAAATCACCGATCTGATATCTTATATCGTCCTGTGCCTTTGTGACCAATTCCTCTGCGCCTCTGCGCCCTCTGCGCGCCATTCCCCGCGCGACCCAACTGAATCGAGCTTCATCGCAGATGAAGGGTGATTCGAACTTGTCCGCCCATCATGTCACGATAGTGACTGATGCTGGCGGGTTAGCGTTCATAAGACCTGCTGAGGGAAACAAGTTTCTTCGCGAAGATTTGCGTTCATTCGCGGAAGAAAGAGTGTACGGGCTGCGCAGGTTTTTCCAGGAGATCCCGGCACCCAAAGAACTCTGAACACTGAACAATCCGTGCATCCTTACGGATCAAGAGGAAGTGAGAATAATGAAAGAATTTACTTCTTACTTTATAATTCCTTGCCTGCCTGTTGCAGACAGGTTCCATGTTCATTATTCTTTTTGTGCCTTGGTGACCTTGTGGCAGAATTTCTCTGCGTCTTTGCGAGCTCCGCGCGATAATATAAAAAACGGAACCCCGCCCCGCAGGATTCCGTTTAGAAAATAATTTCTACTACAGACAGCATTAACTATCCGATGCTGAGAGTCTTACTCATTCAATGCCGCTGCTGTCTGTGAAATGCACTATATTATCCGAAGATAATTGCAAGAGCAAGCAGCGCTCCGATTACGACAAGATAAATCAGCCAGTAGATATTTTGTTTCAAGAGATTCATTTTTTTAGTTTTTTGAGGTTGAACAGTCATTTTTCGTAGTTAAAACGTTTTACAAGCATCGATCCGCAATAATCCTGAAAAATTTGTAGTTGATTAATTAACAGGATTTTTCGCCTCACGTAGTTTAGACATATAAAGATACTAAAAAGTTTATTCGTTTGTGAAAGAATTTGCTTCGTCGAATGTTAAAGTATGTTAATTAGCATTGCTCTACTCGTATATTCACAACTGAAATGCTGATTAAATCATGCGTTTGTTGATAAAATGATGTATATCATGTGTTTCGACATTTTTTTTCTAAATATATTTCTCAAAAATTTTTGGAATTTTCTTAACCGAATTCCTTTTGCCAAAATGCAAATCTGGGCGCACGTCTCTGGCTTGCAACCACGTAAAACAGCTTGTCACGTTTTACGTGATGGCAAGCTGTGACAGGTCGCACACCTTGTACCTGAGGCATTCTGCCCAAGACTAACAGCTATTGCGCCGGAATTTACCCCGCTGAGGCGGAGGCGCATCCAATGGTGCTCCGGAGCTTCTCTGACGGCTACGCCTCTCAATCTTAACCTTAACCTGTTTTAGGGTATCGACAAAACCAATATATTTGCATCATGTACAGTCTCCACAACCATACAACCTATTGCGACGGAAAAGCGTCGGTGCAAGAAATGATATCGGCTGCCTGCAGCGAAAAGCTTGATCATTTCGGACTTTCGGGTCATGCGCCTGTACCTTTTGAAAACAAATGGAGCATTGTTTCCGATGAAAAAGTACATGAATATTGTGCTGAAATTGATGCAGCCAAAAATACCTGCACCAGTACGAAAATCTGGACCGGACTCGAAGCTGATTACATTCCCGCTATCACAAAACCATTTGATTACTGGAGAAATAACTTCAGCCTCGACTATCTGATCGGCTCCATTCATCTGGTCGAAAACAAAGGCCAGCTCTGGTTTATCGATGGTCCGGCCGAAGGCTATGATATTGGGCTGAAAGAAATTTTTGGCGACGACATGCGCGCAGCAGTCAAATCATTTTACCGGCAAACCTGCGAAATGATTGAAACGCAGAAACCGGATATTTTAGGACATTGCGACAAGGTTCTGATGCACAACCGCAACCGCCGCATCAATGCTGAAGACCCATTTCACCTCAATCTCCTCAAAGAAACTCTATTGCTGGCTGCCGAAAAAAATGTGATTGTCGAAATCAACACACGTGGCATTTATCGCAAGCTGCATACCGATTATTATCCCGGAAAATACATTTTTGGTTTTCTGAAAGAAAATAATGTTCGCGTCATGCTGAGCGCCGATGCGCACATGGCGGATCAGATCACCGGAGAATTTGAACATTTAAAAACCGATCTGGCAGCTGCTGGATTACTTGATACATGGCTCCCTCTCTGTGTTTCAGATAAGCCAGTAGTTTTGTATGAATAGATTTTGCTTTCGTTACACGTTACAAGCGTTACAGTCGTTACAAGCGTTACAATCGTTACAATAGTGATATCAGCTTTCAGATATCAGTCATAAGCTCTGAGAAAACGCTCATAACTCATAACCCATAACTCATAACCCATAACTCATAACAACTGAACACTGGCTACTGGCTACTGACCTCTAATCAAACCCATTCTTCGCTGAGCACTTCGCCCGAAGCACTTACTACAACGGCTTTTACAGGCACTTTACGCGATGCGTTTTCAAGCGCCAGTTGAACCAGACGAATCAGACTATGACAACAAGGAACCTCCATCATCATCACCGTAATAGTATTTACTTTGGCATCGTCAATCATTGATGTAAGTTTTTCCACATAGGATTCCTTGTTGCTGTCAAGTTTGGGACAAGCAATGGCCAGTTTTTTCCCTTTGAGCCATTTGCTGTGAAAATTACCCATACTGAAAGCCACACAATCAGCAGCCATCAGCAAATCGGCATTATGAAAAACCGAAGACAGCGGATTGATAAGATGCATTTGCACAGGCCACTGCTCCAGCGTGGATGATTGTTCGGCAAAAACTGATTCATTTTTTGTGTCATGCTCAATCTCGCGATGAGCCGATCCCGAACAACCACAGGAATCGCCCTGCTTGTGATGATTATGAACAACATAAACCACTTCGATCATATCAAAATCAAGCCGGTCCTGATTTTTCTGCATCCATTCAACTGCTTTGTGAAGCCACACATGCTCATTATGATCTTTAAGATGTTTCAGATGAGCAATCACAACATCCTTTCCTTTTTTATGAAGATGTTCCATCACTTTATCTTCGTCGTATGGTTCAGCTTCACGTTCGGTGATATTGATGGCACCTTCAGGACAGCCACCAATACAGGCCCCCAGACCATCGCAGAGCAAATCATTTATCAAAACGGCTTTACCGTTTATAATCTGCAAAGCGCCTTCGTGACAGCCGCTGGCACAGATTCCGCAACCATTGCATTTTTCTTCGTCGATTTCTATTATCTGTCGTTTCATATAGATTTTCATTTAGGTATTCACGTACCAAAATTACAAATACATTAAATATGAAATCAGGAAGCTGATAATTATCATAACTGCATTACTAAAAAACTGACAGACAAGATATTGCAAACAATTCAAACATATTATTAACAAATGAGCAAACTCTACGCAAAAAAAATATTCTGGAAATGTGAAATTTATTTCTCAAAACAAATAATTAACACACCAACGACCAAATTATTGATTTGCGCAAATGCAAATAAAAAAATATCTGTTTAAAAATGCAAAATTATTTGGTTATCAAAGAAAATAGCCGTTACATTTGCAAGCAAAAAAAAACATGGAAATTTCTCATATCGAGCACATCGGGATTGCCGTTAAAAGTCTGACAGAGAGCATAAAGTACTATGAAGAAGTTCTTGGACTGAAATGTTATGCCATCGAAGAAGTGGCAGATCAGAAAGTTAAAACCGCATTTTTCATGGTAGGACAAACCAAGATTGAATTATTGGAAAGTACAGATCCGGAAGGACCGATTGGAAAATTCATTGAAAACAAAGGCGAAGGCATTCACCACCTCGCATTTGCTGTAAAAGACATTGAAAAAGCGCTGACGGAAGCCGAGGAGAAAGGTATCCGGCTGATTGACAAAACGCCCCGTAAAGGCGCTGAGGGGCTGACCATTGGCTTCCTGCATCCGAAATCGACCATAGGCGTACTCACCGAATTTTGTGAAAATAAAAATACCAAGTAATATGTCTATTGAAAAAAAAATCAGCGAACTGATGGGACTTCGTGAGAAAGCCCGTCAAGGAGGAGGGTTGAAAAGGATTGATTCGCAACATGCCAAAGGAAAACTGACTGCCCGCGAGCGCATTTCGATGCTGCTGGATGAAGGTAGCTTTGAAGAATTTGACATGTTTGTGACTCATAATTGCCATGATTTTGGCATGGAAGACGAGCGATACCTGTCAGACGGTGTTGTTACGGGTTATGGAACAATAGATGGCCGGTTGGTTTATGTATTTTCCCAGGATTTCACCGTATTCGGTGGGTCACTTTCTGAAGCCTATGCCGGAAAGATTTGCAAAATAATGGATCAGGCCATGAAAGTCGGCGCACCGGTTATCGGCATCAACGACTCCGGCGGAGCCCGGATTCAGGAAGGCGTGAAAAGTCTGGGTGGCTATGCCGACATTTTCCAGCGCAACATTATGGCATCGGGAGTGGTTCCGCAAATTTCAGCCATTTTTGGCCCCTGTGCCGGCGGTGCTGTTTATTCACCTGCGTTAACTGACTTCATTCTGATGTCGAAAGAAAACAGCTACATGTTTGTCACCGGACCGAAAGTAGTGAAGACCGTAACAAGTGAAGTTGTGACTGATCAGGAACTCGGTGGAGCCAATATTCATGCAACCAAATCTGGTGTTTCACATTTTGTTGCTGAAAACGAAGAAGAAGGAATGCAAATAATTCGGAAGCTGCTCAGCTATCTCCCATCAAACAATATGGAAGATGCACCATTCTCAGAGTGCGAAGATCCCATTGACAGACTTGAAGATTCTCTCAATTATATAATTCCGGATAACCCAAACAAACCTTACGATGTAAAAGATATCATTAACGGTTTTGTCGACAACGGGGAATTTCTTGAAGTACATAAACATTTTGCACCAAATATAGTGGTTGGCTTTTCACGTTTGGGTGGAATGTCTGTTGGCGTTGTAGCCAATCAGCCATGCTATTTGGCAGGAGTACTTGATATTGATGCATCAAAAAAAGGAGCCCGGTTTGTACGTTTCTGCGACGCCTTCAATATTCCGATTATTACTTTGGTTGACGTTCCGGGATTCCTTCCAGGAACTCAACAGGAATATGGAGGCATCATAATCAATGGTGCAAAATTGCTTTATGCTTATGGTGAAGCAACCGTACCGAAAATAACAATCACTCTCCGTAAATCCTATGGTGGTGCTCACGATGTAATGGGATCCAAACAACTCCGTGCAGATATCAATTACGCTTGGCCATCAGCTGAAATAGCTGTGATGGGAGCCCGGGGCGCAGTTGAAATTATTGAAGGCAGGAAAATTAAAGAAATTACAAATGATGCAGAACGGGCAAAATTCATAGAAGAAAAAGAGACCGAATACCGCAACAAATTTGCATCTCCCTACGAGGCTGCGCGTTATGGCTTTATTGATGACATTATTGAACCTCGCAATACCCGATTTCGCATAATCAGGGCTCTTCAGTCACTGGCTACGAAAAAACAAAACCTGCCTGCAAAAAAACACAGTAATCTACCTCTCTAACGATTAGGATCAATGAACAAAGTTTTTCAAATTGCATTGCTTCTGTGTTTTTTTCAGATTCAGGTTATCAATGCGCAAAATCAAACCGATATCCGGATAAACGAAGTGATGACGCTGAACTGCAACGGTCCTGTTGACGGTTTCGGACATCATTCTCCCTGGATTGAAATATTCAATAGTAGTTATGGAACCATAAATATTGCCGGAATGTATTTGACTGATGATATTCATCAGCCGAAAAAATACCGAATTCCTGCTGACTCGCGCATGTATATGGCTTCACGTAGCTATTTGCTTTTTTATTGCAACGGGTTTTCTCAGCACGGCGTTTTTTACACCAATTTTCAACTTGACTCAACCAGTTGTATTTACATTTTTGCATCGAATGCTCAAACAATTATTGATTCCGTTTCATTTAACTTTACAGAAACCGATCAGATTCTGGCAAGAGACGTTGATGGTGATGGTAAATGGGTTCTCTCGAAAGCATATACACCAAACCAATCCAATGTATTGATTGAACCTGTAAAAAATGCTGAATTGTTTGTCAAATACGATCCCCTGGGCATTGGTATGGCAATTATAGCCATGTCGGTAGTGTTGTCGGCTCTTGCGCTATTATATCTTTTGTATAAACTGATTTCGAAATTGTTTAAAGGTGATCTGAAAGCTTCGGTGAAAAAGAAAAAACATGTAAGTGCGGGTCAGATTCAGCTTCAAACACAGGAAGAATCTGAATTAAGCGGAGAAATAAACGCTGCTATTGCACTGGCTTTATCCCTGTATAATAACCAGCTGCATGACAGGGAAGAAACCGTGCTGACCATTCAGCGGGTCAATAAGACGTATTCACCCTGGAGTTCAAAACTATATAATCAAAGACAAATGCCAGAAAGGCATAGAAAGTAAACCACGGAAAAATGAAACAATTTTCTTTTAAAATAAACGGAACCAAATACGAGGTGGAAATTGGCGAGATTGAAGACGCACATGTTGAAGTGAATGTCAATGGATCCACCTACGACGTTGAAGTTGATCGCAACATTCAACCAGTCAAAACACCTAAACTTGTCTCAAAACAAACTGTTCCCTCAACAGATATCAGTCAGCAGACCATGAAAACAGCTCCCTCTGGCTCCGTTGCGGGTGGTGGCGTTATTAAATCACCACTTCCAGGCGTCATCCTTGAGGTTCACGTTCGTGAAGGAGATAAAATTATTCTCGGGCAAAAACTCGTTACACTTGAAGCAATGAAAATGGAAAACGTGATCAATTCTGACAAAGAAGGAACTGTTCAGTCCATAAAATTCAATAAAGGTGATAATGTGATGGAAGGCGACATTCTAATTCATATTGGCTAACATAAAGCAGGGTACTCATGAGTTTTTTTGAATTTCTTTTACAAAGGTTTGAACAGTTCTTTCAATATACAGCCTTTACAAACATGACGATTGGTCATGTTATTATGATTGTTGTCGGGCTCATCTTTATTTATCTCGCTATTAAAAAAGAATTTGAGCCATTATTACTTATCCCTATCGGGTTTGGAATGATTGTCGGAAATATTCCTTTCTACGATGGCTTGAAAATCGGTATTTATGAATCCGGTAGTGTTTTGAATTATCTGTATTTCGGGGTGATTCAGGGTGTATATCCACCTTTGATTTTTCTTGGAATTGGCGCTATGACAGACTTTTCGGCGCTGATTTCAAACCCTAAGCTGTTTTTAATTGGGGCTGCAGCTCAATTGGGGATTTTTGGCGCCTATGCAATTGCTCTGGCATTAGGATTCAGCCCACAGGAAGCCGGTGCAATTGCGATTATTGGTGGTGCCGACGGACCAACGGCCATCTTTCTTAGTTCTAAACTGGCTCCGGATCTGATGGGTGCCATCGCAGTGTCGGCGTACAGCTATATGGCACTTGTTCCGGTTATACAACCGCCGGTAATGCGTTTGCTGACGACAAAAAAAGAACGTGTTATTCGGATGAAACCACCACGTGCCGTTTCTAAACGCGAGAAAATAATTTTCCCGATTGCCGGAATTTTGCTCACCTGCTTTATTGTTCCTTCTGGACTTCCACTATTGGGGATGCTTTTCTTTGGCAACCTCCTAAAGGAAAGTGGAGTAACCAAACGACTGGCCGATACTGCAAGAGGTCCGCTGATTGACATTGTGACCATTCTGATCGGTCTTACTGTTGGAGCTTCTACTCAAGCCACAACTTTCCTTACTGCAAAATCCATCGGCATTTTTGCACTCGGTGCAGCCTCTTTTGTTATTGCAACCACAGGTGGCGTTCTGTTTGTAAAATTTCTGAATTTGTTTCTTAAAGAAGGTAGAAAAATTAATCCTCTTATTGGAAATTCAGGCGTTTCAGCGGTGCCCGACAGCGCCCGTGTATCGCAAACTGTTGGGCTTGAATATGATAAATCAAATCATTTATTAATGCATGCCATGGGACCCAATGTTGCCGGGGTCATTGGAAGTGCTGTTTCTGCTGGAATTCTGTTAAGCTTCCTCTTCTAATTTACACACATATAGATTTTATAAAGAAACCGTTTTTTCGACAACGGTTTCTTTATTTTTTTTTGTACTTTTGAAATCGATAAAATACTCATATGAAAGAAAATAACTATCTGATGAATGTGTCTGCAGAAGACAAATCGGAGATAACTGATGAAATTCTGGCTATAATATCAGCAGCTGTTGAAACTTGCTTATCAGAAAAAGAAAAACGTACGGTTCAAATTATCCGTGGTTCTCACCCACTCTCCCCATGGTGCTCAAAAACATTTTTGCATCGACAAACACCCGTAATTGTTAACAAAAAATAATACAAGATGAAAAAGTTTCAGTTCAGAATCAATGGAAAAATTTACGATGTGGAGCTCATTAATGTCGAGGGCGCCGCTCCTGTTACACAAACCGCAGCTCCGGTTGCAGCCCCGGTTGCCGCTCCGGCAGCAACTCCGACAACTCCGGTAGCCGAAACAAAAGCCGAAGCCGCCCCTGCCGGTGGCAACGGAAAAGTTACAGGCCATGTCCTTTCACCACTGCCCGGTATTCTGCGCAGCTATAGTGTAAAACCCGGCGATCGTGTGAAAAA
>DAOPKE010000094.1:0-10309 GCA_035390965.1 Bacteroidales bacterium | reverse complement strand
GCGCTCTGTGAGCCGGAATCGACAAGCTCCTCAAATTCAATGATGTTCTTGTCGAATTTTTTGTTGTCGCGCAGATAATTGAACGAGCGCGTGTAGATGGTTGTTGTGAGATACGACTTCGGATTGCGGGCCATATCCATGCTGTCTCGTTTGTCCCACAGCATGATGAAAGCATCCTGCACAATGCCACGGGCGGCATCCATATCTTTCACATACTTCATCGAAAAATACACCAGCCCTTTGAATTCCTTGCGGAACAAATCTTCAAAAGCTGATTTGCTTAGTGCCTGAGCGATATTTGCAGATGATCCTTCCAGAGTGTCGACTTTTAAACTTCAAATATATATAATCTCAATAATATGAACGATAATATCTTTTCTTCTGTCATTATCAACATAAAAAAAGCCGCTCTTACAGCGGCTCATCAATTAGTATTCATCTTCGTTGAAGAAAAAATCGTCTTTTGTCGGGTAATCTGGCCAAAGATCCTCGATGCTTTCAAAAACTTCCTCGTCGTCCTCAATTTCTCTAAGATTATCAATCAATTCCATAGGGGCTCCCGAACGAATAGCGAAATCAATCAGCTCCTCTTTGGTGGCAGGCCATGGAGCATCCTCGAGTTTGGAAGCAAGTTCTAAAGTCCAATACATAATATCCTCCCTTTTGTTGCAAAAATTAAATAATTCAACGCAAAAATCAAGTTTTCGGACTTTCTTAGATACTTAGTCTAAAAAAGTCAGCAAATATATAAAAATTTATTCTGAAAAAACGATTGAAAATTATTATTTGTTGAAAACTTCCTTTAGGAAGGATTTTTCTTTTCAATAACCTCATTTAAAACCGCCAGGTATTTATCCTTGTTGGCGGCAACCGAGAATTGGGTTTTCACGGCTTTTCTGGCCGCAGTTCCAAGTTTTTGCCTTAAAGATTCGTTGCGGGCCAGCAAAAAGATTTTTTCCGCCCAATCGTCGAAATCATTGACCTTTACCAGCAAGGCCGTGTTGCCGTCGCTGAAAGTTTCCGTGTTGGTTCCGATGGCCGTTGCAATCACTGGTAATCCGGCCGCCATGTACAAAAGCGCCTTTCCGCCCCGCTTTCCATATACCCAGGGCTCATCGGTGAGAGGATACAGGCCAATGTCCATCCGTAGCAAATCACTCGCCTCATCTTCAGCATACCAGGCCTTGGCTTCGACCGGAATGGCCGGATTTGAAAAACAAAAGTCAGCATCTCCCGTAACAAGCACTTTGAATTTCAAATCGGACTTAAGTAATATTTCAAAAGCAGGTTCAATCGATTTCAGATATTTTGAAGTACTGTGGCTGCCACTGTGACCCAGAACAATTTCATTTTTCAGTGAATAATCAGTCTTTGCGGTGAAACGATCGACCTGCAATGTGGTAGGAATATCAGAAACTTTGTGGTTGTATTTTCTGGCAAATTCTTCAAGTGCCGGCGTGCTTGTTATTACGTGATCAGCTGCCTTCATCAGATACGACATTTTTCTTTTACCCTTGAGATTTTGCAACATATGATTGGCCTCGCTGGAGTGGCCCAGGAAAATCATATCGTCAATATCATACACCAAAGCACGAGCGAAGTATTTGACAAGCCGTTCATAAACCGGGAAGCCCAGTGGAGTAACCCAAAGATGTACATAAACAATGTCGTAGCGACGCATCCGGAAGAGATCAGCCGTGCGTCTGAGGTACCCTCGCAGTGTATGAAAAGCTTTTGCCAACCAATGATTGCGTAGATAAATGATTTTCCAGAACTGTTTGTTTACAAAAGAAGATACCGAAATGTCGTAACCTGCTTTACGAAACTCGCCGAAATACTGTTCATATTTCAGACGCTGGCTTGGAGCACAGTTTTCGGGGTAAGGACATAAAACCAGAATCTTCTTCACAAAATTGTATTGACAAACAAAATTAATAAAGTTGCGCGAAGTTTATAAACTTCGCGCAACCTTTATTTAATGACTACATCCCCACCGGTTTTTTTCTGCCTCTTCGTTCGTCGGTAAAAACGACCAAAACAGTGGTTTATATTTTCGGAGATTTATTACATTTGAAAAAACAATTCATATGAGGGGGATTTTATTTTCTATTGCGATTTTGGCTATGTTGCCGCTTTTTGCGCAGCAACAGGTATCTATTCATCAGACTCAATCTGAGTATTATGCAACTCATGATTATGGTGATACGGTTGCATTTGGTGTTTCAAAGTGTATCAAAAATACGGGTTGTATTTTAAACAGGCGCGTTTTTGGCTGGCATCCGTATTGGGTGGGTAGTTCTGTTTCGGATAATTATCAATGGAATTTGTTATCGGATTTGTGTTATTTTTCGTACGAGTTTAATGCTTCGACGGGTGCG
The DNA here is from genome assembly GCA_035390965.1 of Bacteroidales bacterium. Classification (GTDB taxonomy): domain Bacteria; phylum Bacteroidota; class Bacteroidia; order Bacteroidales; family DTU049; genus GWF2-43-63. The sequence goes on along the minus strand of DAOPKE010000094.1, from coordinate 7,931 downwards.
CCAACAAATACGCACAGCTGGGCAACGGTTGACGTAGTGGATTCTGCCTTGGCAAACGGAACGCGTGTGCATTTGTGTGTAACTATGTTTAATTCTACGGATCATACAACTTTTTTTGGTAGCACAACAGCGCAGACTGCCTTAATATCAAATCTTGTAAATGCTGTTGATTCGCGGGGTGCACATGGTATCAATATCGACTTTGAAGGGGTGTCGAGTACGCATAAAGCCGCTCTGACAACTTTTATTCAGCGTATTGCGGATTCGCTGCACACGCGTGTTCCGGGTGCAGAATTGTCTATTGCAATGCCTGCGGTCGATTGGAGTCCTTCGGAATGGGATCTTCCGGCGATTATTCCTTATGTTGACTTATTTATTTTTATGGGATATGATTATTATTACAAGGGTAGTGGTACAGCGGGCCCGACGGATCCTCTCTATAATTTTCAGACTACATATAATTTCACGCTTTCTAAAACAATCACCTATTATTTGAATGCCGGTGTCCCAAAAACAAAGCTGATGGCTGGCTTGCCTTATTATGGCTTCCAGTGGAAAACGGCTGCTTTGACGGTTCCTTCCTCTGCAGATTCTACTGGCGAAGCAGTGACTTATTCTACTATCAGAAATAATTCCTCTGGTTATTATTCAAATGCAAACAAGGGCTATGATGTGAACAGTCAATCTCCTTATTGGGCTTTTAATTCGGCAGGACAAAATTATCAGTGCTGGGTGAATGATGCGCAGTCGATGGGAAGACGTTTTGATTTGGTTAATATTCGGGATATTGCTGGAATTGGCATCTGGGCTCTTGCGTATGATAATGGTTATTCCGATTTCTGGGATTTGATTGCGGATAAGTTTTCCGATTGTGCAGTGGTCCCTTGCACGGATACCATCTGGGATCTGGGAGGACCAACGCGCCCACATTATGCTTATGAGGATTTTGTTTATACCATTCAGCCGTCAGGGGCAACCGGTGTTAGTCTTAGTTTTACCGAATTTGATTTGGAAGCGGACTATGATTCTTTATGGATTTATGACGGTACATCTACTGCTGCTGCACTTATTGGTGGATACAGCGGAACAACTTCACCCGGACTGGTTACGGCGAGCAGCAATGCACTGACATTAGAGTTTCACAGCGATGGTGCTACGCAGAATGCTGGTTACACTGCCATCTGGACTTGTTCGACGGACAATATTGCTCCGACAACAGCCATCAATGCGCCTTCGGGTTGGCAAACCGATGATTTTGGTGTTTCATTTACGGATGCAGATAACAATGCGTTGAAGAATTCTTTCTGGCAGGTGTTGCAATTTGATGGCACAGATTGGAAAGGAAACAATAAGGCCGGCTTTATCAATGAAAATTACAATACAACGGTCCCAGCAGACTGGATTTCTTATCTTGGTTGTTGGACCTGGGATAATGGACATTTGTTGCAGACAGATTCAGCATTGGGAAATACCAATCTGGCAATTTCGCTTCCGCAGGACAGTAGTCATGTGTGGCTGTATCATTGGCAATTAAAATTTGGAGCCGCCGATGCCACAATCAATCGCCGGATCGGTGCGCATTATTTCTGCAGCGATATGTCGCAGAGCAACCGCGAAAACAATTACATGGCCTATTTCCGGCTTGATAATCAAAGGGTTCAGTTGTATGAGTATGTCAGCAATACTTACAACCTGATGACAGATGTTGCTTATCCTTTTGTGGTTGACACCTGGTATGATGTGAAAGTTATGTATGATCCGGAAACGGGATACAATGCGGCCTGGGTGAATGATGTACTTGTCTCGTCATGGATCGATGCTACTCCATTGAAGTCGGGGAGTGGCTTTTCGCTTCGTGTCGGAAACAGCAAAGCATGGTACGATGATGTGAAAGTATATCAAAGCCGCTCTGCATCTGAGATTATAACAGTTGGCCCGGATACACTTGATATGGTCCAATGGCAGAATCCAACTCCGCTGACTCCTTCTTGCAGAATAAAATCCATAGTGCTTGATGAAGCAAATTTGTTTTCTGCACCCGCAGGTTCAGATGCCAACATTGATTATACTAAACCAATTGCGCCGGCCTGGGTTGGTGATGTATATGCTCCGACACAATCCGATTATGATACATTGTATTATTCAGGAATTCTTCAGAATAATACTGCTTGTGCTGTTTCGGATGATCCGCACAGCGATGTCGTGAATTATTTTTTCAGCATGGGCGCATTTTGCGGTGATACCAGTGTTTACAATTTTGTTTCTTCGGGCGACAGCACCGCCAACATTGGAGCGTTTACAAACAATGGAATGTATTATACTTTTGTTTATACGGTGAATGGTGCCGGACTGCATTCCGACACAGTTTGCTCGGATGGAATCTATGTTGAACAACTGACTTCAGTTGATGAATATGGTGATAAATTGAAGCTTTTTCCGAATCCTGTTGAACACAATCTTAATCTGATTTTTCCCTTTGAAAAAAATTGTGAAATCAGGATTATGAGTTCCGATGGTCGTTTGGTAATGTTTGCTGAAAGTGGAATTGCTGATTTTGTTCAACTGGATGTTAGTGCTCTTCAGCTGGGCATGTACCTGATTGAAGTGATGACAGAAAAACCATTGCGCTCTGTATTTATGAAAAAATAATTCAACAGATGAGGTTTTTTCTGATTTATATCTTTCTTGTTTTATGTGCTGAAAACGTGCATTCTCAGTCGGTTTCAGAAGGGGTTGTTATTCCGAATACATCGGAGTATGTTTATAAATCAGAGATTAATCATGTTTCGTACCGAATCAGTGTTTCGTTGCCGGCTGAATATTCCGACAGTGTAAATCGCCGTTTTTCTGTTATTTATTTCCTTGACGGAAACGTCTGGCTGCCTCTTGCAAGCTCGGTTTTGCAAAGTATCAATAAGATGGAATCCATAGAGCCAATCATCATGGTGGGGATTGGATATGAGGTGGAGACATTTGAATACGATGTGGTGCAGCGCACGTATGACTACACGCCGACGTTTGATTATTCAGCTGATTCTTCCATGACTTTTCGATATCAAAGGCCGATCCGGTCGGGCGGAGCAGATACTTTTCTACTGGTGCTGGAGCAGGAAATAATACCATTTATTGATTCACTTTTCAGAACGACTGAAAATAGAACCATTGCAGGACATTCGCTGGGTGGATTGTTTGCTACATATGTAATGCTCGAAAAACCGCGGCTTTTCAGCAATTACATCATTGCCAGCCCCGCAGTGTGGTGGGATGACAATAGTTTGTTGCTTCAATGGAAAGCACGAAAAAACATGGTCATGCCGGATGGGAAAATTATGCTTGGAATTGGAGAAAACGAAACGAAGCGGATGATGAATGCTGCAAAGCAGTTGAATACATTAATGAGGAAACAATTAAAAAACAGAAATAATCTTCGTTATGAAAACATCCCGGACAGCGATCATTTTTCAATGATTCCTGATATGATTATGCAATCCTTGTTGTTTGTATTTCCAGCTGAAAAACAACAATAAAAAACCCCGGCAGACCTCACGGCGTCGGGGTAAAATAAACCAACCATGATTATTCCTGATTCTGGAATATATTATTTAGTAAGCTTGTACGCCAATAGTGTAGGTACCTGCTGTGAGTTTGCTGATATCAATTTTGGGATTATCGATTTCGGCTTCAACGTGCAGCAAAATTTCACCTTTTGAATTAAGGATATAAATCTGATCACCATGCTCAGTACCGGTTACAGTAATGGTTTTGTAAACAGGGTTTGAAACAATTTCTTTGATTTCAGGAGCTTTAAATACTTCGTAACAAGAGCAGGTTACTGTTTCCATTTCCATGTCAGTAGCGTAGGATCTGTTAAAAGTTTTGTCAATTGTGCATACAATCACCGGTCCCGTAGCCCCGGCAACTTCGGTTGAGTCTTTGGTATCGTCGATAGCTGCAGAAACATTAAATGAAGCCATCAGAGCGATAATTAGGAGAAATGTTAGTGTTTTCATGACGCAGAGTTTTTTAGTAGTGCTGTTCGTATAGTAAAGTTACTTTAGTGAATGAGCGAAAACAACAGTTTTCTACCAAATTCGATAATATGACGTTATAAAAGTTTGTTTTGTTACACCATCCGATAAGTCGGCATAAAACCCCCTTTTGTCTGAAAAAAGTTTTTTTGTGCAATAATTTTGACTGTTTGTATGCTTTCAGCGGTTTAATAAAGGTGGTTTAATCATTTATTCAAAAAGCAGCAGCATGCATCCATAAAACAATAATAATACATGAAATCAGTAAACTTAACAAAGTAACTACTATTCCGGGTTTCAGAAATTCAAAAAAACGGATTTTGACATCATGTTTTGCCGCCGATTCAATAACTATTATATTGGCTACTGCACCAATGATGGTAGCATTACCTGCCAGTGTTGAAGCTGAAGCCAACGCAATCCAAAGCATTTCACTGTTTGCTTCATGCATAAATGGAAGAAAGGCGACAGTAAAAGGTACATTACTGACAATTTGTGATGCCACAAAACTAATTCCGTGAACAGCAAGCATTCCTCCAGCATTGTTATTCAATGGAAAAATGGATAACAGATTTTCCAGTGCGCCTGAATTTTCAAATCCTTTTACAACGACAAACAATCCGGCGAAAAAAAGCAAGAGAACCCAATCTACTTTTTTAATAACATGGCTGGGTTTAATCCGCCCCACCAGTAAAATCAACGAAGCGCCTGCCAGTGCAATGACGGGAATTGATAATCCAAGCGGTTTACCTATGAAGAATAATAGTATAACCATTGAAAAAACCGGAATAGACCAACGCATTTTGCGTAATTTGAATCCAAAAGTGTGCGGATTGCTGATGACGGTTTTTTTTATTTGAAAATCTTTTTTGTACATCAGCCGGATTACGGGAATGATGACCAGCATTCCTAAAATGGAAATCGGCGCTATTAGCAATAGAAATCGTGCATATGAAATGCCGCTACTGATGCCAATAAGCATGTTTTGCGGATTGCCGGTAATGGTCATGGCAGATCCGATGTTGGCGGAAAAAATAACACCCATCAGAAAGGGAACCGGATTTAGGCCTGATTGTCTGCAAATAGCTATAACCACAGGTGTAAACATTAGCACGACCACATCGTTTACCATAAATGCCGATGCAATTCCGGTTACAAAAATGATGATAGTAAGGAGTCTGCGCTGGTTTCCGGCGAAGCCCATTGTTTTCGAAGCCAACCAGTTAAAAAATCCATCCAGCTGCATGACAGCAATAATAATCATCATGCCCAGCAAAAGTGCAATGGTATTGAAGTCGATTGATTCAAGCGCTTCGGCAGGGCTTAGTATTCCAAATAATACCATGGCGACTGCGCCGAAAAAAGCCGCTGATGGCCGGTCGATATTTACGAACGGAAGGCGGGTGAAAATAATTCCCAGAAAAGTAATGGTAAATATTATGACAGCTGTTTGCATGAATCAGAAACGTTGTTTATTCCGCAATGGCATTGAAATAATGGCTGCAATGATTTTTCTCATATCGCACTTCCAGATACGAAGAGTTGCTTTCCTCATCGTGGCATTGATCCATAATAATATAATCTGTGACGCCCAAAGTGGTTTCGAATCGTGTATGATCGTGACCGCTGATAACATAATCAACTTCGTAGCGCGTACATAAATCAAGCAGCACATTTACTTCTTCCATTGGCAACCCAGATGTTAAGCCCAGTCCGTCTTTGAAAACATTGAGGTGTGTTGCAATGCTGATGTGACGAACCGAAGGGTGGAAGGATTCGAGAATGTTTGAAAGCCAGTCTATTTGCAGATTTCCAAGTGAGCCGCTGCCACTGTCGAGAATGATAAATAAATCATTTCCGGCAGGAGTACTTACAATAAAATAATAGGTTGAAGCCCCAAATCGGGGAAAGTATTCATCCCAGCCGCCAAAATACAAATCATGATTCCCGGTTGTGAGAAACCAGTTTACGGAATCAACAGTATTCATAAGGGTTTCGAGAGTGTCATAACTTTCGGTATGACCGCGTGTAACATCACCGGCAACCACCAAAGCCGCATTTGAAGGGTTTTTTGCAGCATCGAGTACCATGCTGAATTCCTTGTACGTTCCAATATGCGTGTCGGCGCAATACAATACTGAATATGTGGAATCCGGCATCAGTATTACCTGAAACGGGTGCGTGGAGTTCCATTCCTGCGACATTTCAAATCGCTCGTTGGTATTGTATTTCGAGTGAAAAGCACCAGCTTCATCCAGATCGTGAAAACACGAAGTGAGTGAAATTGAAATCAGCGCAATGATTATTTTCCACTTTTCCATACCAGGCCTCCTTTTATAAAAAATCCGAAATATTGTGTTTGTAGGTTTGCGCTGCCCGCTTGCTGAAACCAGCATTCAGCAAACAATTGCATTGATTCGGTAATTTTATTTTCATAGCGGCTGAACAGCATGGGTGTGGTTTCCTGATTGAAAAAAAATCCATTTAAATTGCTGAATCCAAGTCCGATGTTCCATGGGTGATCTGTTTTTTTTAGATAAACCGAAAAATCATATAACAGATTTCTATATTCTTTTTTCATAATTGTTCCTGCACTATCAGCTTCGGGCCACTGTTCTATCGCCTTTCCGCTTAAGCGCCAGATGCGTGAATTGTTGCCAATCATTCCTCTGAAATGTCCATATTCAGTTTTAATTGTCAGCACCAGATTTAGTTCGCGCAAATATTCCGAAAAGGGTCGGCAGTAAAAGCCGCCATACAGTTTGTATTCGTGTTTTTTAATGAGAATTTTTCTTCCTGCATCGAGTTTCCAGGCATCCAGCATGGTGTTTTGCGGGTTTAGTACTGCCAGTTCGGCTCCGGCACCAAATGTCCATTGATTTAACTCATACGCCGGACAAATGGCCATATTCAGAAAACCTTCAGGTTTAGTCTGGTTCTGTCCTGTTGTCAGGGTCGATTCAAGCTGTATCTGTCCGTGTGTAAGCATGCCTGAAAGCATACAAAGACAGCAGACAAGCAGTGTTTTATGTATTTTCATAGATTTCTATTGAATACAAAAATAGGTAACTTTTATCAGTGAGAAAAACGTGAAGATTGTTTGAAATGAAAAAAAACATGCATTCTCTCTGATTTTGGGATTCTTTTTTTTAATTTTGCATTTCATCTCAAAATCAGAATTATGGGACGCGCATTTGAGTATCGTAAAGCAAGAAAATTCAAAAGATGGGGCAATATGTCCCGCATGTTTACCCGTTATGGTCGTGAAATCACGATGGCCGTGAAAGAAGGTGGACCAAGCCCGGAGTATAACACCAAGCTCAGAGCCATCATCCAGAATGCCAAGAGTGACAACATGCCCAAGGATAATATTGAGCGCGCCATTAAAAAAGCCACTGAAAAAGATACCGCCGATTACAAAGAAGTGTCATTCGAAGGCTATGCTCCTCATGGTATTGCCGTATATGTACATTGTGCAACCGACAATAACACACGCTCTGTTGCCAATATCCGCAGTTATTTTAACAAATACAACGGAAGTATGGGCACCAATGGCTCTGTAAGTTTTATGTTCGATAAGAAATGTGTTTTCATTTTCAAAGATACCGGCCAGGATATCGAAGAACTGGAGCTGGAACTCATAGATTTTGGTGCTGAAGAAATCTTCAAAAACGAAGACGGCATTCAGGTGTATGGCGATTTCAGCAGTTTTGGCACGCTTCAGAAAGCCATTGAAGAAAAAGGTTTTGAAATTACCAAAGCCGACTATGACTATCTGCCCAATGTTGAGCTGAAGCATCTTTCTCCTGAAGAGCAGGCCGATGTTGACAAGCTCATTGAAAAGATTGAAGACGACGACGACGTAGTGCGGGTTTATACGACCATGGCTTAACGGTAGAAAGT
>DAOPKE010000093.1:0-10471 GCA_035390965.1 Bacteroidales bacterium | reverse complement strand
AATCGCCCTGCTGCAGCCCGACATTCATTGGAAAAGCCCCGAAATGAACCGGGCAATGTTTGATGAATTATTTTCATTGCAAGCCGCTAAAGCCGATGTTTTCGTGCTCCCCGAAATGTTCACCACCGGCTTTGTGTCCGATCCGGCATCGATTGCAGAACATCCGGATGGTCCAACATTTCAATGGATGAAAAATTCTGCAGCCCGCTTTGGATGCGCCATTGCAGGTAGTATTGTTATTTCAGAAAATAATAATTATTACAACCGTTTTTTCTGGGTCAACCCCGACGGATCGCATTACTCCTACGATAAGCGACATCTGTTTTCGCTGGGCAACGAGAATCTGGCTTACAGCGCGGGAAAAGAGCAGGTGATATTTGAATATAAAGGATGGAAAATAAAACCATTGATTTGCTACGATCTGCGCTTCCCTGTCTGGGCGCGCAATTCGTACAATCAGGGCGAATTTGGCTACGACATTTTATTGCTGACCGCCAATTGGCCGGCCTCGCGCAAACTGCACTGGCGGCAGCTGATACTGGCCCGCGCCATCGAAAATCAATGTTATGCAGTTGGAGTCAACCGCCGCGGAAAAGATGGCAATGGCTGGCAGTATGCCGGCGGTTCCACGCTCGCCACCCCCGATGGAAAATGGCTCCCGGAGCGGGAAGATGGAGACAGCGATGTAATTTTTGTTGAACTTAGTAAAACTGAGCTCACTCAATACCGAAAAGCATTTCCCTTTGCGCAGGATTGGGATGGGTTTGGTTTGACTCCGTAAATCCGCAATAACTCGATATTTCGGAGGTGAACAAAAAATTTTTTGCAAGATCAAATATTTCACCTTTCCGATCTTCAGCGCTTGAATTCAGATCAAAGAATCTATTTGTATCCCCGACCTGCAGCGCAGGTCAAATAAAAATAGCCCGGACGAAGTCCGGGTAAGAGATAACAGCCAACCCGACCTCTGCGAGGTCGAATCAAACGCAATTAAAACGAATTAATTTCAACAACAAAAACACATCTCGTTGTATTCGGCCCCTGCAGGGCCGTTTGTTATTTATCTATTCACATCCGCCAGCCGGCGGACGTTATTTTTATTCGACATCCCGCCTCTGTTGGTCGGGCAAGCCTCCGGAAGTCCGCATTGCGAGCAGGTTTCGTAATGTGTGAATGTTATTATTACATTCACATAATTCATCCCCCCGACCTGCAGCGCAGGTCAAATAAAAATAGCCCGGACGAAGTCCGGGTAAGAGATAACAGCGGAAACGACCCTGCAGGGGTCGAATCCAGATTGATTTGCCCCTCATAATTTTCGAGACCCATATTTCGTTGTATTCGGCCCCTGCAGGGCCGTTTGTTATTTATCTATTCACATCCGGCTTGCGCCGGACGCTATTATTATTCGACTTCCTCTGGAAGTCCTTATTGGGTGCAGGGTGAGCATCTGTTTGATTTTAAACCTGTCCACAAAAAACCAATCGGATTGCATGCATGAAATCATTAACTATGCTGGTGAATCATAACCCCGGCCTTCAGCGATTAAAATAGTTCATCCGGCATTTTGTTTACAACCATGTTTTGCCAAAATATAATTTATAGTTGTTTGTGTAAGGCCTCAATCCCGACATGAGGAGCTGGAATTTTTATAATAGATGCATATTGACTCCCCGACCTGCAGCGCAGGTCGAACAAAAATAGCGCGGCCAGCTGTGTCACGTTTTACGTGAAAAGGCCGGGTATAAAAGAGAATAAATACCGACCCCGGCGGGGTCGAATCCAGGTATATTGAAATCCAATTAAATCAAATACCTCTCATTAAAATTAATTTCATTTTCAATCAGGAGATTTTTCAACTCCTCATAAAAGCTGATTTTCTTATGATGCTCCTGTTGATTTGAAACATATCTGATTAAATTGTCCTTTGCAGAATATGTATATGTAAATGCACCATACCCTTCCTGCCATCCATCAAACATTGGAAATAATTTTTTTGTGCGGATAAATGATGATGTTGACAACTTCACGTCCTTAATCAGATCCGATAAAGAAACCGATGGATGCAACGAAAACAAAAGGTGTACATGATCTGTTGTGCCGTTGATTGCATACACAAAACATTTTTTATTTCGCAAAACGGTTCCGAGATATTTATGAAAAATTTCCCGGTTTGGAGTTGTCATAATTGGTTCTCTGCGTCTGGGCCCAAATACAACCTGGTAGAGAATTTGAGAAAATCTGTCCATATGATTTTGATTTGATATGCAAATGTAGAATACGCGAAAGGCTTTATTCGGTTATTAAACGTTTATTGTCGGATATAAACGTTTGTAATTATTTGTTGTCGTTTTTATTTGTATTCGGCCCCTGCAGGGCCGTTTGTTATTTATCTATTCACATTCGGCTTGTGCCGGACGCTATTTTTATTCGACTTCCCGCCTCTGTTGGTCGGGCAAGCCTCTGGAAGTCCTTATTGGGTGCATATATCAATGGCCTTTGATGCGTGTAATCACACCGTGACCTATGGCACTTGACTCCATGACCAAAATGCGTATTACCACTCCGACCTGCGGCACATAAACCTTTAACCATTGATTGATACAACCATCCCGATCTGCAGCGCAGGTCAAATAAAAATAGCCCGGCCGCAGGCCGGGTTAAAGGTCCCCCCAAAACAGCCGACCCGGGGAGGGGGTCGAATCCACCGGAAATTTATTATCAATTTATGCCAGGTTTTCACAGCACGGGATCATTCTCCCCACGCCCTCCTTACCAATAAAAATTGTATTTTTGCACAAAACTCACTTGTTTTCACAATAAATCTCAGTAAAATCAGTTTTATCGCTGTATGAAAATTTTCAGTTTCATCAAAAGCTTCCATTTTTGGAAACATTTCGCCCTGATTATGCTGGCGGGTTTTATCCTCATATGGATAACTCTTTTTTTTCTCCGGCTTTACACCTTTCATGGCCAATCAATCGAAGTGCCTGATTTTTCCGGAATGACTATGGAAGAAGTTAAAGAAATGCGTGAAAGCAGACATTATGAATTTTTGATTGTTGATTCGGTTTATGACAACACAAAAACGCCGGGATCGGTTGTGAGTCAGCTCCCATTGCCAGGTTCGCATGTAAAGAAAGGCCGATCGGTTTATTGTACTATCATTGCTTTTACCCCTGAAAAAACCAAATTACCCAATCTGGTCGATTTTACTTACCGTCAGGCGGAAGCCCTTTTACAGACTCATGGATTAAAGGTCGGTAAGGTAGAACGTGTGCCTGATGTTGGTCAGACTGTGATTAAAGCCAAATACAAGGGTAAGGTTATCTCTTGGGGAACTGAATTGAATAAGGGCGAAAAAATCGATCTGGTTATTGGTAAAGGCAAAGGTGGTGGTGAAGTTTATGTGCCGAAACTTGTCGGGAAATCACGCGAAAAAGCTCATCAGCTCATTCACGAAGCTGGTCTCAATGTCGGTTCTGAAATCTTTGCAGATCCTGATGATACGCTGCGAGTAAGGGTCATTAAGCAAAGTCCGAAGTACGAGAAGGATAAAGAAGTAAGTGTTGGTGAATCTGTCGATCTCTGGTATGAATAAAATCGGTAATCTTATGCGAAATATTTTTGCGGTTCTTTCTTTTCTGATGTTTTTTTCTGCCCTTAGTGCTCAGGAAATTCTGATCCCATCAGGAATGAATCAATCCATCATTCAGCAGGAACCTCTTGCAGGCAAGAATAATCGCGCTATTTTGACTATGCCTTTCCTGGAAGATTTTTCTGCTACTTTTGTTTATCCTGATCCCAATAGGTTTTCAGACAGTACTGCTTTTATAAATACTGGCAATGCTTTTGCTCCAATTTCAATGGGTGTAGCCACTCTCGATGGGCTCGATGCTTATGGTTATCTCTATAATCATGGATCCAGCTTTGCTTTTGCTGCTGATACGCTGACTTCATACGATATCCGCCTTGATTCTGTCTTTACCGGAACACCTCATGCAACAAGCATTGCTGATTCATTGTATTTCAGTTTCTTTTATCAACCGCAGGGTTTGGGTGAAAAACCGGATGTGGAAGATTCGCTGCTGCTTGAATTTTATGCGGCCAATCAGAATGCCTGGATTCAGGTCTGGGCGGCTCCTGGCTCTTCGCTCAATGATTTTATTGCAACCAACGGAAGTCCGTGGAAATGTGTTATGCTGCCGATTATCGATACTGCATTCATGACGGATGGTTTCAGATTCCGATTCAGAAATTATGCAAGCTATGCCGATCTTTCATTCCCGACATGGGCTTCTAATGCCGATTTTTGGAATATAGACTATATAATTCTCGACAGTGAGCGCGATGCTGCTGATTCTGTTCCGACCGATCTTGCTTTCGGCGAGCGTCATGAAACATTGCTGAAAAAGTATTTTTCCATGCCCTGGAATCATTTCCTTGCCAATAGCGCTGCAGAAATGTCGCCGGAAATTAATGCTCCTTATGCCAATTTATCTGAAAGTCTGCTCAATGTAACAGAACGTCTGACTGTTGATGATTTGTCCGGAACAACGGGTGATTACGATTCAGGCCTCAGCGCTTCCAATCTGAACCCTTTGACCGATACTGCTTTTTATCGCAGTCCGATTCCTTACACTTTCAGTTCTTCTGTTTCGAAAAATGCCGAATTTGAAGTAAATCTGTCTGTCAATACGGCTACCATTGGCGATCCGGTTGCATCGAACGATACATTGGCTTTTTATCAGCGTTTTTATAATTATTTTGCGCCTGATGATGGTTCCTGCGAAGCTGGTTATGGCCTGACGGTGAACTCGGCAAGGGCTGCTTATATGTTTACACTTAATATGCCTGATACTTTGCAGTCTGTTCAAATGTTTTTTAATCGCGTTGTGAACGATGCCAATCAGATTTATTTTTATCTGACCATTTGGGATGATAATGGAGGTGTGCCCGGTAATATTATTTATCAGCAAATGGGAGTGCGTCCTGAATTTGAGCATGGGTTTAATGCTTTTCATACTTACGTGCTTGATAATCCGCTTCCGGTCAGTGGTCGCATCTATGTCGGATGGCAACAGACAAGCAGCGAGGTGCTCAATCTTGGCTATGATCTTAATAATGACCGCAGCGGATATTTCTTCTATAATGTCGATGGAAATTGGTATAACACATTGTATGCAGGAACTCCGATGATCAGAATTATTGTTGGAGATTCGCCTTATCAGCATGTTGGAATGAGCGATACGGAAACATTAACTTCTGTTTTTCCCAATCCATGTAATGACTGTGCTGCGATACAATTCAATGACAATCAGTCCAAAACAGTTTCGGTCATTGACTTGAATGGACGTGTTGTAAAGCGCATCAGGTGCGACAATACAATGAGCACCGAAGATATTGCGCCCGGATATTATACTCTGATGATTGAAAAAAACGCGGAACATCCGGTATTTGTTAAATGGATTCTGACGAAATAAATAACAACCTGGATTCATCTGAACTGCCCGATGAAGAGAGGGAGTTGTTTGAGCATTTCCGGATTGTTGTTGATCGTGGTCAGGCTCAGCTGCGGATTGATAAATATTTGTCTGACAGAATTGGAAACAAGGTAAGCCGCAATCGGATTCAGAGTGCAGCCCGTGCTGAATGCATCCTTGTGAATGGCAAAGCGGTAAAACCAAATTACAAGATTAAACCCGCTGATGAAATTGTTGTCGTTTTGCCGCAACCACCGCATGAACTGGGAATATTGCCTGAAGAAATTCCGCTGACATTTGTTTATGAAGATCAACAGCTGGCTGTTGTTGAAAAGGAAGCAGGAATGGTTGTTCATCCGGGTTTCAACAATTTTGATCATACACTCGTAAATGCGTTGTTGTATCATTTCAGCAAAGGCAAATCAGATCAGCATTTTCCGTTGTTGGTACATCGTATCGATAAGGATACAAGCGGGTTGCTATTGGTGGCCAAAGAAGAATTTGCGCAAACATATCTGGCAAAGCAGTTTTTTGATCATACCATCGATCGTCTGTATCGCGCACTGGTCTGGGGAGATTTTGATGAAGACAGTGGAACCATAAGCGGTTATCTGGCCCGAAGTACACGCGACCGGCGCATGATGGCCGTTTACGACAACGAAGAAGAAGGAAAATGGTCTGTAACTCATTACAAGGTTATTGAACGATTTGGTTTTGCAACTCTTGTTGAATGTCGCCTCGAAACTGGCCGCACGCATCAGATCCGTGCTCATATGAAACATATTGGTCATCCGCTTTTTGCCGATGAAATGTATGGTGGGAAAACCCTGGTGAAAGGGAATCCAACTACCAAATTCAAACAGTTTATTGAAAATTGTTTTGATATTATGCCGCGGCAGGCATTGCATGCAGCTGTGCTTGGTTTTATTCATCCGGGAAACGGGAAACACATATTGTTTGAAAGTCCGCTCCCAATGGACTTTGCAGCCCTACTTGAAAAGCTTCGCAAGAAAGTCTGACGGCACAATGCTTAACAAGAATAAAATTAGGTGAAAAATCATCTGCGGATTAAAACGCACATTGATTTCATTGGATGACTCCTCCGGAGTCTCTCAAAAATTTTGAACCGATTTATAAATCACTGTGGTATTAAATGCAAGGATTTTGCAGAATTTCCTCATATACCAACGCATTTGAAAAATGAAAACAATACAGCAGCAAGATAGATTTATGAGAATAGAACTTGAAATTTTCAATTTTCGAAAGACCTTGAAATAAACTTTTATTTTGTCGTCATAACAATGAATTGAGAATTGTGCATCTGCTTTGAGCTTTGAGTTTTGCGTGTTGTGTGTCATGCTTTATTTTATATATTTGTGTCATGTTATTCCTGCGGCTTATCAAAGAGAGTTTTTTGTTTGCCATTTCGGCCATTCTTGTGAACCGGCTTCGCACAATACTTACAGTACTCGGTATTACCATCGGGATTTTTTCGGTAATTATTGTTTTCACGGTCGTTGATTCAATGAAAAATCAGATTTTATCCAGTATTGAGTCGATGGGAACCAATGTGGTTTTTGTGCAGAAATGGCCATGGAGTTTCAGTAAGGATTTTGAATGGTGGGAATATGCCAAACGACCGCAGCCAGTTATTGAAGATTTGAAAGCTCTTGAGAAAAACGCTTCAACCATTGAAAGCGCTGCTATTATGTCATCGGCTATGAGCAATGTTGAATTTGGTGACAGCAAATTCGAATCTGTTGGAATTGGCGGAATATCTGAAGCATACAACAAGGTCTTTGTCTTTGATATCGCCCGCGGACGTTATTTCAGCCCGAGTGAGTTCAACAATGGAGTTGCTGTGTGTTTGCTGGGTGCTACCATAGCCGAAAATCTCTTTGGAGTGAATGATCCGATTGGACAATATGTCAAGTTTCTCAATAAAAAGGTGAAAGTTATTGGGGTGCTTAAAAAAGAAGGAACCAATAATATCGGTAACAGTAATGATGAAGTTGTCATGGTGCCTTTTAATTTTATCCGCCAGGTGATTGATGTTGACGATGAAATGAATGCGAATTCCTTTATTGCTGTGAAAGGCAAAAAAGGTATTCCCAATGAAGAAATGGTGTATGAAATCACGGGTATCATGCGGGCCAGGCATTGTCTGAAGCCCGGAACCCGTGACGATTTTTCAGTGAATGAGCCAAGTATGCTCACTCAGGGATTGGCAGGTGTATTTAGTATTGTTACGATTGCCGGGTGGGTCATTGGCGGATTTTCCTTGCTTGTCGGTGGGTTTGGTATTGCCAATATTATGTTTGTTTCGGTTCGTGAAAGAATTGGAGTGATTGGCATTCAGAAATCGCTGGGCGCAAAAAATTATTTTATTCTTGTGCAGTTTTTGGTGGAAGCTATTTTCCTGAGTTTGTTCGGTGGTATTTTCGGGCTGATTCTGGTTTGGCTGCTTACTTTGATAGCATCTGCAGCTCTTAATTTTGAAATAATATTAACGACAGGCAATGTTGCACTTGGACTTGTTGTTTCGGGTGCCATCGGACTCATCGCGGGTATGATACCTGCATACAGTGCATCAAAGCTGGATCCGGTGGAAGCCATACGTCATAATTGATTTTATTTTTTAGAGTGTTGGATTTGTATCTGAGTTTTTTAGTGTAGCAAATCCGATGATTTTGTCAAACAAAACATCAGCATCTTTATTCCAGCATTTTTGCTCAGAATAATGAAAAATGGCAGGAATTTCTTGCCTGTAACGGAATAACTTCTATATTTGTCCTGACTATCATTCATAAAAATCAATAGATATGGAAAAAAGTTTTCAGTTATGCCCAAATCCACTGGTAAAATTCCTGAAGAAAACTCCCCAGGAATTTTCAGTGGACGACATCATCGCTTTTGTGGCTGAATCTAAGATTCAGATGCTCAATTTTCATTACACAGGAGGAGATGGCAGAATAAAGACTCTGAATTTTGTTGTATCTGGCGAAGAACAGCTGCGCCAATTGCTGCTTTCCGGCGAACGTGTCGATGGCAGTTCTTTGTTTCCTTTTATGGAAAGCGGCTCCAGCGATCTTTATGTTGTACCGAAATTCAGAACTGCATTCATAAATCCTTTCAGTGAAATTCCGACACTCGGAATATTTTGTCGTTATTTCGACAAAGACGGAAATCCGATGGAAATGAGCCCCGAAAACATTTTGCTGCGCGCCCACGAAAATCTGGTAAATAAAACCGGTTATTCCATGCATGCCATGGGCGAGCTTGAGTATTATGTTATCAGCGAACGCGAAGATTTGTTCGAAGCGGTCGATCAGAAAGGTTATCACGAGTCGGTGCCATTTACCAAATGGGAGCATCTGCGCAAGGAAGCCATGCTTTATATTGCTCAAATGGGTGGTAAAATCAAATATGGACATTCCGAAGTCGGAAATTTCAGTGATGAATTTTATAATTATGAGCAAAACGAAATTGAATTTCTGCCGACTGATATTGAAGAAGCAGCCGAACAGCTCATTCTGGGGAAATGGATTCTTCGCAGTCTTGCTTATAAGTATGGCGTTTCGCTGAGTTTTGCACCAAAAATTACGGTTGGCAAGGCCGGAAGCGGTTTGCATATTCACATGAAATTGCTCAAAGATGGTGTAAGTGTTACCAGCGATGAAAATGGCCTTACCGATGTGGCACGCAAAGCCATTGCCGGAATTATGGATTTGTCTGCATCACTTACTGCCTTTGGTAATACTGTTCCAACAAGCTATTTGCGCCTGGTGCCTCACCAGGAAGCTCCTACCAATATTTGCTGGGGCGACCGCAATCGTTCGGTGCTTGTACGTGTTCCGCTGGGATGGGCTGGTGCTGCCTCGAAAATGACCGCCATCGCAAATCCAGGAAACAAGGAAGCTACATTGGATACCCGCGAAAAACAAACTTTCGAGTTTCGCTGCCCGGATGGATCGGCCGATATTTATCTTTTGCTGGCCGGACTGGTAACAGCTGCTACTCATGGCCTCACCGACAAGGATGCTTTGCAGAAAGCAAATGATACCTATGTCAATGTGAATATTTTCCATGAAGAACATAAAGCTGTTGCCGAAAAACTGAAACAGCTTCCCATTTGCTGCGCTGATTCAGCAACAGCCCTTGAAAAGCAAAAAGATTTTTATCTCGAATCTGGCGTTTTCCCGCCAAGGGTGCTCGATTCTTTGATAAAAAAACTCAATAGCTACGATGATTCAGGTCTGAGTGAACGACTTTTCGCTTTGCCCGATGATCAGAGAATTAAGTCAATCGGCGATTTGGTACAGAAATATCTGAATTGTTAGAGTGCTTATTATTCTTTTAACGGCTTCGATGATTCATTTTCTTCGAAGCCGTTTTCTTTTATAGTCATTGGCGTGGTTTTTTCCGCTGTTTTCCGTTGCTCTTCAAGTTCCCGGCTGAGTTCGTCAAGATAATCAAACTCCTCTTCAAGTGCAAAGTTGTAATTGTTTTGCTTAACAAAATTGTCGTCTGGCGCAGCCATATTTTTTGTGATTTCTTATCGAAAATACAAAAATCAGTTGAACTTCCGCAATATCACAAAAAGATTCAAAAAGCTGTTAGTACATTTCATTGTGCTAAACCTGACAGATGTACGCAATCTGGTTGACACTGATTTACCGGTTATTCACGCACCCGACTGCATTCGGGTAGATAATATCAAAACGATTGATGCCTCAGCCCAATCATTTTTGGAAGACTCCTGAGGTTTCATTGAGTAATACCATTCCGTACCTGACGGCACGGGCTGGCGTTCTTTTTCGTGCTACCAATATTTTGCCCCTACGGGACAATTGCAGCTATGTCTGCTATTTCCCTTCGGGCTCCGAATTTCGAGAAAATCGCGCCGCTCTTGCTGAACTGAAATAACAACAAAACGATTGATTCATCGGCGCAATTATTTTTTGGACGACTCCGGAGGAGTCACATAT
>DAOPKE010000092.1:0-10542 GCA_035390965.1 Bacteroidales bacterium | reverse complement strand
ATATTCATGTGCTCACCCGCGAATATTTCGTCTATCTCGAACGCAAACATTTCCTCCCTTCCTTCCAGTTCCTGCAAACCAAATTCGGCAACGTCATCAGCAGGTATTCCTGGACGGGGTTGATATGATCAATTTTATTCCTTAATAAACAAAATAGCTGAGGATTCGTTCCGCAGAGTGTAAACGCCAGATTTCAGCGAACTGACATCTATTACATTGCTGGTTGTTTTTCCCGACCGAACAATACGGCCACTCGCATCCAATATCGTGAAAGTGTTTCCCTGTGCGCCTTTTACATACAATATATCGCTTACAGGATTCGGATAACATTGCAGCGTTGATGCTGTCGCATTTTCTTCGATACTGGTATATGCTTCACCGAAAATATTTTCAAACACATATCGCAGCATCGATTGAACTTCATCTTTATTCATGTAATAGAGCGGGAATCCGAGTGTAAGTGTTTTGAAATCGCTGCCATCGTATAATACCCCGACGTTTTCATATTTCAGTTCACTGATTGGATGAGTTGTGTCATAAGGTGAATCGTACGCGTAAATTCCGGCTGCGTCTGGTGTGGGGTTCAATACTTCGACAAACTTCATCATTCCTCCGGTTTTTGAGGAATCGCAGTGCAAAGTATCAAAAAGAACTATTTCGGGAACAGCCCCGCTCATATAGGAATAAATACTGTTTTGAGAGCTTTTCACTTTAAGGAATCTGGCAAAAAAACTTCCGCTATTGTGAACACTCAATCCGCTGTACGTGTTTTCTCCGATCAGAATTTCGGGTCTGTAAGCCGTTAACAGCAAATTTCCTCCGCAGGACAAATAGTTTTCCAGATCTTCGACCGATTGAGCCAGCGAGGTTGCTGACGCTGCGGAATTGATATGCCATAGTATCGAAGAATACCGGCCCAGCGTTGTCAGATCGATGCTACCGATGCTGTCGGCAGCATATTCAGTCGTTTGAAAACCATACAGAACATCCATGTAAAACTGATCGATTGTTTCATCTGTCGGATTGCTAAGACCTCCTTCCGAGCCGTCAACAATCAATACTCCTTCATCAAAACCGCAATAGACCGAAGTCATCGAATCTTCGCGTAGCATGCTCTCGAAGCCATTCGTATTTACTACTGAAACCGCTGAAAAGTACGTGTTTCCCTGCACCAAATTATCAAGAATTAAAAAGGTGTCGGTCACAAAAACGACGGAATCATAAACACCCGGCACAATTCCAGTATAGATATTGTATCCTGCAACATTCTGATCACCAGACGGCAGCCAGGTAAGCAAAGCATCCATGCAATTATTGAAATTTACCATTCTGAAGTACTGTACCGGCCTTGGGGAAAAAGCACCTATCAATAGTGCCCCGCACGAAGCACTGGCAATTTCGGCACAATAGTGCATGTTGCAATTACCAACTGTATCACCCGCTGAATGGTAATAGGAGCTGAAATCAGATTCAATCAGAAATGTAGCTTCATAATCATTTTCCCAGAAAGAATAACTGTCTGAGCCAGGTGAATTTCCTTCAATCATTACGGGCGTGAGATAGGTATAAGCCTGACAAACATTCATAACAACATTGTAAACATACTCAGCATTTTCATAATGATACAAATTGACCAGCGAGTCTCCTATTATATTATTTGCAATCATATCCATATTCACATAAAACCCGATATCCTCGTTGTTCAGCCGGGCTGAGTTTGTGTAATGTTCGCTGCCAAGTAAGCCGTATTCTTCGGCAGCAAAACAAACAAACTTCAATGTGGCGTCCGGATGAATATTGTTGAGCGCAATTACACGTGCAATTTCGAGGGTTGCAGAGGTTCCTGATCCATTGTCATCGGCGCCCGGAACAAAAGTGGTCGAATCGTAGGGTTGCAAATTGTAGATAATACAATCGTAGTGACCTCCTGTCAGATACTGTGTTGCATTGTTTCCCGAGCCCGGCAAAGTTGCGATCACATTATACTGCCACAAAGAATCGTATGGATACGTGCCCGAAACATAACAGAAAGAATCAAGTTCAACATCAGTATAACCAAATGATTCAAATTTCCCTGCCAGGAACTCCGCAATATGTCTGCGGTTTGGTGCCATCAGAAACCGGGTGCCAAAACCTTGCAGCTCGCGCATATAATGCTCAATTGAATCGGCACTGATATCCGACAGACATGCGGTAATCAATGAATCAAGATTGAATGTCGGTTGCGCTTTAGAATCAGCGCTGAACTCAAATTGTTTATTCAGTTCTGCCGGATTCTGAGCAGTTAGATACAATCCTGAAAATAAAAACAACAGACAGATAAAAATGTTTTTCATTATTCGAATTTTTGCCAATTTATTGAATCAAAATAAGAACCTGAATCAACCAACAAGTTAAAGGTAAATATAAACAAGTAAAAGGAAATATTTGACCGATTTGAAATATCTTACTTCTAAACCTTATTTCAAATTTGGTCTAATTGCATTAATCGAATAGACTGAAACCAAAAAAGATTGTTATGCTTTCCCTTGAAAAGCTTCAACTTCGGTTTTTATTTTCAATTTAACGGATTCCCATTCTGCAGGCATCAACATTTCAGGCATCAGATCATTTTCAGCATCAGCAAAATAAACAAGACTTCTCAGCGCCAAAAATTCAGAGCCATCGTTATATTTCGCCAAATAGAAATTTACTATATCACCAACAGTAAAATCCTTGAGCAAAAAGTATAAATCAATAAAATCCTTTTTCGTACCGCGATTTGTAATGGCTGCCACTTTCATTGCAGCAACATCTCTGATATCAGCCAACCTGATTCCATTCGTTTCAATTACCGGAAACAACCATGGATAGGGATAATTCACAATATCTGTCTTGATATTTGTAATGGAAAAAACTTTAATGTTTTTTGTTTGATGAATGGTCTTCAAATCATTAAAAACACTGAGTGAATTCATCAACTCAATATCATCGGCTTCAATCTCTCCAAACAAATCAATATCAACAGACTTACGGTGACCTTTTTGCAAAGCCAGTCCTGTTCCGCCAACCAGACGTAGCTTTTCCAGAGCCGGAATCTGCATCAGTTGCTTTAGAAGTTCCAGTGTTGGGGTGTCGATTGTTTTGTAGTGTAGCATAGAAAATCCTCTTCAGGTATTTTGGCTATCAATGCAATAAAAGCATGCGATTTTGGATCAAGGTCTCTGATTTTTTTTGCAATTTCACCGATTTCCGGAATGCCATACAACCGGCAAATAAGCCTCCAGTCATTCATCAGGCCGCAACTGAACACCTGCCTGACGACATAATGTCGATCGCGCATTAAATCAATTTCTGCTTTATTCACATCCCAAAACATATGCTTTGAGAAATCTGCAACTGAAATATTTTCGACTTTTTCGTCCATTGCGCTCATTGTGAATATGTACAAAGATACAAAAATCGCATTTATTCCTTATCTTCGTATCTACAAAAACCACACATCATGTGCGGACGATTCACAGCCAATGTAAAGAAAAAAGATCTGGAAGAGGAGTGGAATCTGGCTGTACCACCCGAGTTCAGGCCGCGCTATAATATTGCACCTTCGCAGGTAGTAGGAGTCATCACCAACAAACAGCCATCCGATCTTTCGCTGTTTCGCTGGGGCCTGATTCCATCATGGGCCAAAGACAATTCCATGGCATCGCACATGATCAATGCACGCGTTGAAACGCTGAACGAAAAACCATCGTTCCGCAAACTTGCGCAGACCGCCCGCTGCCTTATTCCCGCCACATCGTGGTTTGAATGGACACAGGACAAAAGCCGTCAGCCATTTGCAATAAAGCTGAAAAACGCAAAACTATTTGCCATGGCCGGACTCTGGGATACCTGGATTGATGCGAACGGACAAAAGGTGAACACGTTTACCATCATTACTACCGAAGCTGCAGAAAACATTCGTCATATACACGAACGTATGCCGCTGGTAGTTCCCAAAGAACAGCAGCACGACTGGCTTACAAACAAAGCTGATGCAGCCACCATCGCCGCGAAATCAGGTCAGCTTGAATTTGATTTTTTTCCGGTTTCATCCCGGGTGAACAATCCGAAAAATAACGATGAAAGCTTGCTCGATGAGTTTAGAGAGACACTGCTTTAAACACTTAATTAATTTGCCTTAATAAAATAGCATTGCGAATTTTCTGTTTTCATTAAATAAACTCCGGGTATCAATGTGGACACATCAACCACCTTATTGTTCTGAAAACCCTGCATTACAATCCTGCCACTGACATCAACAACAGACCATCGGGTTCCGGATTTAATTCCTTTAATAAAAAAACCATCCACTACCGGATTGGGGGAAATTTTCACCTCTGGCATTTCGTGTTTTTCAATATCTGTATACGCGTTTATCCCGGCAAATTCAATAATAAAAGCCAGGTTTGCCTGAGTGATTAATTTGGCGTTTGTTAATGAATTAAACCCTGCGCCAATTGTATCTGCTGCAGTATGAATAAATGGATTATTATCAAAATAATTCTCATAAAAGGATAATGCCGGAATATAGTTATCTATAAAGCTTTTTTGATCACTATAATAATAGGCATTAGAAAAATTACCAGGAATTGATAATAGTGGAACGTACATGGCAGCAACATCCCGATATTTTTCTGCAAGATAATTATAAGAAAAACCCGTGCAAAGAACAATGTAATGTGAATCTACCGGATTGGAGTAACCAATCATGTCAATATTAAGGTCGAATTTTATCGCCAAACCATTTGCAATTGCAGAATCAACAAACATTGTGCTTCCCTGCCATCCCCATTCTTCAGCATTAAATGCGCAAAACATGATTGAGTACTTTGTTTTAACGGTATCTATGATTCTTAGTATTTCAAGCATTCCTGCCACACCCGAAGCATTATCATCAGCCCCCGGAGCATTTTCACTATTACTGTAGCTGTCAAAATGAGCACTTACAATTATAAATGAATCCGGATATTGCTCCCCGGTTTTAATTCCTATTACATTAACATTCGGTGCCAAAGTATCAAATTCAAAATAATATTCCTGTTGAATAATTGAAACATTATATTGTTGCATTTTATCCGCAATAAATATTGCAGCCGTATCATTTCCCGGATGTCGTACATCACGGCTATATATGGAAGACAGAACACTAACATCTGATAAAATCCTGTTGGTATCAACCAAATCAAGCAAAGATGCCAATTGAGGTTTATAAAACAGTGTATCGGCAGCAGTTACATTTTGGTTTTGGGCATTACTAAGAATAGCTACCAATCCAATAACCAATGTGAGCAATCCCTTCATACAATTATCGTTAATAACACCCATTATTCTTTTTAATCACACAATAATTAAAGGATCAGTAATGACAATTATTTTATCATCACTTTTCTCAGATCCTGAAAAAATTCCGGATACGATTTACTGACTGCATCAGCATTACTGATGCGTATTTCGGAGCTGGCCAGAGTCCCTGCAATGGCCGTGCACATGGCAATCCGATGATCGTTGAAACTATCAACTTCGCCTCCGGTCAGCTTTCCTGTACCATAGATGTGAAGCTCGTTTCCGTGCGGCTCCATTTTTAATCCAAGTCTCGAAAAAACAGTCAGCAACGATTTAAAGCGATTCGACTCCTTGTGAATCAATCGCTGAGTACCAGTAAGCACTGATTTGCCATTTGCAGCAGCAGCCAGAACCACCACCGGAGGAAACAAGTCGGGACAATCGGTCAGGTCAGCATTGAATGGCTTTGCTT
The DNA here is from genome assembly GCA_035390965.1 of Bacteroidales bacterium. Taxonomy (GTDB): domain Bacteria; phylum Bacteroidota; class Bacteroidia; order Bacteroidales; family DTU049; genus GWF2-43-63. The sequence goes on along the minus strand of DAOPKE010000092.1, from coordinate 4,763 downwards.
CGTTTTTACTGACACTGATAAAATTATTGAGCAAATTTACATGAGCCCCAAAATCAACAATAATTTCACGGATTTTAATATCCGCCTGCAAAGAATTCTGATTCAGCCCGGTCATTTCAATTTTTCCGGACACAGCTGCGCCTGCAAGAAAATTGGCAGCGGCACTCCAGTCGCCTTCAATGGCGTATTCCTGTCCCTGATACTGCTGACGGCCTTTGATATAGAACTGACAGAAATTATTATTTTCAACTGTCACTCCAAACTGCCGCATGATATTTAAAGTCATGGCAACATATGGCCGGCTCACCAGATTTCGCACAGAAATTTCGGTGTCATGTTCAAGCAATGGAGCTGCAATCAGCAATCCTGAAAGCATGTGAGAACTAAAAGAACCATCCAGCTCAATTTTATTTTTCGCAAGAGGACCGCAAATCGTAAGTGGTAATGCGCCATTGGAAGTCTTCACCTGCACGCCGCAATGAAGAAGAGCTTCAACCAGCGGCTCTACAGGCCGCTCCAGAAGCGATTTTTTCCCGGTTACTTGAATTGCCCTTCCATACAATGCTGCAATAAACGAAAACATTCGAAGACTTAATCCTGATTCATCGGCATCCAACATAATGTCTGATGAGAAATCAGGTTTGCCTGGCACAATATGCATGCGAACTCCACCACGTACTTTTGATCCGAGTTTTGTTATAATATTTTGCGCAGCAATGGCATCTGCCGAGGCATTGTAATTTCGGATAAACGTTGGCCCATCGGCCAAACCTGCAATTGCCAATGCACGCTGTAGATAACTTTTCGAAGCTACGGCCTGCAACACGCCTTCAATCCTGTAAGGATGCACAACCTCATTCATTGAATTCTCCTTTCCTGTCCAATATTTCGCCAAAAGCGAGCATGTCAGAATACGAAAACTGGCCTGGGGCGGTGCTTTCGGCACCATCGGGATGCGCGTAGGAAATTCCAATTCCCCACTTCATGGCCGTTATGCGTGTTTCGCAACATTCTTCACCCAGACAAAACGCTGTAATATTTTTAAAATTGCGATATGCAAATAAAATAACGCCGGCATCTTCTATATTGTTTCCTTTGCAGACCATTTTTATTGCATCGGGATCAGCTTCAAATATTTCATTTCGTTTTTTAATAAGAAAATCCCTGTCGGGTGTCTTTTCAAAATCATGCCATGAAAACATTATTTTAAATCCCGCTTCCCGTGATTTATTCAGCAATGCCTGCACATGAGGATCCTGAATTATACCAAAATCAAAATCAACAAAGCGGAGATTTCCGGTCAATGCGGCATCAAATAGTTCTGCATAATTTTGCTTTTCTACAAATGGGGCTCTAACAGCTATAATCCACTCAAGTCCACAATCAATCAGTTGTCTGATTTCAATTGCATTCATCTCAATCAAATCCAGACGCAACTCTGCAAACGGAGCATCGCCCAATTGCTGCTGACACTCGCTGAAAGTCTTTCCGGATAAAGAAAGACAAATACGTCGGCGATATGATTTTTCCGGAACAAATCTCATGACTCAAAAGTACATAATTTATTTTTGAACTGCAAAAGCATTGGAGATTTTTATTCCCTATTGGCAATTCTCGCGGCAGCTACATTGGGAGCGCATCTCCTGACTGCAACCACGTAAAAAAGCACAAAAACATTGTTTCAATATTTTCGTTTTATTCGACCTCTCCGAGGTCGGTTTTTGTTCTATCTTTTGCCCGGCCAGAATGGCCGGGCTATTATTGTTTGACCCGCCAGTGGCGGGTCAGTAAAAATTCATAATAAGTGTTTACACGCTTCCTTTGTTTTTATTGGATGAGTTTCCTAAAAAACTTCAGAAAAAAAACATAGGTGTCCCAATGGCGAAGTCAGGTGAAATGATTTCCGTGTCTTAGTGCCATCGTGACAACATTCAGGTGCAAGAAAAAAGCCGGATTGCTCCGGCTTTTACCCTTTACTTACAATAAATTAGCTGCAGTGCAACAATTATTTAATCATTCCAAGCTCTTTGCCAACCTTGGTGAAAGCAGCAATGGCCTTTTCGATCTGCTCAGTGCTGTGACCAGCTGAAATCTGAACGCGGATACGATCTTTTCCTTTGGGAACAACCGGGAACGAAAAAGCAATCACATAAATCCCTTCTTCGAGCATGCGATCGGCAAATTTCACTGCCAGTTTGGAACAATCAGGATATTTACCAAACATAATCGGAGTAATCGGATGATCGCCGGGTACAATATCAAAACCTGCTTCGGTCATTTTAGTGCGGAACAGCTTGGTATTGGCTTCCAGTTTGTCGCGCAATTCTGTCGAAGCTGTGAGCAAATCCATCACTTTAATGGTTGCGCCAACCACTGACGGAGCGACAGTGTTTGAGAACAGATACGGACGAGCTTTATTGCGCATCCAGTCAATAATGGCTTTCGGACCACTGATGCAACCGCCGGAAGCACCACCGAGGGCTTTTCCAAAGGTCGTGGTAATAATATCAACACGATCCATAACACCACGGTATTCGTGAGTTCCACGTCCGGTTTTTCCAAGGAATCCGGTTGAATGGCTGTCATCTACCATTACCATGGCATCATATTTTTCGGCCACATCACAGATTTTATCCAGAACAGCAATGTCCCCGTCCATACTGAAAGAACCATCGGTAGCAATCATAATGAAGCGGCAACCTTTTTCACGAGCTTCTTTCAGACAACGTTCCAGACCTTTAGCCATTTTTCCGGTAGCAGGATCTACTTCTTCCACATCGCGCATGTCGCTGTGTTTGTAAGCCCAGCGCTGAGCTTTGCAAAGGCGTACACCATCAATGATTGAAGCATGATTCAACGCATCGCTGATGATAGCGTCGTTTTCGCCAAGCAGCGGTTCGAACACAGCTCCATTAGCATCGAAGCATGATGAGAAAAGAATGGTGTCTTCCATTCCGAGGAAGTCAGAAACCTTTTTCTCAAGAACTTTATGGATATCCTGTGTTCCACAAATGAAACGAACCGAAGAAAGTCCGTAACCACGGTGATCGATTTCCTCATGAGCAGCTTTAATCAGTTCGGGATGTGATGAAAGTCCCAAATAGTTATTGGCGCAAAAATTCAACACTTTCTTGCCCTTTACTACGATTTCGGCTCCCTGTTCGCTTTCAATAATGCGTTCAGTTTTGAATAACCCGGCTTCACGAATGGTGTCGAGTTCTTTGTTCAGATGTTCAACAATTGTTTTATGCATTGGTCTGTTTTTAAATTTCAGATGGCAAAGATATAAGTTTCACGAATTCTATCATAAAAATGTTCATCTTTTTTATGTCATAAAAAAACTTGCAATACAACAATTTCCGCTGCAGCGGTCAAATGATTTTTTAACTATTTTTGCTCCCTGTTAATAAAACAAATCAAACCAAAGAAATATGAAAAAAATCCTGGTAATCGGCGCCGTCGGACAAATTGGCTCTGAGCTGACAATGGCTCTCCGCAATGAATTTGGCAATGACAACGTAATTGCAAGTACCCGTAAAACACCTCCAACCGATACTGTTAAGAATTCGGGACCTTTCGAATTTTTCGACATTGTTGACCGGCCGCGAATGACCGAGGTCTGCAAAAAATACAATGTGGACGCCATCGTAAACATGGCCGCCATTCTTTCAGCTGTCGGAGAACAAAATCCGATGATGGCCTGGGATATCAATATGAACGGTCTGATTAACGTGCTCGAAGTTGCCCGCGAAATGAATATGAAACAGGTGCTCGTTCCCAGCTCGATCGCTGTTTTCGGCCCTGGCACCCCGCTCGATTGTGCACCACAGGAAACCGTTCTCAAACCAACCACTATGTACGGTGTTACTAAGGTAGCCGGTGAACTTCTTGCCGATTATTATGTAAGAAAATACAATCTCGATGTCCGTGGTCTTCGCTACCCTGGTATCATCAGCTACGAAACCTTGCCCGGCGGTGGAACCACGGATTACGCTGTTGGTATCTATTTCGACGCCATCAAACATGGCAAATACACCTGCTTTGTTAAAGAAGACACCCGCCTGCCGATGATGTATATGCCCGACTGTCTGAAAGCCACCATCGACCTGATGAAAGCTGATTTCAGCAAACTGAAACATCACAGCGATTTCAATGTCGGCGCCATGAGTTTCAGTGCAGGCGAACTCGCAGCCAGCATCAAAAAATATATCCCCTCTTTCGAAATCGAGTATAAACCCGACTTCCGCCAGAACATTGCCGATTCATGGCCCAATGCTGTTGACGACAAAGCTGCCCGCGAAGAATGGGGCTGGAAACCCGCTTTTGACCTCGATGCCATGACGCAGGATATGCTCAAAAATATCAAAATCAAACATGAGAAGGGATTGATTTAAGAATATCGATCGGTGATTTGTGATTGTTGATCTGAAGGATGAAGTGAGCATCAAATCATGAATACTGAACATCGAACAAGGAAGAATGAAGTAAAAGCAGAAATTTATGAAGGAGCTTTTTACTTTATAAACATGATGATTTTATAAACTTCAAAATAGAACTTCAAAAAAAATAAAGGCGCTGTGCGAAAGCACGGCGCTTTTTTGTCTTTTTTAGACGCGGATTTTCGCAGATTTACACAAATGAAATCTTTTTTAGACGCGGACCGACCTGCAGCAGACAGGTTTGCATATACCAACGCGGAGTTGCATCCAATCATTCATTTAATCATTTAACCATTTAGTCATTTAAATCATTTAGTCATTTAA
>DAOPKE010000091.1:0-10874 GCA_035390965.1 Bacteroidales bacterium | reverse complement strand
GAAATACGAAATACGAAATACGAAATACGAAATACGAAATACGAAATACGAAATATGAAATAATGAGGAAATGTGACGACTTCGTCATATGTGAGAATATAAGCGACGTTTCAAAAAAACGAAATACGATTTTTTTGACCACGACTAATGAACAGAGTGTCTGGTAAAATGAAATTTTTCTTCAAACTTCACTTCATCCTCCAAACCTCATTTCATCCTTCATCTTTCCTTGTTCGGTGTTCAGAGTTCTTCTGTTTCGGAGCACGACCGGCCTTGGCCATCGCCTGATGCAGTATCCATTCAATCTGTCCGTTGACGGAGCGGAACTCATCGGCCGCCCATTTTTCCAGGGCCTTCATCACCTCTTCGTCAATGCGGAGTGCAAATGCTTTTTTACCCATGACTAAAGTTGTTTGTTGAAGCCAATTGATTCGAGCGCGCGTGCTGCATCTTCGTGGTTTTGAATGCCAAGCAGAATCCGTTTTTTGTTTTTTAGAACAATCTGAATTCCCCAGCGGCCCGACACATTGTAGGCCTTATCTTTTATTCCGCGCCAGCCCCAGCCGCCATATTGACGGATAGGGTAGTATTTACGCACAAAAGCCGATTCAATTTCCTCGGGTTTAAAAGTTGCCGGCTTTTTAAAGGGCGGCATTTCAAAATAAATACCGCTTTCGCTGATTGAAATTTTTAATTGCAGGCGTAATACCATAAACAGAAAAAAAGCGAAAACCAGACTCAGAAGAATCATAATGCCAATAAAACCCCCCAATGGAATTTCTTCGCCTTTGTCGCCCAGAGGTATTCCGAAATGGAGATAATTGTACAATTCAATAACTGCAAACACCATGAAAGTCAGCCACAAAACAATAGGGATGGCGATAAACAAAGGTTTTTGCGTATGCTGGGTTTCGCTGAAAGTTGTCATGGCTGTTTGATTTTAATACAAAGTTCCTGCATTTACAATCGGTTGAGCAGCGCGTTCCGAAGTTAATACAACCATCAGATTGCCCACCATGGCGGCTTTGCGTTCTGCGTCGAGTTCGACTATGCCTTTCTTGCTGAGCTGATTCAGCGCCATATCGACCATACTTACGGCACCTTCGACAATACGTGTACGGGCTGCAATGATGGCTGTAGCTTGCTGACGCTGCAACATGGCGCCGGCAATTTCGGGTGCATATGAAAGATTTGAAAGACGTGACTCAAGTACTTCAACACCAGCAATCGCAAGGCGTTCCGAAATTTCGCGTTCCAGCTCGGCATTGATTTCGTCACCGCCGCCGCGCAGTGAAATTTCTTCCTGTGCATCGTCGAAGGTGTCATAAGGATAGGTGTGGGCCAGTTTGCGTACAGCAGCTTCGGTCTGCGTCTTTACAAATATTTCGTAATTATCGACTTCGAAAGCGGCTTTGTACGTATCGCGGATACGCCAGACCATCACAACACTGATAATAATAGGATTTCCCATTTTGTCGTTCACTTTCAGCGACTCGCTTTCCATATTGCGTGCACGAAGCGAAATCTTTTTCTTGACATAAAAAGGATTTACCCAAAAGAAGCCGTTTTCGCGGGCGGTTCCCATATATTTTCCAAAAAGAATCAGAACCATGCTTTCATTTGGATTGACGACAAACAGGCCGATGAAGCCAAAAATCGACAGAAATGACAGTACGATGGTGCCGGTGATGATCAGCAGATTGCTTTCATCTGCAAAAATGAGAAAGGGTGATAGGAGCATAAGAATGCTGATGGCGAGTGCCAGATACCCAAGCGACGGTTTGATGTTCTTTTCCATTTGATATTAAATTGATATCACAAAGATATTGCAATAAATTATTTAAAAACAAATAATTAACATCTAAATAACATTTACTGTGCGAAGTATTGACAAGCTATGCGAAGTATATACTTCGCATAGCGGGGAGAGACTTCGCATAGCGGCTTATTCTGACTTCTCCAGCTTATCGCCGTACTTTTTCAACAACAGGCGGATGGTCTGATACGACACAAAGATCAGCAAAGGCCAGGTGAGCAACCACAATATTGAAATAATGTACATGGTTTTCTGTTTTTAATATTTGTGTGATCCGTCGTTCATTTCGTCAACATCGATTTTCTTTTTATTCAGTGCATGCCATGCGTAAATGATGTATGCCAGCACAAAGGGCACCAGCAGCGATACATAACTCATTACGGTCAGCGTAAACTGGCTCGATGAAGCTTTTTCAATCGTAAGTCCGCTCTGCATGCTGCTGAGCGAAGGGTAGAAAACGGTGTTGTTATAACCCAGATTGCAGAATAGCGAAAGCACGGTGAGAAATGTCCCGATTCCGACCGGATACAATGCTTTACCACTGCAGCTTTTATAACAGGTGTTGCCGCGGAACAAACCTAACAAGACCATTAAAACACCCAGCAGAAAAAGGATTCCTGTGAGCGCATGTTCTATATTATTGTAGAAGTATTTGTGTGGCTCGGTAAAAATTTCGCCGGTGGCAGGATTGTAGGCGTAGCCGTCGATGAGCCAGATGGCAATAACAAAGGCAAGGAAAAAGATCAGGAAAAGCACCGAATTGATGAGCAGGTGTTTTTTGTTCCGTTCGCGGATAATACCATCGTTGATGGTGCTGTTGAAATACAGAATGGCCAGCACACGCGACAGGAAGAATACCGCCAGTCCCAGCGCCACATTGATGGGGTTGGCAAATGCTTCGAGGCCGTGCCAGTTGTTGCTCCACGAAGTGAAATTCATATCATCGTGAACAAAGTTACCCCCGGTAAACATAGTAGCCACGGCCACTCCGAGCGAAACGGTTCCAATAAATCCATTCAGAAACAGAAACCATTCGAAGGTTTTTTTACCGAATACATTGCCTTGTTTCGAGCGGAATTCGTAACTGACGGCTTGCAAGATGAATGTAAACAGAATCAACATCCAGAGCCAGTATCCACCACCAAAACTCGTGGAGTAAAACAATGGAAATGATGCGAAAAAAGCACCACCGAAAGTTACTAATGTGGTAAAGGTGAATTCCCATTTGCGGCCGAGCGAATTCACCAGCATTGATGTTTGCGGTTCTTCTTTTCCTATGGTGTAGAGCAGACTTTGTCCGCCCTGAACAAAAAGCAGAAACACAAGGAAGGCACCAAGAATGGAAATGATGAACCACCAGTATTCCTGCAAAGCCAGATATGAAAATGTTTCAAACATATTATTTTCCTCCTTCGGTTGGTCCGTTTTTGATGGCGCGGGTCATGATGGAAATTTCCGCGATCAGCAACGAAGTGAATATGATGGCAAACAAAACAAAAGTAAGCTGCACCGCCGATGCGCTGACCTGCGAAACGGCCGTATTGACGGGCATGAGATCCTGAATCACCCAGGGCTGACGACCAACTTCGGCCACAATCCAGCCGGCCTGCGATGCAATGAATCCCAGCGGGAAAGTCCATATTGCCAGATGCAGCCATAGTTTTCGCTTTTCGACGGAATTTTTCATCAGGAAAAACAACATGACTGCAAAAAAGAAAATGAAGAAAAATCCGAGTGCCACCATGATGTGAAAACTGTAAAAAACAAGCGGTACATTGGGTACTATATCTTCCGGTTTTTCAATATGGCCGTAGCCAAAATAACGGAAGTAATTATTGTAAAAATCCTGGCCGGCAGTGGTTTTTCGATCGAAAAGAAGTGCAAGTTCTGCCGCTTTTGTACTATCTCCTGATTGTTTGGCCTGTTTAAATTTGCGTAAAGTTTCAACAGCAATGGTGCCTCGCTCAATTTTTTCCTTTGCTGAAATCAGCCCCTGCTCTTCGTTTCCGTAAACAAGATCATCAATTCCCGGCACAAATGCCTTTGCATCGCGATAACCAAGAAAAGACAACAGTTTTGGAATTTCAAGTTTGAACACATAGTCGGCTTGGTTGTCTCCGGGTTGTTTCCCGGGTGTGATCATGCCGACCATAATCAGTCCGGCTTCTTTTTGACCTTTGTACAAACCTTCCATGGCGGCTAGCTTCATGGGCTGCTTTTGCGCTACCTGATAAGCCGAGCCATCACCGGTAAGAGCAAGAAATATGGACGAAAGCAATCCAAATGTTGCAGCAATCAGCATGCTTTTCTTCGCAAAAACAATTTCGCGTTTTTTCAGAATAAACCAGGCACTGACGCCTATTATAAACAGTGCTGAAACCACAAAGCCATTCGATATGGTATGAAGAAATTTGTTGACAGCCACAGGGCTGAAAAGCACTGCCCAGAAATCAACCATTTCGTTTCTTGCGGTTTCAGGATTGAAAACTGTGCCTACCGGGAATTGCATCCAGCCGTTGGCTACCAGAATCCATAAAGCGGATAGGTTGGCGCCGATGGCTACCAGCCAGGTTGAGAGCAGGTGAAATTTCTTGCTCACCTTGTTCCAGCCAAAAAACATAATGGCAATAAAAGTACTTTCCATAAAGAAAGCCATGATGCCTTCGACGGCCAGAGGAGCGCCAAAGATGTCGCCCACAAACCAGCTGTAGTTGCTCCAGTTGGTTCCGAATTCAAATTCAAGAATAATTCCGGTAGCCACGCCGATGGCAAAATTGATTCCGAACAGTTTGGCCCAGAATTTTGTAATCCGCTTCCACTCTTCGTTTCCGCTGCGCACATACAAGGTTTCCATGAAGGCAATCATGAAGGTCATACCCAGTGTGAGCGGGACGAAAATCCAGTGGTACATGGCTGTAAGCGCGAATTGCGCCCGAGACCAATCGACCAGGGTAGAGATTTGATCCATGCTTTATTTTGTTTTTGTTAGTTGATCCAAAACGTGTTCGCTGCGTTGTTCATCGGTGTCGAAGTTTTTTTTCAGATGGTTGGGAAAAAAAACAAATTTCATGATGATGAAAACCACTATTCCTTTAAAAATGACCACAGCCCAGGCCTGACGTCCCCACGAAGGCATGTTGCGGAAGCCGTCGGCGTAAAATTTCCAGACTTTTTGCAATGGCCGGATTTGTTTCACAAAAGTAAATTTTGGTAAAGATAAAAAATTGATTTGTTATTAAAAACCGCATAATGATTTTTATCATTTTTTCACAACCTGAGTGCGTCGCGACTTTGTCACGTTTCACGTGAAGCGACCTCTCTGCGTTGTTGGAAGCCCTTACTCAAGCCGATGCACTCAGGTCGATTGCATCGACGCAGAGAGGTTGGCAAAAAAAATCCCGGCGCAAATGGCCGGGATCCGGAAGCAGAATTATTTTATTCAAAGCTGACCGTTGGAGCATTTTCAGCTCCGGCTGACGATTTGAAATAGCCCTTTTTATCAAATCCGAATAAGCTGGCAAACAGGTTGCGCGGGAACGTCCGGATGTATTGATTGTAATCCATAGCAACTTCGTTGTAGGCATTTCGTTGTGCAAGAATTTCATTTTCGATGCCTTTAAGGTCGTTCATCAGGTTTTTAAAGCCTTCAACTGCCTGCAGTTGAGGGTACTGTTCCATAACAACCATAAGACGACTGAGTGCGCCGCTGAATTCATCCTGGGCCTGCTGGAATTTGGCAAAGGTTTCTTCATCGAGATTATCGGCGTTTATATTGATAGATGAAGCTTTGCTTCGGGCCTCGATAACATCGGTGAGAGTCGATTTTTCGAAATCGGCCATGCCTTTCACTGTGTTTACAAGGTTTTGCACAAGATCCATCCGCTTCTGATACACATTTTCGACATTGGCCCATTGTTTTGTAACCAATTCATCCTTGGTAACCATGCGGTTGTAGGCGCGCCACATCCAGATACCGATGGGAAGAAGAATAATCAACAGCAGAATGATTATCATGGTCGATCCTAAGCATCCCGTTTTGGGTTTGGGATTACTGCGGTTTGGCTGTGAGCCGCCTGGCAAGGTCTGGGTTGTATTTTCCATGTGTTTTTGAGTTGTTTGAAAAGTAAAATTAAAAATTTATTTGATAATGTCAATACTCCGGTTGATAAACCTTGAAAGTTTTTCACCTTTCAACAGTCCCTGCGATAATAAAGCGAGGTCGATGAGCTGGCTGACAACGTTTTTGTTTTTTTCTTCATCAGACGAATCCACCAGGCCTGTCACTACCGGATGATTGGAGTTGACCAGCAAGGTGTAGCTACGACCCATGCCGGCCATGTAATCCATGCCGCCCAATTGCGACATATCGCTCATGCGACGCATAAATTCGGGCTGCATCATGCTTACCGGAGTTGAATCTTCGGCAGCGGCTTCTACTTTGACAAATACCTGCACATCGGCCGGCAGTGCGCCTTTGAACAATTCTTCCACTTTTTTTGATTCATCTTCGTTCAGCTTGCTGACAATGGTTTCAACATTTTTATCAATCAACTTGTCTGTCAGTTCTGCATCGACACGTTTAAAGCTAATTTTCTCGTTTTTGCGTTCCAGAAAATCGATGTAATGAATATCAATGACAGAATCCATTTCGAGAACCGAATAGCCTTTGGCCTGCGCTGCCGAAATGTAGGTGTGTTGTTCTTCTTTGTCTGTTGTGTACAGAATTACGAGCTTGTCATCCTTGTCGGTTTGTGCTTCTTTGATTTTCTCTTTGTATTCCTCGAGGGTGCAATAGTTGCCTTCGGTATCTTTCAGCAAGGCAAATTTTTCAGCTCTTTCGGCAAAGGATTCGGTCGAAATCATGCCATAGCGGATGAATACACGGATGTCGTCCCATTTCTTTTCGAAATCTTCGCGGCTGTTTTTATACAATTCCTCAAGTTTATCGGCGACTTTTTTTGTGATATGACTGCTGATTTTCTTCACATTCGGATCGCCTTGAAGATAGCTGCGGCTTACGTTGAGCGGAATGTCGGGCGAATCAATCACACCATGCAGCAGCGTGAGAAAATCAGGAACAATATTTTCGACATTATCGGTTACAAAAACCTGATTGCTGTATAGCTGAATTTTGTTTCGCTGTACCTCAAGGTTTTTCTTTAGTTTCGGAAAATACAGAATACCGGTCAGATTGAAGGGATAGTCAACATTGATATGAATGTTGAACAGCGGCTCATCATAAGAGTAGGGATACAATTCGCGATAGAAGTTTTTATAATCCTCGTCTTTCAGTTCTGTCGGCGTTTTTTTCCAGAGCGGGTCGGTATTGTTGATTATACGAGGTTTTTCAACATCTTCGTATTTCTGATTACCGTCTTTGTCTTTTTCTCCCTCGATGGGTTCCGACGTTTTTTCCATGCCGAACTGAATCGGGTAGGGCAGAAAACGGCAGAATTTTTTCAGCATGTCGAGAATCCGGTATTCTTCGTTGAATTCAATTGAATCTTCGGACAAATGCAGCGTGATTTCCGTACCACGGTCTTTGCGTTTAGATTCACTCATGGTGTATTCGGGCGAGCCGTCACATTCCCATTTCACAGCTTTCGCACCATCCTGATAACTCAAAGTGTCAATGGTAACTTTGTCCGAAACCATAAAAGAGGAATAAAAACCAAGTCCGAAATGTCCGATAATTCCGCTGATTTCTTTATCGTCTTTGCCGGCATATTTTTTTACAAAATCCTCAGCCCCACTGAAGGCAATTTCGTTGATGTATTTTTGTACTTCCTCTTCGGTCATTCCTATGCCGCGATCAGTAATTTTCAGGGTCTTTTTTTTGGCATCCAGCGCCACCTGAATCGTTAAGTCGCCCAACTCAACATCGGCTTTACCCAACGATACAAGCTTTTTCAGCTTGGTAGTGGCATCTATGGCATTTGAAACTAATTCGCGTAGGAAAATTTCGTGTTCCGAATACAGGAATTTTTTGATGATGGGGAAAATATTACCCGTCTGTACATTGATTGAACCTTTCTGCATGGTATAGTGTTTTTTGCAGCCGACCCTCTGTCAAAGCATGTGCCAATGCTCTCAAAGTGTCAATTTGTCAGGTCTCCTGAAACAAATCCGAATCCTGAATTGCGATATGATATTTAGCAGTTTATTACCTGATATAATAAATCTTGGCAGTATATTAAAAAATGTAATTTTGTGCCCGATATGTAAAATGATGCATATCGATTGATTAACCTAAAACAAAACATTATGAATAATGCCATTTTTGATTTTGAGAATCCGCACAATGAGAAGATTTTGAATTATGCCCCCGGGAGCAATGAGCGTATTTTGCTCACCAATGAGCTGAGGGAATTGGAAAGCAGCCGGATTGAAATACCCTTGATTATCGGAGGGAAAGAGATAACAACGGGAAAGTTTGGAAAGATTGTAATGCCGCATGATCATGAGCATGTGCTGGCCACATATCACATGGCAACAGAAAAGGAAGCAAAAATGGCTGTTGATGCTGCAATGAAAGCTCATGAGGTCTGGGCCGAAACCGATTGGACTGTTCGGGCAGCCATTTTGCTCAAAGCAGCCGAATTGCTTTCTACCAAATACCGGTCTCTGATTAATGCATCAACCATGCTCGGGCAAAGCAAAAATGCCTATCAGGCCGAGATCGATTCTGCCTGTGAAACAATTGATTTTTTGCGCTACAACGCCTATTTTGCATCAAAAATTTACAGTGAGCAGCCCAAATCGGGTTTTAATCAGCTCAATAAGATGGAATACCGGGCGCTGGAGGGATTTGTGTTTGCTGTTTCGCCGTTTAATTTCACTTCGATTGCGTCGAATCTGAATATGTCGCCGGTGCTGATGGGCAATACTACTATATGGAAACCGGCTACCACAGCCATTTTCTCTAATTATTACCTGATGAAGGTTTTTATGGAAGCAGGATTGCCAGATGGGGTAATCAACTTTTTGCCTGGCAGTGGATCATTGATTGGTAAAACTGTTTTTGGCAGTAAAGACCTTGGGGGAATTCATTTTACCGGATCGAACAATACCTTTAATTCACTTTGGCGTTCTGTGAGCGAAAATCTGAATATGTATAAATCGTATCCGCGTATTGTTGGTGAAACCGGTGGAAAAGACTTTGTTTTTGTGCATCCATCGGCCGATCAGCTTGAAGTGGCGGTTGGAATTATTCGTGGCGCTTTTGAATATCAGGGACAAAAGTGCTCTGCAGCTTCGCGTGCATATATTCCAAAATCGCTGTGGCAGGGAATTAAGGATTTGCTGATTCAGATGACTTCGGAAATAGGGCTCGGTGATGTGCGTGATTTTAAGAATTTCATGAATGCAGTAATCGATGAGGCCTCGTTTGATAATATCATGGGCTACATTAATTTTGCAAAAACATCGGGTGATGCCAAAATCATTGCTGGTGGGTCAGGCGACAAGACCAAGGGGTTTTTTATTCAACCAACCATTATCGAAACCACCAATCCGAAGTTCAAAACCATGGAAGAAGAAATTTTCGGACCGGTAATTACCATATATGTATATGAGGACAAAGATTATGATTCGGCCTTAACGCTTTGTGAAAGCACATCTCCATATGCATTGACGGGCGCTGTTTTTTCGCGTGATCGGGTTGCTGCTGCCCAGGCCAGTCATAGGTTGAAAAATGCGGCCGGTAATTTCTATATCAACGATAAACCGACCGGCGCCATGGTGGGCATGCAGCCATTCGGCGGCGCGCGCGCTTCGGGAACCAACGACAAAGCTGGCGGGAACCTTAATCTGATGCGATGGACAAGTCCGCGTACCATCAAGGAAACCTTTGCTCCGGCAACCGATTTCCGTTATCATTTCATGATGTAAAACAACTAAAACAACTGTTATCATACAATGAAAACTGAAGAAAAAATCAAACAGGTACTCACAAAATTTGGCATCGGCGAAATCAATGATGGCGTTTCTACAGGTACTGTGTGGATTAAGAGCAAAGGCGATACAATTATTTCTGTTTCGCCGATCGATAATCGCGAAATTGCCAAAGTGAAAAATGCTACGGCAGATGATTATGAATTTGTTATAAAAAAGGCGCAGGAAGCTTTTAAAGTCTGGCGCGAAGTGCCGGCTCCACAACGTGGCGAAATCGTTCGTCAGATTGGTCTTGCCTTGCGCGAAGCCAAAGAAGATCTGGGTTTTCTGGTTTCTCTCGAAATGGGAAAAATCCATCAGGAAGGCATGGGAGAAGTGCAGGAAATGATTGATATCTGTGATTTCGCGGTTGGACAATCACGATTGCTGAATGGATTCACCATGCATTCGGAGCGCCGCGAGCATCGCATGTACGATCAGTATCATCCATTGGGTGTTGTTGGTTTAATTACTTCTTTTAATTTCCCTGTGGCTGTTTGGGCATGGAATTCTATGCTGGCAGCAGTTTGCGGCGATGTTGTTATTTGGAAACCCAGCTCAAAAACACCGCTTTGTGCCATTGCAACACAAAATATTATTTCGGATGTATTAAAACGCAATAATATTCCTGAAGGTGTTTTCAATTTGGTTGTTGCCAAATCTTCAGTATTGGGCGATAATTTTGTTGCCGACAAACGCATTCCGTTGTTTTCAATCACAGGTTCAACCCGCGTAGGTAAAAGAGCCGGAGCCATTATTGGAGAACGTCTCGGAAAATCGATTCTTGAATTGGGGGGAAACAATGCTGTCATTATTTCCGATTCAGCCGATTTGAATATGGCCATCGCATCGACGGTTTTTGGTGCAGTCGGAACCTGTGGCCAGCGCTGTACATCTACGCGCCGCATTATTGTTCACAAGAAAGTGTACAACGAAGTGAAGTATAATTTGCTGAGTTCCTACGAACAGATAAAGGAAAAAATCGGTAATCCGTTGGATCCGAATGTTCTGATTGGTCCCTTGGTGGATGATAAAGCGGTGGATGCTTTTTTACATGCCATCGAAGAAGTAAAAAAAGAAGGAGGAAAGGTTCTGTTTGGCGGAACCAAGGTTGAAGGTAAAAAAA
>DAOPKE010000090.1:0-10877 GCA_035390965.1 Bacteroidales bacterium | reverse complement strand
TAAGTAACACCGGGATTGTTTGAACCCGTGAAATTGATGGTTGACGGTTGATTGATACAAACCGGCGATTCGGTATCAAAGCTGGCCGAAGGAGTTGGGATAACATTCACCATAATGGTATCGGTTGCAATATTTCCCAAAGAGTCGAAAATGGCAACAATGTATTCGGTGGTGGTGGGTGTTACAGTTTGCGATAAAGCATTGGAAACACCATTTGACCAGAAAATATTCTGAGATTGAGGGCAAACGATTTCTACATTATCAAGACCCCAATGATCATTTGTAAGACTGGAATAATCGATTTGAATCCAGCGAAACATTGTAGCAGATGATTGGGCAGCCGGCGGAATGGGAAAAGTGTAATTAGCCCAGGTAGTGAATGGAGTAACATAAGGTGAAGAAATGCAGGTTCCGGAAGTGCCTGGATTGGAAGTGAGTATAACGCCATCCGGTTGAAAATATGCAATATCCACCCATGTAGCTCCGCTGTTGATGGAATATTGAAGTGAAACACCTTCGTTGTATTCATCAATTCCTTCGCAGGGCGATGACTGCGATTGAGTTGCATATTTCATATCAAAGGAAATTTCACAGGATCCTGTAACATCGAAAGGTACAGTGGTTAGTGTGCGCGGCAGCGGCACGGCATCGCCCATCCACATATAGATGGTTCCATCTGATGATGGGTTACATGGGTTTGTAAAACTCACGCCCGTAGTTGCAACCCAGCCAGTGCCGGCAGTTCCATTGTTGAAATTGTTGCTCATCAGGAATGTGCAGGTGGCAAATGCACTTAAATACACCGATTCTCCAACGCAGATTGTTGTGTCCTGTGCAGGAGTTTCAATTTCTGCAAAACATTGCGCCGAAGCATTATTAATAGTAATGCCCGTCAGAGTTGTTGCAATCAGCAGAATATTTTTTATTTTCATTGGTCCTTTTTAAGTCTGTCTTGATTTCAGAAAAGCAGTTCCTTGTTCCAAATTTGCTTTTGATTAAAACGAATGCTAAATATGTCTGATAAGACCGCGAAAATTATCCCCCAATAGCACGCTGTTTAATTCAAACGCATTCGATATGCAAATTTAAGAAATTTCAGTTCTTTTTCCAAAAACAACTGATGTTTATCACTTAATAGAATATAACATCTTGCTGTAATCATCAAAAAAACAGTGGTTTGACTATAAAATTCGTAAAAAGTTAAATATTCGGCGCAATTTTTTTTATTTGAGCTTTTGTGTTCTTTATTTAAAATGGTTGCAACTTTTTTCTAAAAGCCATATTTGTTTCTTAAATATTTTGCATGCAGGTTCATTTATATAATGAAATGCATAATTTTTTTTGTACTTTTACGTTTGCAATCTGTGTTTTTAAGCGATGGCAATCAAAAAAATATTTTTCTCCATATTGTTTTGTTCTCTGCTAGGCAGTTCTGCGTTTTCGATGAATGTCAAATCGCTTGAGTTGACATATGAAAATGTTTCTCAGCTGACTTACCGGGCACATGTTGTTTTTTATCTCTACGATCCCAGCCCCGTTGATTCTATTGTTGAGATTTTTTGGGGCGACAGCACTTATTCTTTTCTTACGCCCTCATCGGTAACTGATTTGCCCGGCGAACTGAAGAAAGTGGTTTACACCGGCACCCATACCTATTCCGGACCGGCTACATTTACCATGTTTGTTTCATACAAGGTGCGCAGTCTCAATGTCATCAATGTTCCCATGTCGCTTATTACCGATATATATGTCGAGGCGGAGCTTGTTGTAAGCCCTTTTCTTTCAGGGCAAAAATCACCGGTTTTTCTCGATAAGCCCCGAATGAATGTATGCAGGGCTTCGGATAATGTGATGGATTATTCGGCCTATGATGCTGATGGAGATGAACTTGTTTATTCCCTGATTCCATGCCGTGGCGAATTTGGCGATCCCATTGCCGGCTATTCTTATCCGGCTTCGTCAGCACAGTTTTTCATTGATTCTCAAAGTGGCTGGCTTACGTGGGATTCTCCTCTGCAGAAGGGTTTTTTCAATTATGCTGTTAAGGTTTCCAAATATCGCAATGGAATTTTTCTTGGATCAATCATGCGGGATGTGTTGGTAAATGTCATTGACTGTCAGCCCGAAATGCCTGTGTTGACGATCCCGGCAGATACCTGCATTATTGCCGGTCAGTCATTCAATCAGATGGTTACTGCCACTTATAGTGGTGTTGACACTATTTCGCTTACAGCTTCGGGCGAGCCGCTTTTGTTGGTGAATAATCCGGCCACTTTTCCGCAACCGGTTCGCAATCAATATACTGTTTCATCGGATTTTGCATGGAATGTGTTCTGTGATCATGTTCGACCCGAGCCGTACACCATGATTTTCAGAGCTGAACTCGAAGACAGTCTGAGCAATTGCGATTGCACCTATGATTTCAACAACTGGCAACTGACACCGTTTTATTCCAATGTTTCCGTTATGTTCAACAATCCTTGCGGAAGTGGATGGGATGGTTCGACTTATCTGTGGTTTGGTTCAGACACTACGGCCCCGCGTTTTCTGGCTACGCCGTCGATGGATGTCAGTGCCGGTAATTATATGATTGTTTTTGATATGCGTTTCAGCGATCATACTGGCAATCCGGGTACAGATTGTGAAGGGCCTGATGAGCCCGATGAAGGTATTTATCTTCAGTATAGCGTTAATGGTCTTGGTGGTCCATGGGAAACCATGGCTTACTGGGATCCGAGTCTTTCGCCCGGTGAAGGTGGCCATGTCGAAAACCTGATTGGATGGAACAATTACTCGGTGGTGGCACCCGATGCATCGCTGTCGGCCAATACACGTTTTCGCTGGGTTCAGTTCGAAGCTACCGGTCGTTATTACGATCATTGGGGTCTTGACAATATTTTGGTTTATAAAATTTCGGATAAATTAACAGCGCAGGACCAAATGCAATTATCGGTGATTGCACCTGCGCCTGAAAATCTGATTGTTTCTGCCATAGGCGATCATGCATTCCTGAGCTGGAACAAAGAATTCTGCACCAATGCAGATGGCTATAAAATATACCGTAAATCCGGCGCCAGTGGTTATGTGGCTTCGGGTTGCGAAACGGGCGTTCCGGCTTGGACCGGATATAGTCTGATTGAAACCACTACCGATATCAACGATACAACATATACCGATGACAATGCAGGGATGGGTTTGCCTCATGGCAATGAATACTGCTACATTGTTACAGCATGGTTTGCCAACGGTGCCGAAAGTCAGGCCTCGAACGAAGCTTGCATTGTATTGTCCGATGATTCACCGGTAATTACTCATGTAAGTGTCACTGCCACTTCGGTTTCGGCCGGAAGTATGTTTGTTGATTGGTCGAAACCCGATGATTTTGACACACTTTTATATTCAGGACCTTACCGCTACGATATTTACCGTGCCTCAGATTTTTCAGGATCATCCTACACTTTTCTGACTTCCAATGACGGACTCGATGATACCACATTTGTTGATGCTGGTTTGAACACCCTGGACGGTCCGTGGCATTATCGCATTGATTTGATGTATGCTTCGGGCACAGCGGTATATGCTCCTTTCACTTCTTCCTATCCGGCTTCTTCGGTTTTTCTTTCGCTGACCCCGTTGGATAAAAAGTTGCTGCTGCAATGGAATTTTAATGTGCCCTGGAACAATGACAGCACAGTGATTTACCGATACAATAATCTGACTGCAACGTTCGATTCCATCGGTATTTCATATTCGGATACTTATCTCGATACTGGTCTGGTGAATGGAGTAACCTATTGTTACAAAGTTGAAACCATCGGATCCTATTCACTGCCGGGATTTGTTGCGCCTATCCGCAATTTTTCGCAGGAACAATGCGAACAACCCATGGATGTTGAGCCACCTTGTCCGGTTGAGCTGAGTGTATCGGTTAATTGCGACGAAGTAGCCAATTATCTTGTGTGGACAAATCCGCAAACTACTTGTGGCGATGGCGATGTTGGCAGTTATGAAATTTATTTTTCATCGATGACTGATGGTGAGTTTGTTCAGATTGCAGCAGTTTCCGGAGCCGAAACCACAACTTATATCCACAACGGTATCACTTCCGTAGCGGGTTGTTATGCTGTGGTGGCTGTTGATACATCCGGCAACAGCAGTGGTTTTTCGAATATTGTTTGTGTTGATATTGATGAATGCGATTTATATTCTTTGCCCAATGTATTCACTCCGAATGGAGATGGATTCAATGATTTGTTTGTTCCTTTTCCGTATGATTTTGTAGAAAAAATCGATTTAAAGATATTTGATCGTTGGGGGCTTATTATGTTTACAACTCAGGATCCTGATATTAACTGGGATGGAAAAAATCAGTCAACGCAGGCCGATTGCAGCGAAGGGGTTTATTTCTATGTGTGTGATGTGTATGAATTGCGTCTTGCGGGAATCAGAAAACGCACATTGACCGGGACGGTGCATTTGTACAGAAATTATTAGACAGAATGAAATATATCTGCATTCCAAAGGCCGATATTAATGAAGGATTTCGCTCTGCGTCAGTGAGTCGCTCTGCCATTGTTTGTTTTCCGGATGTCATTTTTATTATTCCTTTTCGGGTAAGCAATATTATAGACTCGTCTGAAGAGCGTTTCAATGGAGCTGAAATTTACAGAGAAGCCGCTGCATTGTTATTTTCAGGCGGTTTTGCCGAAGCATACGATTATCTTGCTACAGCCATGCCTGAAGAACAAACCTATTATGTAAAAATGCTGGATAAATTCAGTATCAAAGTCGGTTGGTGGTTTTTTGGGGGTATCAGCTTGCGTAAAAAAGGCGGAATGCTGAAAACTGTATCGGTGACCAGCCGGGCGAAGCGTCAGGAGATGTTCGAAATGTATCGGTATTATGTGCAATAGCGCATGCGGCAAGTGGCAGAAAGAATAGGTCCACGGATTACACAGATTGCACGGAAACACTTTACCTTCAGTGGCCCCATCCTGATTACACTGTTGTCAACAATTATTACTGCGTAATAATCATTGACTGAAAAATTTTGTACAATTATCTGTGGAAATGGCTTCAGTCGCAGGTTGAGAGACATTTTATCCGCTGAAATCCAAAGACCAGCAGAGGGAGTTTTAACCTGCCCGCTGCAGGCGGGTCCGCGTAATCAGTGTAATCCGTGGACAAAAGAGTTGAAAGTGTATAAAGGCGATGTAAAGGCAGGCGGCATGCGGTTGCAATGCACAACGCACAATGCACAACGCAAAGTGCATGGAGCATTGCGTATGAAATAGTTTCGCTCTCGCTCTGATTCCCGCTCTGATATTTGGCTCCTTCACAGAGCACCGACGCTTCGGCCGGCACAATTGCTGATTGCTGATTACTAAAAGCTGATTCTACAAAACAATCGGCAGCACTTCTTTCATTTCTTTTATAAAATGGAAGCTGATGTCTTCGAGGTAGCGGTCTTCGATTTCGCCGAGGTCTTTGCGGTTTTCTTCAGAAATAACAATGGTCTTGATTCCGCTGCGGCGTGCAGCCAGAATTTTTTCCTTAATTCCACCGACAGGAAGTACTTTTCCGCGCAGGGTAATTTCGCCGGTCATGGCAATGTCGTTTTTCACCGGTTTGTTTAAAAGCACGCTGGTGAGTGCTGTGAAAATGGTAATTCCCGCCGAAGGTCCGTCTTTCGGTGTGGCGCCTTCGGGAACGTGGATATGCACATTATAATTATCGAGCTTTTCGGCATCGATTTTCAGTTCTTTTGCATGCGATTTCAGGTACTCAAAGGCAAGTGTGGCCGATTCTTTCATTACATCGCCCAGATTTCCGGTCATGGTAAGTGCGCCTTTCCCTTTACTCAGAGTGGCTTCGACATACAGGATTTCACCACCGAAAACAGTCCATGCCAATCCTGTAACAAGACCTATGGCGGGTTTTAGCTGTGCTTTGTTGCGTTGGAATGTTGGAATTCCAAGAATTTTTTCAAGGTGTTCGCATTTCAGCGGCTCAATTTTTTTACCCATGGCATAGTCGGTAGCATAATGCCGTATCACTTTAGCAATGGTTTTTTCGAGTGCACGAACTCCGGATTCGCGGGTATAATCTGATATAATGGAATTGATGACTCTATCCTGAAATTTCAGTTTAGATTTCGTCATTCCGTTTTCGTTGAGTTGTTTCGGAATCAAATGTCGTTTGGCAATTTCCAGTTTTTCTTCCTGTGTGTAACCGCTCAGGTCAATGATTTCCATACGGTCGCGCAGCGCGGGATGAATGGTGGAAAGGTTGTTGGCCGTTGCAATAAAAAGGATTTTCGACAAATCGTAATCAACTTCGAGATAGTTATCGTAAAAAGTATTGTTTTGCTCCGGATCGAGCACTTCGAGCAGTGCTGCCTGCGGGTCGCCCTGCATGGTATTTCCCGAAACTTTATCAATTTCATCAAGTACAAATACGGGATTCGATGATTTTACTTTTTTCAGACTCTGAATGATTCGTCCGGGCATAGCGCCTATATAGGTTTTACGATGTCCGCGCAGCTCCGATTCGTCGCGCAGACCGCCCAGCGACATTCTGATATATTTGCGCTCCAGCGCTCGTGCAATGCTTCGTCCGAGTGAGGTTTTGCCAACACCCGGAGGGCCAAGCAGACAAAGAATCGGAGATTTCATATCGCCTTTCAGTTGCAGCACTGCCAGGTATTCAATAATTCTTTCCTTCACTTTCTCCAGCCCGTAGTGGTCTTCATTGAGAATAACACGGGCGTGATCAAGATTCATGTTGTCGTTGGTAAATTCGTTCCAGGGCAATTCAACCAAAAACTCAAGATAGTTGAGCTGAATAGAAAACTCTGCTGCCGAAGGGTTCATTCGCTTCAGTTTCGACATTTCCTTGTCAAATACTTCGGCGACATTGTCCGACCATTTCTTTTTGGCTGCTTTTTCCTGTAAATCTTTTATTTCCTGTTCATGCGGTGCACCACCCAGTTCTTCCTGAATGGTTTTTAACTGCATGTTCAGAAAATAATCGCGCTGCTGTTTGTCGATATCTGTTTTTACTTTTTCGTGAATTTGCTCTTTGATTTCAAGCATTTTCAGTTCATTGGTCAGATGACGCAGTAAATCATTGCCAAGCTGCTCCAGATCGGTCATTTCGAGCAGTTTCTGTTTTTCGGTATGCTGAATTTTCAGATTCGAAGCAATCATATGCATCAACAACCAGGGGCTTTCGATGTTTTCGATGGCAATGCGCGCTTCGGCCGGGACTTCGGAACCTTCCTTGAGAATCTGCATGGCCGTTTCTTTTACGGTTGACATGAGGGTGGGGAAGAGTTTCGAATAGCCCGTAAGGCGTTGTGGACGGCCATAGGACTGCACTTTGGCAATAAAATAGGGATCCGATTTTACAAAATGATTGATCTGAAAGCGGCTGCGGCCCTGTATGATAATCGTTACCGTGTCATCGGGCATCTGTAATAGCTTGATGATGTAGGCAACAGTTCCAATGTCGTACATATCTATGGGTTCCGGATCCTCAACCTGTGCATCTTTTTGAGCTACAACGCCGATAATTCGCTTGGCCTTATAGACACTACGGACCAATTGAATTGATTTTTCGCGACCGACAGTAATGGGGATAATTACTCCGGGAAAAAGTACTGTATTGCGCAAAGGCAGAATGGGCAACTCGTCTGGGATGTCTTCCTGCTGTATGGTTTTTTCATCTTCCATCGACATGAGCGGAATGAATTCATTATCGGAAGTTAATGCGTCGCTGAAGAGAATATCTCTGAAAATATCTTTTTTGTTTTTTTTCATGCTGTCAAAATGTCTGTGTTCCGCGTGATTTATGCGGAGTGTACCCCCTTGCCAATATAAATGCCAAAAGAATGTAATTATTGCTTATTGTGCCATTCTTCGGTTCTGGAAAAAATATGATGCAACATATCTCTTTCTGAATCAGATAGTTGAAGGCCTCTGCGTGCCATTACGCGCTCAACAACCAGCATGGCTTTTTCAAACTGAAAATCTGTCAGTTTGGCGGTACTGCCCCACGAAAACGAGGGAATGAAATTTCGGTGAAAACCATCGCCATACAGATTACATGAAACGCCAGTAACCGTACCGGTATTGAACATAGTGTTGATACTGCATTTGCTGTGATCGCCCATGATGAGACCGCAAAACTGCAGACCGGTTGTAACAAAACCTTTCTTTACATAGCTCCAGAGCTTGACTTCTTCGTAGGTGTTTTTCAGGTTGCTGTTATTGGTGTCGGCGCCAAGGTTGCACCATTCGCCAATGACTGAATTGCCGAGAAATCCGTCGTGGGCTTTGTTTGAATATCCCAGAAAAACGGAGTTGTTGACTTCACCGCCGACTTTGCAGTGCGGTCCTACAATGGTTGGTCCGTATATTTTGGCGCCTATTTTAACGACCGAATGCTCGCCCAAAGCAAATGGTCCGCGAATGACACTGTTTTCCATTATTTCAGCATCTTTTGCAATATAAATCGGGCCTGAGGAGGTATTCAGAATGGAAAATTCAACAGTCGCACCGTCTTCAATAAATATATTTTCCGGATTCACGCAGCGGTTCGAAGCGGGCAGGGGAGCGCTTTTGCGGCCTTTTGTCAGATGGGTAAAATCATCGGTCAGCAGTTCGCCTGCCATGGTAAATAAGTTCCATGGATGCGTTATGGCTTTGAAAGCTTTAACAGTTTCGATTGACTGGGGCTTAAGTACACGCATATCAAGGTATTCCGGAAATGAAACCAGTGATTGTACCTGCAATTCGGGCAGGCGTGCCGCCAGAATATTGTTATCGGTATCGGTCAGGACGCTGTTTTCCTTCAGTTGCTGAATGGCGCTTACAATCTGTTGATCGGGAAGAACAGAACCATCAATCAGGATGTTATCAGCTGCCACATTCACCGGAAAAACCGGTTTGATGTAGTCGGGTGCCAGACACGAAACGGAATCAGGGAACCAGCGCTGCCATTTTTCCGAAATGGTGGTTATGCCAACTCTGAGTTCTGCCACCGGTCGGGTGAACGTTAGCGGCAGCAAATGCATACGCGTGAAGCTATCGAACAGTATGATATTCATGGCGTAAAAATAATAAAAAAAGCCCTGTTTCGAGGGCTTTTACAGTATTTTGAAGCAAACAATTTATTTGTTTTCGCCTTTCTTTTCGTAATGTTTCTGATAGCGGCTTTTGAATTTATCAACACGACCGGCGGTATCAACCAGTTTCATTTTTCCGGTAAAGAACGGATGCGAGGTGTGTGAGATTTCAAGTTTCACGAGCGGATATTCCTTGCCGTCTTCCCATGTAATAGTGTCTTTTGTGGCCACGGTTGAACGGGTCATGAAAGAATAATCGTTTGATGTATCTTTGAATACAACGAATCTGTAGCTCTCGGGATGAATACCTTTTTTCATTTCCTTTTTTATTTGGGAGTGCAAAATTAGAAAATATTTCTGAATAAACAAAATTGTCAGAAAATATTTTTCAATTTGATGCATTAGCATGCGACTCAACGCACAATGCACAGGGTATGGAGCATGGCAAAGCTGCGTTCTCGCTATGATTATGGTTCAATACCATTGAATTCGAAACGGTGACACCTGCGCCTCTGCAGGCCGCTCTGGAAGCCATTCTCTGCGCACGCAAACAAATGACAATTATTTGAATATGTTGTATGGAAAGATATTTCGGGCATGGGAAATTAACGTTGAGTAAAGATAGAAAATTATTTCTAAGCGTGCAAAATGTTAAATTTGGGTCGCTGGCGGGTTTGGGTAGTGTGGGAGCGGAATGTGGTGTCCCATTTTGTGTGCTTTTTTGCCGAAAACCACCTTTTTTTCTGCTCTAACTGCGCTTTCAAAAGAATACCACTTTCAGTGAGTCTGTATTTTTGGTCGCGATGTTTCGGCTTGCCTGGGATAGTCATTTCAATTAATCCTGCATGCAGAGCTGGTGACAGGTATTTGTCAACGAAATTTCGTTTATCCGCCAGACCAAATGAAGCATGAATTTCTGCTCTGGAATGCTCTGCAGTAATGAAAAGCAAAAGCTGCTCAACTTGGGGGGTATCTTGGGGGGTAACCTCCTCATTCAGCATCCAGGCATTAGGGAAGGGTGACAATTGATCCGGTCTGTGCAAATCCTCATGAAATCTGCAATGTGTGATTTTCGTAGTATTTTTGTATATTTGCATCATAAAAGCAAATATTATTTTTTGCATGAAAGTCATTCTTGAAATACCCGACAAACAATTTGAATTTGCAATGAAAGTGTTGCGAAGCCTATCTTTTGTGAAAAAAGCGCGGCCAATGTCGGCCGATGCAGCAAAATTGTGGGAAGATCTGAAAGAATCGGCTGATGAAGTAAAGATGCACAAGGAAGGTAAACTCAAACTCCGTACTGCAAGCGATTTACTCAATGAATTGTAAGGTTTTTTCCACACTCCGATTTGAAAAAGAATTAAAGCGATTGGTGAAAAAATTCCCTTCGCTGAAATCAGAATTTGCAGAATTAATTCATAAATTGCAACAGACGCCGGATACAGGAACATCGCTTGGTAATAATTGTTATAAAATCCGAATTAAAATAGCTTCCAAAGGAAAAGGAAAATCAGGTGGCGGAAGAGTTATAACTCACTTTTACAAAAAAGACAATTCTGTTTTCTTACTCACAATTTACGACAAGAGCGAGAAAGAATCAGTAACTCAAAGCGAAGTCAAAGAAATAATTTCAGGTCTTGAATTCTAATGGAGATTTAATTGGCGCTGGACAATGAATGCAAACCGGCACTGCGCTTAATTTCCCTCATCCCGGAATCGTCGTCGGAGGCGACATTCTGGCGTTGGG
>DAOPKE010000089.1:0-10985 GCA_035390965.1 Bacteroidales bacterium | reverse complement strand
AACCATGTAAGCTCAATAATATATGCTCTTTGAAAGGTTTCGAACACTCATGATTACAAATCCACGCGATGGAGGTGTTTAATTTAAAATATCCGATTTTTGAATATGAATTATCCAAAACCATAAAAAAAGGCCGGACAAATCCGGCCTTTTTTTATTAATATCAGAGCTGTTCTTATTTATCAACGCGCATCGAGAAAAAGCTGCGATACACAAAGATAAGGGCAATGATAATAAAAATCGCTCCCACATATTTCGATACACCACGGAATGCCTCACTGATGGCTATTTCCATGGCCAACAAACCGAACAAAGTGGTGAACTTAATAATTGGATTCAGTGCAACAGAAGAAGTATCCTTGAACGGATCACCCACAGTGTCGCCCACAACAGCCGCCGCATGCAAATCAGTTCCTTTTTCTTTCAGATCCACTTCGATTACCTTCTTGGCATTGTCCCAGGCCCCACCGGCATTGGCCATAAATACTGCCTGAAACAATCCAAACAAAGCAATTGAGATAAGATAACTAACAAACATAGCCACCGGTGCATTGGGATCAACAGCGCCATCTATAGGCGAGGAGAGGAAAGCAATACCCAATGCAAAAGAGAAGATAACAATAAAGATATTGAACATACCTTTCTGCGCGTAATTGGTACAGATTGCAACCACCTGCTTCGATTTTTCAGTATCAGCTTTCTTAGGTGCATTCGGATCAAGATTAATGTTCTTTTTAATGAACTCAACAGCACGTCCGGCACCGGTAGTTACGGCCTGAATAGAAGCACCGCTGAACCAGAAAACAACAGCACCGCCCAGAATAAATCCCAGAATAGTGTATGGATTCAGAATATTCAGAATCTGTTCGGGATTTACACCCAGAGACTCCTGAATAACCAAAATAAGCGAGAAGATCATAGTGGTGGCACCTACAACGGCAGTACCAATTAAAACCGGCTTGGCCGTTGCTTTAAAAGTATTGCCAGCCCCATCATTCAATTCAAGATAATGCTTTGACTTTTCAAAATCAGGTGTGAAACCAAAATCTTTTTCAATTTCTTCTTTAACATTTGGGACTTCTTCAATCAATGAAAGCTCATAGATTGACTGTGCATTATCGGTAACAGGTCCATAGCTATCAACCGCAATGGTTACAGGACCCATACCAAGCATACCGAACGCAACCAAACCAAAAGCAAAAATGGACGGATAGACCATAACTTCACCAAGGCCATATAGACTGGCAAAATAAGCAATGGCCATAAGAACAACAAATACGAGGCCCTGCCAGAAGGCACTGAAATTTCCAGCCACTAAACCAGAAAGGATATTGAGCGATGCTCCACCACGACGCGAAGACTCAACGACTTCCTGTACGTGTGCCGATTTCGGACTGGTAAAAATCTTTGTAAACTCGGGAATCAGCGCGGCTCCCAAAGTACCTGCAGAAATGATAATACTAAGGGTAATCCACATATCGTGTGGCAGATCGCCAATAATGACATAACTAACAGCAAAAGTAACCAGAATTGAAATGATTGAAGTAATCCAAACCAGCGATGTGAGCGGTTTTTCAAAATCAAGATCATCGGCATTGTGATAGCGTGCGCGGCTGATAAAACCATTAATCCAGAATGAAACAACAGAGGTAATAATCATAAGTACTCGCATAACAAAAATCCAGGTCAGCAGTTTAATCTGCAAGTCCTGAGTGGCAGCGGCATCCATGTTGAAAAGAGGCCCTCCAACAGCAAGTAAAATAAAAGAGACAAGAGCAACACCAGTAACACCATAAGTTTCAAAGCCATCTGCAGTTGGGCCTACACTATCACCGGCATTATCACCCACGCAGTCGGCAATGGTACCGGGATTACGGGGATCGTCTTCGCCGATTTTGAAAATCACCTTCATCAAATCGGAGCCGATATCCGCAATTTTTGTAAAGATACCACCAGCAATACGCAGTACCGAAGCACCCAGCGATTCACCAATAGCAAAACCGATAAAGCTGGCACCCGCATATTGACCAGGAACAAACATCAGAATGATGAGCATGATGGTAAGTTCGAGACTGATAAGCATAACGCCGATACTCATACCGGCATTCAATGGAATATTAAGAAGTTTAAGCGGTTTTCGCTCAAGCGAAGCAAAAGCCATACGGCTATTGGCCAGGGTATTCATCCGGATTCCAAACCATGCAACAGCATATGAACCAAGGATACCGACAACGGTCCAGCCAAGAATCATCAACACGCCACCCAATCCAAAACCTTCGGAAAGAAAACCGAAATAGAAACCAACCGCAGCGCCAATAAAAATGAACAGAATGACAAGGAATCGTCCCTGACGAAGAAGATAGGTTTTGCTGGTTTCAAAAATAACCTGAGCAACATCAAGCATGGAGCGGTGTGCGCGCAGTTTACGAACTTTGATGAACTGATACAATCCGAATAACATACCGGCCAGGGTGATCAGAAAGCCCCAGTACAAAATGGTTGAATCTTTCATTCCCTCAGGAACGACCAGGTCGGCTTCCCCCGCCAACGAAAGCATTGGTGCAGCTAAAAGAGCTGTAAGAATGGCAAACGCTTTTCTCATAGACACATAATTTTTTTGGTGATTGAAATTTTTTGCAAAAGTACTACATTATTCAATATAATCGTATAATATGACAAATGGCATAAATATTCAATATGTTCAGCGCTTAAAACCCTGTGTCTGACGTTTTTAAGCCATAAAAGGACAAAAAAACTTTCGCTGCCTGATTTATCTTCATGGGAAATTTTCATTTTGAATAAATCCAATTTCATTTTTCAATTAGTATCTTTGTCACTCATTCTCATTTATGCAAACAATTTACAGCAATCACAATTTCAATCAGCCGGACGAAGGAACCTGCATCACAGTCGGTACTTTCGACGGCGTGCATCTGGGCCATGCTGAAATACTTCGCTTTCTGAAATCTGTTTCCAAAAATCATCAACTGGCTTCCATCGTTTTCACATTTGGAACGCATCCGCGATATGTGTTGAAATCCGATGCCGGCGAGTTGAAAATGCTTACAACACTTAATGAAAAAGCGCATCTGATCAGTCTTTTCGATATTGATTTTCTATATGTTCAGGAATTCACTCCAGATTTTTCGTCCATATCTGCCGAAAAGTTTATTTCTGATATTCTCATTGGCAAATTAAACATGAAAAGTCTGGTTGTAGGGCACGACCATCTGTTTGGAAAAGACCGCAGTGGCAACTTTGCCCTGCTGTCGGAACTCAGCGACAAATATGGTTTCTCACTGATTCAGATTCCGGCAATAAGCTCTTCGGGTTTCAACATCAGTTCAACCAAAATCCGCAATCTGCTGGCAGCGTCCGATGTTCAGATGGCCAATGATATGCTCGGGTACCACTATTCCTTCACCGGAGAAGTGATAAAAGGTTTTGGTATCGGACGTGAACTTGGCTTCCCGACAGCAAATATGCGCTTATCCGACAGCCATAAAATATTGCCTCCGCCGGGTGTTTATATCATTAAAGCCAAACATGCATCCGATATGTACGAAGGCATCATCAACATCGGCATCAGACCTACCTTTGAAGGCAATATTGTTCAGATCGAAGCTCATCTTTTCGATTTCGACAAACATGTTTATGGGGAATTGCTCACGATAGAATTTTTATTGTTTCTGCGCGAAGAAATTAAATTCAACTCCCGTGAAGAACTTATCTCTCATATACGAAAAGACCGTGATGCTGCGTTTAAGTATTTCGGAAGAATATGCTGAAACAACTACGCTATATTGCTTTTTTGTTTTTTCCCGCCCTATGCGGCGCACAGGAAATTCCTGATATGACACCGCCCGGAATTTCAACAGCCATTGTTTACACCGACACCAACCAGATAGCCAGCAACACGGATGCAGTAGAATATATCGATTTATCCAGGCAAAAACTCACATCCATTCCAGCGGTTGTTTTTCAATGCCCCAATCTGATTTATCTCGACCTGAAAAAAAACAAACTGGAAAACATTCCAGCTGAAATAGGGCAATTAAACAAATTGAGAGTATTGAATATTTCACGTAACCGATTAGTCAGACTCCCTAAAGAAATAGGGCAACTCAGTGCATTGAAATCATTGATTCTTAATCAAAACGAAATCATTGAGCTGCCACCCGAAATTGGCATGCTCAGTAACCTTGCGGTACTTGATTTATGGGGAAACCAGCTCGACAAATTGCCCAAAGAAATAGGTAAGCTCAGCGAAACGCTTCAATATCTCGACATGAGAGTTATATTCATGTCGCGTGAAGCGCAGGAAGTGATAGAAATAATGCTGCCTGAAACAAAAATTTTCTTCTCACAGTCGTGCAATTGCAAAGATTAAAACCATCCGAAGATTTTTGAGTACCTTTGTTTTCCTATTTTTCTGAACATGAAAGAACGTGAACACAAAAAAGTTGTTGCCGCCATCACTCATGGCGATGTAAACGGCATCGGTTACGAAGTGATACTGAAAACACTGGCCGACAGTCGCATGCTTGATTTCTGCATTCCTGTCATTTATGGTAATTCGAAGGCGGCTTCGTATCATCGTAAAACACTTTCGATCAGCGATTACCAGCTCACACTGGTACGCGACCTTACTCAACTGAAAGCTGGGAAGCCCTACATTGTAAACATCATCAACGAAGAAATAAAAATTGAATTCGGAAAGTCCGATCCTGTTGCAGGTCAACTCGCCCACAAGGCGCTTGAAATGGCCATTACAGATATTAATGCTGGTCAGGCAGATATTCTGGTAACAGCTCCCATCAACAAAAGCAACATTCAATCTCCAACCTATCATTTTCCCGGGCACACGGAATATCTGGCCGAAAAATGCAAAACAGATGATTACATGATGTTGATGATAAGTCCCAATCTTAGGATTGGTGTTGTTACCGGACATGTTCCGGTGAATAAAATCTCTTCGGAATTATCCATTTCCCTGATTGAGAAAAAGCTTGCCATTCTGAATCATTCATTGAAATATGACTTTGGGGTATCAAATCCCAAAATTGCTGTGCTTGGCCTCAATCCTCATGCAGGCGATGATGCGCTCATCGGTGATGAAGAAAAAAACATTATTGAGCCCGCCATCCGCAAAGCATTCGAAAATCACATCAATGCATTCGGACCTTTTCCTTCCGATGGATTTTTCGGTAACACCGCTTTCAGGAATTTCGATGCCGTTTTGGCCATGTACCACGACCAGGCCATGATTCCTTTTAAAGTAATGGCATTCGAAGATGGTGTGAATTTTACTGCCGGATTACCGATTGTGCGCACCTCGCCCGATCACGGAACCGGTTATGATATTGCCGGCAAAAACATGGCCTCTTGCAATTCATTCCGGAATGCTCTTATTCTTGGCGTTGAAATTTACTACAACCGACTGAATTACAACAAGAATAAGTAAATTCCGTGATGAAATCCGTTCAATTTTCCATTGATGAAATTGTTGACATTTGCAAAGCAGAACTTTTGCAAAGCAATGCCAAAAATATCCGGATTTCAGGAATAATAACCGACAGCCGACATATTTCAGATGGGAAAAACGAACTGTTCATCGCATTGAAAGGTGTTCGGCACAATGGTCATTTGTTTTTAAAAGAGGCCTATAACAAAGGAATCCGAACATTTATAATATCAGACATTTCTGCAGATACTGAACTGCCGGCTGATGCAACTATTTTAAAAACAAACAACACGCTGCATGCTCTTCAGTCGCTGGCTGCGGCCCATAGAAAAAAATTCAACATTCCTGTCATTGCCATTACCGGAAGTAATGGAAAAACAATGGTAAAAGAATGGCTCTACCAGCTGCTTTCAAACGACACAGATGTAGTACGAAGTCCCAAAAGTTACAACAGTCAGGTTGGAGTTCCTTTGTCGGTTTTCAATCTGGAAGCCAACCACCGACTGGCTATTTTCGAAGCCGGTATTTCGCAACCAGGCGAAATGCAATCGCTTGAAAACATCATTCAACCAAACATTGGAATTCTGACAAATATAGGCGCTGCACATGACGAAAATTTCATTGACCACCGTCAGAAAGCGGCAGAAAAACTTCAGCTTTTCGTTAATTGCAATAAACTGATTTATTGCTCCGACGACTTTGAAATTGAGCAAAAGATTATCAGCAGCGGGCTGAACAAAAAAGTTGAAATGATTTCGTGGGGTCGTAAAAATGATGCCTGGCTGCAGATTACAGATGTTATTGCGAACAAAGGTGGTACAAATATCAGCGCAGTCAGAAAAGATGAAACACTTCGGATTTTTATCCCTTTTACCGATAAGGCCTCTGTCGAAAACATTATTCATTGCTGGGTGTATCTGCTGTCTGAAAACATGGCGCAGAATCTCATTTCTGAACGCATCAGGAAACTGTCGTCCATTGAAATGCGACTTGAACTGAAAGAAGGAAAAAACCGCTGCTCCATTATTAACGACAGTTACAATTCAGACATCAATTCATTGTCAATTGCCATTGATTTTCTTGAAAAGAACAAGGAATATACCCGTAAAACCATTATCCTGTCCGATATTCTGGAAAGCGGTCGCAACAGCAAAGATCTGAGCAACGAAATTGCCAAGCTCATTGCAAAACGAGGCATAGACCGTTTCATCGGTATTGGAGAAAACCTTTGCAACAACAGCAAAACATTTTCAGGTGAATCCTATTTTTTCAAAAACACCGAAGATTTTTTACATGGTTTTGACCTGAGCATATTCCGTGACGAGATGATTTTGCTAAAAGGCGCACGCAGATTTGGTTTTGAACGCATCAGCGCACTGATTGAAGACAAAGCACATGAAACCATTCTCGAAACAGACCTGAATGCACTAACCCACAACATCAATTATTTCAAAAGCAAATTAAGCAGCGGAACCCGCATGATGGCAATGGTTAAGGCGTTTGCATATGGAAGCGGCGCCATTGAAATTGCACGTCACCTCGAATATCATCGCTTCGATTATCTTGCAGTGGCTTACGCCGACGAAGGTGTTGCATTACGCAATGCTGGGATCACACTCCCAATCATGGTAATGAGCCCTGAAGAAAACAATTATTACTTTCTTTTCCGTCATCAGCTTGAACCTGAGATTTATAATTTTGCCACCCTGCAAAAACTGATTGAAAACATAGAATTATATTCATCATTCATCGCGCTTCCGGTGCGGATTCATATCAAATTTGACTCTGGTATGCATCGGCTGGGATTTACAGAAAATGATGCTGAAGAATTGTTTTCAATACTCAACGAAAACGCCGATTGCATTCAGATCGCATCGGTCTTTTCGCATTTTACTTCGTCGGACGACGTCACAGAAAACGCTTTCACGGAATTACAACTCAAACGGTTTAAAGAATTTGCCGGAAATCTCGAAAAATCCATCGGATATAAAACACTCAAACATATTTCAAATTCGGCCGCCATATTGCGATTGCCGCAAGCACACCTCGATATGGTCCGGCTGGGAATCGGAATGTATGGCATAGACCCGGCAGGTATTCACAACAACGAGCTGCAACCGGTAGTATCGCTGCGGACAAAAATTCTGCAGATTAAACATATTGCTGCTGGCGAAACCGTTGGATATTCAAGAAAAGCGAAGTCGGAACATGCAAGGACAATAGCAACTTTAGCCATTGGTTATGCCGACGGATTTCATCGCAACATGGGCAACGGGTTATGGAATGTCTTTATCAACGGGCAAGCCGCACCCATTATTGGCAATATCTGCATGGACATGTGTCTGGCCGATGTAAGTCATATCAACAATATAAAGGAAGGTGACGAAGCAGAAATTTTCGGCCGGCACAATTCACTGATTTCTTATGCCGAAACAATGGGGACTATTGCATACGAAGCACTTACATCTGTTTCGGCGCGTGTAAAGCGGATTTACATGCAAAAAGACTGAAAGATTATAAGCACAAAAAAACCCGCACATTGGCGGGTCTTACAATTGCAGAAGATGTGTTATTCAACATTTCCCTGAATATGCAGTACAATGACTGACTTATCGGGATCGTTGGTAATAACAGTAATGGTTTTGTGCTGATTTCCTTTTCTTCCGGTAGTATTGAAAACAACTTTAATTTCGCTGGATTCACCTTTTTTCAGAACGGT
This sequence comes from Bacteroidales bacterium, assembly GCA_035390965.1. Classification (GTDB taxonomy): domain Bacteria; phylum Bacteroidota; class Bacteroidia; order Bacteroidales; family DTU049; genus GWF2-43-63. Next base: position 2,802 of record DAOPKE010000089.1, on the reverse strand, counting down.
TTTAACCGGATCAGTGGCTGTACATCCGCAGCTTGCCTTGGTTTTCAGAATTTTCAACGTTGATTTGCCAACATTTTTAAATTTAAAACTATACTCAACATTGGTTCCAACCTTAACAGAACCAAAATCGTGCGATTCGGCTTCAAAAAGGATATGGGGTGCTTTTTTCTTGTTTTTTTCTGTCATCCAGGAGAAATCCTGAACAATATTGGCACTTACATAAAGGAGCTTTTCAGGTTGATCAACATCGTCTGTGGTAAGGAAAAACTTGTCGAAAACATAACCGTAATCAGCACGGGCTTTTGCGTCGTAAGTAATCAGGATGGTGCTTTCCATGTCCGGTTTAATGACAGGATCCTTAATTTCGGCTTTCAGGAAAGCGGGAAGCTCATTGAATTTAATGGTGAGTTCTTTTGTACCGTTGTTGTACAATTTGAACGTATCGGTCTTGATTTCATTTTCTTTCAGGTCCTGAAAAGCCAGGTGATTGGTTTTGAAATAAAGATTTCCTATTTTATTGGGATATTCGTCGGCTTTTGATTTCGGTTTCGGGATCACTTCACCCTTGATTGAAAGGACAATGGTAGCATTGTCGGGATCGTTGGTAGTTACCGTTATGGCCTTATTGAAATGTCCGGGGCGTCCGGCAGCATTATAACCAGCTTCAATGCTTCCTGTTCCTCCGGGAGGAATAGGATCTTTGGTATAAGACGAAGCCGTACAGCCGCAACTCGGGCGAACAGCGGTAATCCGCAGGGTATCATTTCCGATATTGGTAAAAGTGAAAACACCTTTAGCAACACCATCCGCCTCCTTAATTTTTCCGTAATCGTACACTTTACTCTGAAACTGAATGGTTGGCTTTGCCTGAGCAAAAGTCAATACTGATATTAGCATCAGACAAGATGTAATAATCAAAGCACGATTTTTCATTTTTCGTATTCTCCTTTAATTTTTTACAAAGTTAATTTTTTTTGTTAGTTCAGCAAAGGAATTTCATCAAAATTCGCATTCTCGAAATTGCCAGAGCTCATGAGCAATATGTTTGCCGGTTTTGTAACCTGTTGCCTGATAAATCCAATCAAAGCTTCAGGACTGTTTAGGATTGACAGGTTTGTATTTTGGAATCCTTCGCGTATTTCAGCTTCGGTAAAAGGTTCCAGTTTTTTCAACTTAAAAGCATGTGGAGAAAAATACACCGCTCTGACATTGGCCTGATCAAGTGCTCCGGCATAATGCGGAAGGAACTTTCTGTTCATGCTGCTGAAGGTATGCAATTCGAAAACCGCAACAAGCTGTTCATCGGCAAAACGCGATTTCACGGCATTTACAGTAGCTTTCAGTTTACTGGGCGCATGTGCAAAATCGCGAAAAATGCGCAAACCATCTTCATCATAAATGGTTTCCAATCGCCGGGCAGCACCCTGAAAACCAGAAATAGCCGAGAAAAACGATTCATCGCTGATACCAATGCGCCGGCATACTTCAAGCGCGGCCGACATATTAAGCATATTATGCTCACCAAAAACATTGACCGGAACAGGAACAAGACCGCATAAAACACTTAGCCGGTTATTCTCAAGAAAATGCGGAATAGCGGAATATGAAACACGTTCAGCTGCTCCCTGATAATCCGACATCAACTTAGAGACATTCATATCGTTGGCACACCAGATTATACTGCCATGATCAGGAACGGCATTGATAAAAGTTCTGAAAGCACCGGTATATTGTTCAAACTCTGGAAAAACATTGATATGATCCCATTCAATACCGCTCACAACCGCAATATCGGGATGATAGTGATGAAACTTTGGTCGCGGATCGAGGCAACTGGAAAGATACTCATCGCCTTCAATAACAATAAGATCGTTTTTTTCATTAAGCGAAACCATCACATCAAAGCCGCGCACCTGGCTGCCAACAAGATAATCGAAAGGGCGCCCGCATTCTTTCAATACATGCATAATCATTGAAGTAATGGTTGTTTTACCATGCGAACCCCCTATTACTACACGCTTTTTATTTTGGCTGGATCTGAAAACGAATTCAGGAAAAGAAACGACATCAAGTCCAAGCTGCAATGCTTTCAGAAGCTCAGGATTATCACTTCTGGCATGCATTCCAAGAATAATCAGGTCAATATTTTCGGTAACAGAATCCGGATCCCATGAATAATGATCTCCGATTAAATGATGTCGCCGAAGATTGGATAAAGCCGGATCAAAAATTTCATCGTCGGAGCCAGAAACGACATTCCCGTTTAGATGCAGCGCAATGGCAAGCTGGTGCATAGCAGCGCCGCCAATAGCAATAAAATGAATTCTCATGAAATTTATTTATCAAGTAAACGCTTGTCAACCACCAGAAAATAAAACCCATCCTCAAGTGCAAGATAGCCCTGATCGTAAATAAAAAAATAGGTTGTGCCTTTCTGGGTTGTATAACTATGAGTACTGTATTTAAAGGAAAATCCTTTAGAAAGCAATTTATCCTTATGCACTTTTGTTTTGCCTTCCGGATTAAGTTCAGTCAGAATTCTCCGGTTTTTTCTTAGTTGATTATTGATATTTCGCACCAGATTAATCGAGTCACTATTCATCCGGTTGTTGAAAGTGTTTCGGCACTGATCGCTGCAGAACTTCTTGTCAGCTCTTCCCAGCAGCGGCTCACCGCATTCCAGACACAATTTATCACTCATAACTATAGGATTTTATCAAACAAAAAAAAGGACCGTTCAGATAAAAAACGGCCCCTAAAAGTAGTAAATATTTTTTTATTTAACGCAAAATGGTTAAAGTA